>DGOE01000047.1 GCA_002389295.1 Flavobacteriales bacterium UBA4474 | reverse complement strand
GGCCTTCTTCTTGCCCATGGCCTTGCGGAGCGTGTCGGCCTCACCCTTGGTGAAACCCGCCAGCTTTTGGCTCAGCAGCATGACCTGCTCCTGGTATACGGTGATGCCGTACGTCTCGGCGAGGTATTCCTCGCAGGCGGCCAGGTCGTAGGTCACCGGCTCCTTGCCGTGCTTTCTGCGCACGAAGGCCGGGATGTACTCCAGCGGGCCGGGCCTGTAGAGCGCGTTCATGGCGATCAAATCGGCAAACTCCGTGGGCTTGAGTTCCTTGAGGTAGCGCTGCATGCCCACCGATTCGTACTGGAAGATGCCCACCGTATCACCGCGCTGAAACAGGGCGTAAGTGGTCTCATCGTCCAGGGGAAAGGCCTCCGGGTCCATCGTGACCCCACTGCGCTTGCGGATGTTCTCTACCGCGTCCTTGATGATGGTCAGGGTGCGCAGGCCCAAGAAGTCCATCTTGAGCAGGCCGGCATCCTCTGCCACCGCGTTGTCGAACTGCGTGCAGACCATGTCGCTGTCCTTGGCAGTGGCGACGGGGACGAAATTGGTGATGTCGTCCGGCGTGATGATGACCCCGCAGGCGTGGATGCCGGTGTTGCGCACCGAACCTTCGATGATGCGCGCCTTGCGGACCACCTCGCCTTCGAGGTCGTCCCGGTCGTGAATGGCCTTGATGGCATTGGCCATGTCCAGCCCCTCTTGACCGCGCAGCTTCTCCTTGAGCTCCGGGTCGGACAACTTGAACAGCTTGGCGAGTGAGATGTCCGGCATCTGCTTGGACAGGCGGTCCGCCTCGTGGTGGGGCAGCTCCATCACGCGGGCCGTGTCCTTGAGCGAACTCTTGGCCGCCAGCGTGCCATAGGTGATGATCTGTGCGACCTGGTTGGCGCCGTATTTGTTGATCACATAATCGATGACCTTGCCCCGGCCCTCGTCGTCAAAGTCGATGTCGATATCGGGCAGTGACACGCGGTCGGGATTGAGGAAGCGCTCGAACAGCAGGTCGTATTCGATCGGGTCCATGTTGGTGATGCCCGTGCAATACGCCACGGCACTGCCCGCAGCCGAGCCCCTCCCCGGCCCCACACTCACGCCCATCTCCCGGGCCGCTGTGGTGAAGTCCTGTACGATCAAAAAGTAACCGGGATACCCCGTCCTTTCGATGGTGTCGAGCTCAAAATCGAGGCGCTGGCGGATTTCCTCCGTGATTTCGGGATACCGCTTCTCCGCCCCCTTGTAGGTCAGGTGACGCAGGTAGGCGTTCTCTCCGCGCTTGCCTTTGTCTGTGGCATCGAGGGGGTCCACGAACTCCTCCGGGATATCGAATGCCGGCAGCAGCACGTCGCGCTCGAGCACATACCCTTCGCAGCCGTCGACGATCTCCCGGACCGTCTCAAAGGCCTCGGGCACATCGGCAAAGAGCTGCTTCATCTCTTCGGGCGACTTGAGGTAGAACTCGTCGTTGGGCAGCCCGAATCGGAATTCCCTGCCCCGCTTGCCGGTGTAGCGCTTGGGTTGGCTCACGTTGGCGGCGTCCTTCACGCACAACAGGATGTCGTGGGCGTCGGCTTCCTTGCGCGTGGTGTAAAAGCTGTTGTTGGCGGGGATGTAGCGCACGTCGTGCTTGGCGCACATCTGAAGCAGGAAGTCGTTGACCACCTTTTCTTCCTCCAGCCCGTGGCGGTTCAGCTCGGCATAGAAATGCGGGCCGAAGTGCTCCTTCCACCACAGAAAGGCCTCTTCGGCCTGGTGGTCGCCCACATTGAGCAGCAGGCTCGGCACCTCACTGAACAGCCCGCCCGTGAGGACCATGAGGTCGTCCTTGTACTCGAGCAGTTGCTCCCGGTCGATGCGGGGGACGTAATAAAAACCTTGGGTGAAGGCCAGTGAACTGAGCTTGGCCAAGCCGTGGTAACCGTTGCGGTTTCGGGCCAACAAGACGATGGGATAGCCGTCGTCTTTTTTGGACCGGTCGGCGTGGTCCCGGCAGACGTTGAGCTCGGCGCCCACGATGGGTTTGATGCCGGCCTTGTTGGCGGCGCGCACGAATTGAAACGCCCCCATCATGTTGCCGCGGTCGGTCAGGCCCATGGCGGGCATGCCGGTCTCCACCGCCTTGGCCACGAGAGCCTGAACGCTGGAAGTGGCTTGCAGCACACTGAACTGGCTGTGGACGTGGAGGTGCGAAAAAGGCACATCTGCGACCGCCGCTGCACCCGCTGCCGGGGTGGGCACGCCTTTGGCCGGGCCTTGTGCTGGGGTGGTTTTTTTCTGGGCGGCGAAATTGGCGGCCTCCAACTTGGGCGCCTCGTAACGGATGCCCTCACCGGTTGGAAAACCCGGGCGCACGATGACACCGCGTTGGACCAAAGCAAAGAAGCACCGCGCGGTGGCGTCCACGTCGTAGGCCGCATCGTGGGCGTCGCCAAAACCCGCACCAAAAAGCTTGGTGTGCAACTCGGTCAGGGTGGGCCATTTGAACTTGCCGCCTTTGCCACCGGGAATGGCACAGAAATCGGTGGCCTCATCCTTGGAGTCGATGACGGCCTTGTCGGTTACCCGCTCCGGACCGCTTCCACGTCGGATCAGCTCCGCGCCGATGATGTTGACGTCGAATTCGACGTTGTGGCCCATCACGTATTCTGCCCGGTCCAGGTCCTCATTGAAGGCGGCCAGCACCTGGTCAAGTCCAATGCCTTCCGCTTGGGCCCGTTCCGTGGTGATGCCGTGTACTTTGGCGGAATTGTAAGGAATGGTGAACCCTTCCGGCTTCACGATGTGGTTTCCTCGGGACACGAGCTTCCCTTCCGGCGTGTGCAACTGCCAGGCCAATTGCACCAGGCGCGGCCAGTTCTCGCTGTCGGTCAGGGGCGCATTCCAATCCCGGGGCAAGCCCGTGGTCTCGGTATCGTAGACGAGAATCATAGAGAAGCAATTTCGCCCATTTCGGCTCCACCACCGCGCATTGTGGACATACAGTGGATTGAACATCCTTGGACAGGAATTGCTTTAATCCTTACATCCTTTTGCCATGACGAGCTCGAACCCCATACCCGGAAACTTTCAGCCCAACCCCCAGCACGAAGTGATGGGTGATGACCACGTCGGAACTTCTGTGGACACCCCGCTGCGCCCGGACGCTTTTGACTTGACGGACGAGGAGAAGATGGCCCGCATTGCCCCGTTGTTTCGGGAAATCATGGAGGTGATGGGGCTGGATCTCAACGATGACAGCCTTTCGGGCACGCCTGACCGCGTGGCCAAGATGTATGTCCAAGAGATTTTCAAAGGCCTCAACCCTGCCCATCACCCCGTCTGCCGGACGTTCAACAATACGTATGCCTACGGTGAGATGCTTGTGGAAAAGGACATCAACTTGAATTCCACCTGCGAGCACCATTTTCTGCCGATCACGGGACGGGCCCACGTGGCCTACAAGTCATCGGGTCGGGTCATCGGGTTGAGCAAGATCAACCGCCTGGTGGACCACTACGCCAAGCGCCCGCAAGTGCAGGAGCGCCTGACGCGGCAAATTGCGGAGGCCCTCAAGGAAATTCTGGACACCGAGGATGTTGCGGTCGTGATTGAAGCCAAGCACCTGTGCGTGTCAAGCCGTGGCATCGAGGACGAGCAGAGCTCTACCGTGACCGCAGACTATCACGGTGCGTTTGCAAACGAAGCCACACGGCGCGAATTTTTGGACCACATTCGCGGCTGATTGGGATTGCACACAAGAAAAGGTTGTTGGACCGCTGGTCACTTCCTATCTTCGCGCCCGCTTTCACAGAATCAACAACAGGGTTTCGGACCCTTTTAAAACGTTTTTCACATGGCAACCCGCCTCCGACTCCAACGTCACGGTAAGAAAGGCCAGGCCTTCTACCACATTGTCGCCGCTGATGCCCGCGCAAAGCGCGACGGCCGTTTCATCGAGAAAGTCGGCACATACAATCCCAACACCAACCCCGCTACAATCGATGTGGTGCACGACCGTGCCCTGTATTGGTTGCAGGTCGGTGCAGAAATGAGCGATACGGCCCGGGCCATCCTCAAATACAAGGGTGTTGTGTATCACAACCACCTTTTGAATGGTGTCAAGAAGGGTGCCATGACCGAGGAGCAGGCCCAGAAGAAATTCGAGGAGTGGCTGCGCGACAAGGAGGGCAAAGTGACCCAACAAGCCAACAAGCTTTCCGCTGCTGCTGACGAAGCGCGCGCCAAGATGCTGGCCAAGGAAAAGGAAATCAACGAAGCCCGCGCCAAGGCGATCTCCGGAAAGCAAGCTGAACTCGCTGCTGAGGTGGCCGCCGCTCAGGCTACAGCTGAGGCTGAGGCCGCCGCTGCTGCAGCTCCGGCTGCTGAGGAGGCTCCGGCTGCTGAAGAGGCTCCCGCTGCTGAGGAGGCTCCGGCT
>DGOE01000138.1 GCA_002389295.1 Flavobacteriales bacterium UBA4474 | reverse complement strand
TCCTCGGCCTTGGTGTCGGGCGGGCCGCCTTGGGCGCGCTCGAAGCCGTATGCCGCATCGGGGCCGCGGTCGATCAGCTTGAAGCGGAAAATGTAGTCGTCGGCGTCAGTCCCGCGCCCCGAAAAGCTGCCGAAGCGGAGGTCGTTGACCTGCAAGCTCCCATCGTCGCGCAACACCGCGTTGTAGTACCCGGCACTGAACCAACGCAGCACCCGCAGCGTCTCATCGGTCTCGAGGTTGTGCAGCAGTCCGTACCCCTTGTCCACGGGGTGGAAGGCGATGGGGATCTCATCAAGGATGGAATGCTGGGCGAGCAGGTATTCGTCGCCCGCATCGACCACCACGTTCCAGAGGAGGTTGTTGAAGATGGTGGGCGTGATGTGGAACTTCTCGTAGCTCCTCTCCTCTTCGGCCAGCGCCGCTTCGAAGGTCTGGTGTACCCGGCTGTGGTTGACGACGGTCAGTGCCAAGTAAAAGCAGCACCAGCCCAGACCGATGCCGTTCCACAGCCGGCGGCGGCTGTCTTCACGGGCAAAGCGCGCCGCCACCAGCAGGCAGGCCAGAAACGGAAACGTCCACAGCGGATCGGCCACCGCGATGGTGCCCCACGCCACGCGGGTGTCGGCGAACGGTGCGAACAGCTGGGTGCCATAGGTGGTGAAGCAGTCCAGCAGGGTGTGGGTCAGGAAGCCCCAGAAAAACAACAGCACCCACCCTTTGAGGTCCGCATCGGGTGCAGTCCAGCTGGCGTTGAAATAGCGCTTCTGGGCGTGGCGCCACAGCCAATAGCCCGCAACCGGAATGTAGAGGGCCACCGGCAGCCAGACGCCGGGTGCCACGATCTGCGTGATGAAGTTCACCACGAATCCGATGAGCACCGCCGCCGCCGCCTTGGTCGCCATGGCAATCCAACGGTGATGGGGACTGCGATACAGCCGGTCGGTCACCCAGCCGAAGACCAATGCCCCGACCACGCAGAACAACAGCGAATGGCTGATGCCGCGGTGGAAGGCCAGGTTGTCGAGCTCACTGAGGAAGTACTTGCCCAGGACGTCCATGTCGGGAATCGTCCCGGCCACCGCCCCCCACACCATCGCGCGGTTGCCGATGCGGCGCCCCAGCACCACCTCCCCCACGGCGGCCCCCAACACAATCTGCGACAGTGAATCCATGCCGCAAAGGTCGGTACCCCCATACTTCAACCATCGCCAACCGTTGCAAATCAGGGCGCACCACCCATGCGGCCAATGCGGTCCGCGGATTCACCCAGGAAAGGCCCAGTCACTCCAGTCGCGGCTGCCGTAGCATGCTCTTGGCCCCTCGCCATTAAATTGCCCCATGCGCGTCTGTCTCATCGTGATGTTGCTGAGCGCCCAGATCGTCCAGGGACAGTCTTTGGGGGGCTCAGGTTTTGCGGAAGCGTTGGCACATCTCATGGACGGCAGCCGGGACACACTCGCCCTCGATCACCTCGAAGACGTGCCCGCCATCCAATTCGACGAAAGCGGATGGGAATTCTTCAATGCCTACGAACAAAAGGGCGTAGAGGATGGCAAGGTGCCCCTCCATCGGTTCCGCCCGCTGGTCAAAGAAGATGTCGTCGAACTGCGTGACAACCTCGCCGTGGTCCTGCTCCACGAACGCCAAGGCTGGCGGGTGCGCCTCGCCACATTCACCCTGGAAGGCGATCCCATTCAAAGCTTCCTGCTCCATGACCGTTACGGCTACTTGTACGAGAAGAACTTCCGCGCCTATTCCTTTGACCAGCCCGTCCATTTCAACACCGACGCAAAGGCCTTTGAATTCTATCAGCTCATGTACGGCTATGAGCCCATCCCATCGATAGAACAGCCAAGCCAGGACCCCGTAGAGCACCAGTCGTTTCATCAAGTGGCCGTGAACGCCCGCGGGGAGATGGAACTCCGCTTTTCGGAAACCACCGGGAAGCGCATGTTCCATCGCTCCCAAGCGCCCCCCGTCATTCACGAAGTGGAATTTCACGAACTGAGCGTGTTGACCACCAGCTACGCAGGCGAGCAGGAAAGCGCCCTGTGGAGCGAAACCCACCTGACCCATGGAGACATGGACTCCCATGACACCATCGCCATCCCCCTCTCCTATGGCACCCCTTGGGAAGGCCGGTCGTTTTTCTTGCAACCCCGCGAAGGACATTCGATTGTCGATGTGGCCCAACGCCATGAAAATGTGTTGGTTTTTCCCGGCGACGGCACCACCTGTGAACTGTCAGATTGGAAGCGCTACCAATCTCCTTGGAAAGACCTGAACGCAGAGGAGCGCTTCTTCCAGACGCAGTCCCTCGAACCGGGAGAAGCGTCTCTGTTTCCGGCTTACACAGAGGCAGAGCTTGAACAGGCTTTCGCCTCCGTTTGCGGAGCGAACCCTACCGATCCGGGCAGTCCTGAACCCAGCCTGAGCCACTTCCGCGTGGTCGTAGAACGTATCGTGATCCGGGTCCGATTCGAAGGCCCCTCAGGAAGCGGATCGAAATTCCTCATCCTATACGTCGCCAGCGGCTGCTGATTTGAGAATGCCTATCTTAAAATATGCCCCGGCTGATCATTCTGTTGTTGTTGCTTCCTGCTTCCTTGAAAGCCCAGGTTGAGGCCCCGTGGAATCCCGACGGCAATGGAGACGGTTGCATCACGACCGCTGACCTCATCATGCTCCTCGGCGTTTTCAGCCTGTGTCCGGAGCCGCCAACCGTGGATTGCCCAGAAACCGACGCCTTTTCTTGCACCGACACCGTGTACTTTGACGGGTATGGCTACCCCACCGTCCTGATCGGCGACCAGTGCTGGTTTGCGGAGAATCTGAGATCAGAAGTCTACCGCAACGGCGATGCCATTCCCGCGGGCTTGGACGACAACGCGTGGGAAATGACGACGGTCGGTGCCGTCACCGTCTACGGTGCGGATGGAAGTGGCTGTGAAAGTGCCAGCCCCGACTTTGACGCCTGCGATGAATCACTGTCCGCAGCCTCCTTCGGTAGGCTCTACAATTGGCACGCGGTAGACGATGAGCGGGGGCTCTGCCCCATCGGCTGGCACGTGCCGGACGGCGGAGAATGGACGGCGCTGGAAGGCTTCTTCACAGGGCAGGGATTCATCGGCACGGCGGGTACGGCATTAAAATCCGCGAGCGGATGGATGGATGGTGGCAATGGCACGGACGACTTCGGTTTTTCGGGACTTCCCGGGGGCTTCCGCAGCAACAGCGATGGCGGCTTCAGCGCAGCCGGCTCTGGTGGGTTCTGGTGGAGCGCCTCAGCCAGCGGAAGCGATGGCACCTCCCGCATCCTCTACCACAATTTCTCGACCATCCTCCCCTTCTCCAACGACCCGCGGCGCGGATTCTCGGTCCGCTGCATCCGAGACGACTGACCGAGACTGTTCTTAGAATGAACCGCCCTTCGGGAATTCGGACGTGCAGTTGCCCTGCGTGGTCAGGCGAGGCCCCTCAATAGACCAAGGTCTGCATGGCGTGCGGCAGGATGCTGGCATTGACCTCCTTGTCTCCGACAATCAAAGCGTAGTCCATCGGGGCGTCCGTGCGGTTCATCACCACGGTGACCCGCTCTCCGGAGGGGTTCTCAAACGTGGTGCTTTCGAGGGTGCTCCGGCTGGCGGCGGTGCTGACGCGGCGCGCACCCGGCTTGACGAACTTGGAGAAGTGGCCGATGTAGTAGTAGGTCGGCGTGAGGATGAGCGCGTCCGTCTGCGTGTCGCCGTGGATGGGCGCGAAACAGAAATTCTCTACGTGGTTGGGTCCTCCCCCTTCGTTGAGCAGGATGTTCCAATCCGTCCAGCCCACGGTGCCGCTGTTGAAGTCGTTGATCATGCTGTTGCCATAGCGTTCGGCATTGGACCAGCGCTCGTAATGCGCGCTGTCAAAACCCTCCTGGCACCCTTCAGTGAACATCAGCTTCTTGTCCGGAAACGACTCCTGGATCAGCTTGAGGTTGTCGTACTTCGGCAATCCTCCGGTCCAGGTTTCATACCAATGGAAACCGGTTCCCCACGCGTAGGAGGCGGCCACCGAATCCTCGAAAATGGTGTTGGCCCGGTGCGTGATCAGGTCCCGGTTGTGGTCCCACACCACGATGTTCTTGTCGCCGTAACCGGCGGCCTCCATGGCGGGACCGAGGTGAAACTTCAGGAAGTCCCGCTCCTGCTCTGCCGTGTAGATGCACGACTCCCAGCGCTGCACCGCCATGGGCTCGTTCTGAATGGTCACTCCCCACACGGGCAGCCCCTGCGCTTCATAGGCCTCGATGAACTTCACGAAATACTGCGCCCACGCCCCGTAGAATTCCGGCAGCAGCGAACCGCCGTACAGCATGTTGTTGTTGGTTTTCATGAACGCCGGTGGGCTCCAAGGACTCGCGTAAAAGACCAGGTCCTCGCCCACCATTTCCGCCGCCCGCTGAATCATCGGGATGCGCTTCACGGTGTCCGGCGCGATGGAAAACGTCGCCAGCGCCGAGTCCCCCTCTTCGATGTAGGTATGGCTGCCCAGCCCGAAATCGCAAGAGTGGATGCTCGTTCGAATGATGTTGTAGCCAATGCCGCTCTCGCCGAAGTACGCCTCGAGCAGCGCCTCCTGCCGGGCAGGGCTCAATTGGGAAAACACCTCAGCCGAAGCGTCGGTAATGGCCCCACCGATTCCGAGATAGGTCTGGAACTTCTTCTCTGGATTGACGAAAATGGCCACCTCCGTTTCGAGGGGCTGGCCAGCCGGTTCAAATGCGAGCGCCCCATCCTCCGACAACCGCTTCTCCGTGTTTTCAGCCGTGGTATACACCCGGACCGCGTCCAAAGCCTTCGCTTCAGCATCATTGGGAACCGCAGAATGCTCGGAGTCTTGCGGCGCTGGCTGTTCCCCGCAACTGAGCAAGGCGAGGACGAGAACCAGTGGGGAAATCAATCGAAGCATAAGTCGAGCTGTGAATAGCGCCTGAATTTACACCGACGACGCAGAACCCTTGACAGGCGCATACTCACCCTTGAGCCCACGCAAAACACCCTCATCCACCTCACGATGTGGTGCATTGCACCGCAAACTTCAAGGGTTGAACACCTCCCAAGCCGGGAGTGCCCCCCATTGAAAGTCAAACAGCGCCGCATTTTCCCAAGCGCTCCCCTCCACACTGGTTTCTCCTTGCGAGGCCACCCAATCTGGGGCCCAATAACACCAACCCGAGCAAACCGATGGCCCCAAGTCATCCAATGCGGCATGCAATGCTTCCAAGTATGCCCACTGTCCAGCCGGCGAGAATGGATAGCCCGGCGTCTCGTCTCCGATCCACCACAGGTTGTCCGTCCAATCTGACCAGTCAGTCGTCCAGGCATAGGCCGTTTCGGCAATGAACACCGGAACTCCTGTGGTTTGACTCAATGAGGCCACCGCATCCGAAATCGCATCTATATCCCGAAGGTGCCACTTGCTGTATTGGCTCACGGCAACAACATCCGGCATATATCCGGCTTCGGACAGCGCCTCAAAGTACCACGGTGCTAATTCCACACTCGAGACGTGAACCACCACTTGGCAGTTGGGGAAAACCTGCTCGACGACCTCATGGCCAGAGGAGAGCAATTCCGCCAATGGCCCAAACCCATTGTCAATTCCGCCATAAGGCAACATCATTCCCGGGTCGATCTCATTGCCCAGCTGCACCATGGCAGGTTCGATGCCTTTGTCATTCAATTCCTCGAGCGTGCAAAGCAACCAGCACGTCATGGCATTCTGCAATTCCTCAAAAGACATACCCTCCCAAGCCGCCGGTGTTTCTTGGTGTGCAGGGTCAGCCCAAGTATCGCTGAAGTGATAGTCAATCAGAATGGGCACATCCAACGAATCCCACTTGGCCGCTTCACGCACGACCCCCAACCAGGAGTTCCTGAGATTCAGGTGAGGATTGTGCCACACCCGAAGCCGAACGAGGTTCACGCCTTGCTCCGCCATCCACTCACGTGGCGCATCGATGTCGGCCCCGTTTTCGTCGCGGTAGACCACGCCATCCCCCTCCATTTCACTCAAAAAAGACACATCCACTCCGCGCCACCCTTGAGAAAACACAACTTGAACAGACAGGAGTATCCACACCAAAAACGCCCACGACCTCATACCCCGAAGGTACCTTGCTTGAGCCTCCTCTCTTCGCATGCAAGTGAAGCGGCCGCACAATCATTCCATCCAACCCCACCTATGGAGTCTCGTTGCGCGGCAATAACCACCGTTTGGAGCGGAGGCTTGTGCTGTCCCGATTGGGCAGCGCAAATTCAAGCAGTGGATTT
>DGOE01000109.1 GCA_002389295.1 Flavobacteriales bacterium UBA4474 | reverse complement strand
CGGTGGAGGCGTGAATCGCCTCATCTTTGCACCGCTGTCGCATTGCGGGCGCCCCTTGCATCGGCAGCAGATATTCAAACCACGCAGAAGTGAAGCGCCACACGATTTCCCAATTGCTCGACACTGCCCTGTTGGGGCAACAAGTCACCGTTTGCGGATGGGTCCGGACGTTCCGGAATGACCAATTTCTCTCCATCAACGACGGATCCAGCCTGGCCAACCTCCAGTTGGTATTGGACCGGGACAACACCGATGAATCCTTGCGCAAGCGGCTCAATACCGGCGCCGCAGTATGCGCAACCGGCACCTTGGTCGAAAGCCAGGGCAAAGGGCAGGCAACAGAAGTAGAGGTCGCCACCTTGGAGGTGATGGGAGACGCTGATCCGGACGTCTATCCGATCCAGATGAAGCGGCACACCATGGAGTTCCTGCGCGAAAAGGCACACCTGCGCTTTCGCACGAGCACCTTCAATGCGGTGTTCAGGCTCCGACATGGGTTGCAGTTCGCCATCCACGAGTACTTCGAGCAGAACGGGTTCTACATGTTGCACACCCCCATCGTGACGGGCAGCGACGCCGAAGGGGCCGGCGAGATGTTTCAGGTGACCACCCTCGATCTGGACAACGTGCCCAAAACTGAAGATGGGCAGGTGGACCACGCCGCCGATTTTTTCGGCAAGCCCGCCAACCTCACGGTCAGCGGTCAATTGGAGGCAGAACTCGGCGCGATGGCGCTCGGCAAGGTCTACACCTTTGGCCCCACATTCCGGGCGGAAAACAGCAATACCTCACGTCATTTGGCGGAGTTCTGGATGATCGAACCCGAGGTGGCGTTCAACGACCTCGACGACAACATGGACCTCGCTGAGGACTGCCTCAAGTTCGTTTTGTCGCGCATTTTGGAGCGCTACCCCGACGAGCTCGCCTTCCTCGCCAAGCGCGAGGCCGACGCCGAGAAGCAACTGCCCGCCGACCAGCGCAATGCCATGGGGCTGATTGAGCGGTTGCGTTTTGTGGCGGACAACCCCTTCATCCGCATCACCTACACCGAGGCCATCGACCTGCTCCGCAATTCCAAGCCTTTCAAAAAGAAGAAGTTCAAGTACCCGGTCGAATGGGGGGTGGACCTGCAGAGTGAGCACGAGCGCTGGCTGGTGGAGAAGAAGTTCAATCAGCCGGTCATCCTGACCGATTACCCCGCCGAGATCAAGGCCTTCTACATGCGGTCCAACGACGACGGCAAAACCGTGGCCGCCATGGATGTACTGGTGCCGGGGATCGGAGAATTGGTGGGCGGGAGCCAGCGGGAGGAGCGTTTGGAGATGCTGCAGCGCAAATGCGCGGAGTTCAACATCCCCGAAGACCACGTGTGGTGGTACCTCGACACCCGAAAGTTTGGAACGGCGCCGCATGCGGGTTTCGGTTTGGGCTTTGAGCGGTTGGTGATGTTTGCTACCGGCATGACCAACATCCGCGACGTCATTCCATTTCCGAGAACACCACTGAACGCCGAATTCTAAATACGGATACCCGGACGCGCAGCGTTATCTTACTGTATGCTCAAGCAAAGCCTTCATCAAAAGCTCCTGCAAAAGCTGAGTCCCCAGCAGATTCAGTTGATGAAGCTGTTGCAGGTGCCTACGCTGGAGCTCGAAGCGCGCATCAAAGAGGAGCTAGAGGCCAACCCCGCATTGGAGGAGGGCCGGGAGGAAGAGGAGGCGATGGATACGGCCGACGGTCTGGATGATGACCGCGGTGAGACCCGCGACGATTTTGACTTCGACGCCTACCTGGACGACCCCACTCCGGGGTACCGTTATGCGGTCAACAACCACGCCGAGCACGAGGACAGGGAGACGGCATTTGGTGCTGGCGAAACCTTCTCCGAGAGGTTGTCCGCTCAAATCGGCCTTCTGCCTGTTTCTGACCGGCAGCGCATGTTGGCGGGGTTTCTCATCGGCAACCTCGACGGGGCAGGTTACCTCCGCAGGGACCTCTATGCCATTACTTCAGACCTGGCATTTGGGCAGGGGGTGGAGGTGGAGGAAGAAGAACTGGAGGCCGTTTTGGAGATGATTCAGAATTTGGACCCCGCAGGTGTTGGGGCCCGCGACTTGAGGGAATGTCTGCTGCTGCAGATTGACCGCAAATTGGAAGCCCTGAATGGCGGAGAGCACACCCCACTCGCGCTGGCCCACCGCATCCTGGAAGAGCAATTCGAGGCCTTTACCAAGAAGCACTACGACAAGTTGGTGGCCCGCCTCGATGCCGATGAGGATGCACTCCGTGAGGCCATGTCCGAAATCACCCGGCTCAACCCCAAACCCGGGAATTCAGGGGCGGACAACACCCGGCCCATTCAGGCGGTGGTTCCGGATTTCCACGTTGCGGTCGAAGGAGACGAATTGCGCTTGCAAATCAATGGGCGCAACGCCCCGGAGCTGCGCGTGAGCGGCGAATACCGCGACATGATGGAAGGCTACGCCGCGGCCAAAGACCCCGACCGCTCCCAAAAGGAGGCCATCACCTTTGTCAAGCGGAAAGTGGATGCCGCCAAGTGGTTCATCGACGCGATCAAACAGCGCCAGAACACCTTGCGCATCACCATGCAGGCCATCATGCAGTTGCAGGAAGCCTACTTCCTTTCAGGGGATGAGACGCAGCTCAAGCCCATGATCCTGAAGGACATCGCTGAGCGCATACAGATGGACATCAGCACGGTGTCCCGCGTGGCCAATTCCAAATACGTCCAAACGCCCTACGGGACTTTTCTCTTGAAGACGTTGTTTAGTGAGTCGTTGACCACCGACAGCGGCGAGGAGGTGTCGACCCGGGAGGTCAAAAAAATCCTGGAGGAAGCCGCCGCGTCCGAGGACAAGCGCAAGCCGCTGAGCGACGAAAAACTCATGCAGGTCTTGCAAAAAAAAGGGTACAAAATTGCCCGCAGAACCGTCGCGAAATACCGGGAGCAGCTTGGAATTCCCGTCGCCCGGCTGCGCAAGGAGCTCTGATGCGCACAGTGGCCCTCGTCCTCTCGTACGTTTTCCATCCGTTGTGGATGCCTTTGTTGGTGTTCCTCTTTTTGTGGGGAGTGGACCCTTGGTTGCAGTTGCAGCCTTCAGTGATGCTCTACGTGGGGTCCATCTTGCTCATCAACGCCATTGCCCCGGCACTTTCGCTACTGGTGCTGCACCGGCGGGGAGCGCTCAGTGACCTTGAGGTGTCCAAAAGGAAAGAGCGTACGGTGCCCTTTCTGGTGGTCATGTTCTATCAGGTACTGGGCTACTACGCGTTGACCCGTCCCGGTGTATTTCTTCCATCCGAAATGCTGAGGTTGGTCCTGGGCATGTTGGCCGCCTTGGCAGTGGCCATGTTGCTCACGCGCTGGATCAAGGTCAGCATGCACCTGCTCGCCCAAGGTGGCGCCATTGGCGCCATTTGGTCCTTCAACCTGCTGCACGACCTCGGGTTAAGTGACGCCCTTCCCTTGGGGTTTCTGTTGGCGGGTGTGGTGGGCTGGTCGCGCATGCGTCTCGGGGTCCATACCCCCCAAGAGCTGGCTTTGGGTTTCCTGATCGGCTTTGCGGTCGTGCGGGCCTTGGTAGAGTCAGGAGGTGTTTTCTAAAAGGTCAATTCCCCAGTTTTTCCTGCCACCGCCAGGCGTCCGCGAGGCAAGTTTGCAGCGAGCGCTGTGTCCGCCATCCCAGCATGCGTTGGGCTTTGGAAGCATCGGCATAAATCGCCGTCACATCTCCTGACCTGCGCTCACCGAATTGGTGCGGGACTGAACGCCCTGTTGCGGCCTCAAAAGCAGCAATGACCTCCTTGACGGTGGATCCGGTTCCCGTGCCGAGGTTGAAGACGTCCAAGGCGCCAGGGGCCTTCTCAAGCCATTGAAGCGCAGCGACATGGGCTTCGGCCAGGTCGCAAACGTGGAGGTAGTCCCGGATACAAGTCCCATCAGGGGTCGGGTAGTCTTCTCCAAAAACCGTCAATGCCGGCCGGATGCCCGCCACGCTCTGGGTGAGGAATGGCACCAGGTTGGCCGGTGTGCCCAAGGGCAGCTCACCGATTTCAGCCGAGGGGTGCGCCCCGATGGGATTGAAGTAGCGGAGCAGCGCTACACCGAGGCTCCCTTCGGCCGCAGCGTGGCTGTATGTGAGCAGGGATTCACAGGCCTGCTTGGTAAAGCCGTAGGGCGAGGCCGCCGGCTGAATGGGGGCCGATTCGTCCACAGGAAGGGACTGCACCTCCCCGTATACGGTGCAAGAGGAGCTGAATACCAGATGTGGCACCCCCGCCTCCCGGATCATTTTGGCCAGCCTGGCCGTTGAACCAATGTTGTTGGAGAAATACTGCTCGGGCTCCGCCACGCTTTCACCCACGGCCTTGTCGGCTGCAAAGTGGATGACGCCGTGCACGGGCGTTTCAAAAATGGCCGCCATGCCCTGTTCATCGCCACAATCAACACAGTGGTATGCGACCCGCCGGCCCAAAATGCGCTCCAGTCCGTCGAGGACCTCGCTTCGGCTGTTGCGCAGGTCGTCGACAATCACGGGCTCATAGCCGGCATCGACCAAGGCGACCGCTGTGTGGGAACCGATGAAGCCTGCTCCACCGGTGACAAGAATGCGCTTGGGCCCCGTCGATGCGTTCATGGTGCAAATATCGGTAACCCTGCCCCCTTCTTGCACGTACACGCGAGGTCGCATTCCGTGCGATGCGCTCAATACATGCCCACAAAACACTACAACCTCGATTACCTCAAGCAGGTGTTCCAAGGCAATGATGCCATGGTGCGCCGCATCCTTGATGTGTTCGAAGAGGAGGTGCCGCGCTATTTCGCGGAGATGACGGCATTGGGCGAAAGCGGAATGTGGGGGGCCTTGCATCCCCTTGCCCACAAAGCCAAAAGCAGCATTGGAATGTTGGGCATGGAGCCACTGTTGGAGCAGGTGTTGGTCATTGAGCAACACTCGCGCACAGGAGGGGCTACAAAGGAGCTGCAATCGGCATTGACACTGGCCCAAAGCCTGCTCGATACCGCATTGTCCGAATTGAGGTCGGACAGGGAGCGCAGCCAAATGGGATTGAGCAACAGTCCATCCCGCGATCGCACAGCCGAAGCTTCGGCCTTGCGGCCCGGGTCGCGTTTGCACCGCGCTTAAGCGGATTGGGAACATTGGCGACAATCGGGGTAATTTTGCGCAGTGTCTGCGCCATCGCCTTCCGAATTCGAACGAGCCGCCCTCCAACACGGGATTTCGGAGAAGGCACTGCAGCAGCAGCGGGTCCGATTGCAATCTGGCCCTTCCTTTTGTGCGCCTGACGCCCCTTGTCAACGGGGCAGTGGCATTCAGACCCTCTCCGATGCCGCCCTCAAGTCATTGGCAGAACGCGGGGCCAATTTGCATGGCAACCAAGCGATACGTTTCGTTCCCGCCAGTGGGGCGGCCAGCCGCATGTTCAAAGCCTTGGCCACGGGCCAGGCACAAGCCGTGGAGCAGCTCAATGCGCGGTGGGCGGAATTCCCCTTTCGCGCAGCAGCGGAAGAGACGGGCCCCTGCGCGGATGCACAGCAGCGCCTCGGCGCCGTCATGAACGCACTGAATCTTCCCGACATGCCCAAGGGGGGACTGCCTTTTCACCTGTATGCCGAAGGCGCCCGCACCGCGTTCGAGGAGCACATGCATGAATGGCGCGCCACATTGCCCCATGCTGAGCAACCCCTGGTGCACTTCACGCTGCCCGAAGCGGGCAGGGCTGCATGGGAAGCCAAGCTGTCTCAATGGGCGGCCAAAAATGAGATCCGGATATCGTCATCGGTACAACACCCTTCCACGGATACCATGGCCTTGGGGGACGACGGAAAACCCTTTGTGACGTCCGAAGGCCAGCCTTTGTTTCGCCCAGGAGGACACGGCGCCCTCTTGCACAACCTGGCAGCATTGGGCGTGGCCCATCCACGGGCATTGGTCAGCATCAAAAACATCGACAACGTGCGGCCGACCACTGCACACGGGGAGGTGCTCCCATGGCGGCAGGCCTTGTTGGGGCTGTCCGTCCAATTGAATGAATCGAGGCTGGAGGCCATGGCTGCATTGGCCAGCGGCAATAAAAAGCCTGCTCAAATGTGGTTGACGCAGGGATTCCGGCATCCGGGAGAACCTCAGCCCGACGATGTGGCGTCTTTGATCGAGGCCTTGGACCGGCCGCTGCTGGTCGCCGGGATGGTGAGAAATGAAGGTGAGCCCGGCGGTGGTCCCTTCTGGTTGCGGGATGCCGAGGGGGTATTGCGCGCGCAAATTGTCGAATCTGCAGAGATGGACCTCGGGGATCCCCGGATTGGAAACTGCATTGCGGGAGCCACCCACTTCAATCCCGTAGACCTCGTTTGCGTGATGCATGACGCAGAAGGACAGCCTTATGATTTGCAACGCTTCGTCGACAAGCGTCGGGATTTCCTGGTCTCCAAATCGCATGGCGGGCGCCCCCTCATCGGCTTGGAACACCCCGGTTTGTGGAACGGTGCCATGGGGTTGTGGAACACCTATTTCGTGGAGGTGCCGTCATCGACTTTCGCCCCGGTCAAAACCGTCTTTGACTTGTTGCGCCCCGCCCATCAGGTGTAAAAGCAAAAGGGCCACCTTCAATTGAAGGCAGCCCTTTACGGAAGTAGATTATTTCAGAATCAGCTCTTGAGAATGCGGAGCGACACCGCCTTGCGGCCGTTCAACAAACGCAGGCTGTAAATGCCAGGACGGAGGTCGCCCAAGTTGTCAAGGCGAACGGGACCTTCAAGCTCACCGGACACAAGACCGAGGGTCTTCACAGGCATGCCTTGGTGGTCGAGCACCTGGAGCAGGGCACCGTCAAGAAGGGTACCGCGAACCTGAACGCTCAACGATTCTCCAAAGGGATTCGGGTAAGCGCTGATTTCCAGTGCGTCCCGGCCGTCGTCCACGCTTTGCGTGTCTTCTGCAAGGGCAGTCTCAAGGCCAGCAGCCATGGCAACATTGAAAGCCAGGGACTGTCCATTGATGTAGAGGCGGCCGTAGTTGGCATTGCTCACACCGATGGCGAGCAGGGCGATGCGCGCATCTTCTGGACACGTCACCTTCAAGGCCACGGTTTGCCCTTTGCGGACGCTGCCTTTTTCGAAGGTCAGTTTCAATTCACCGTCGGTCACATCCTCGCTGGTGAAGGTGCCTCCGAAAATGATATCGCCGTTGAAGTGCATCAGGGCATACTCGTATTCAAAACCTTCCTCCACGTATGGAGTGGCAATCTTGGCCTCCACGATGCGGCCGCGCTCACAAGTGGTAAACGTCTGAAGGAAAGTACCGCCATTGACATTCAAGACACCATTGGACTGGCGCTGGGCAGAGGCGCAATCGCCTGAAACCTCCAAGTCGAGGCCAGCGGCGCTGCGGCTCATGGCGTTGTTGGGCACATCGGGACTGTCCGCATCAGCCTTCCGGCCATCCTGCAGGGCATTGTTGAGGTTGGGCGTCGCTCCGCGGACACCGGTAGAGAACTTCACGTTCTTGGAGATTTCCTCGCCGTGCAGGCGGGCACCGCCTACAAACAGGGTGGCATCATCCGTGCCGGGAATGACGCAAGAAGCACCATTCATAGCGCGCACCACCAGCGTGAACTCATCGTTCTTCAGGGTGGGGATGGCCAAATTATCGAGGATCAAGCTCGTGCCATTGTAGTTGGCTGGCGTGAACGTCTGCAACGCCTTTGGCGTGAAGGTGTCGTCCATGATGGCGACATCGACGGTACCTCCGTCAAAGTCAATACTGGCGATCACCTCGATATAAGAGATGGCACCTTTAGAGCAGGTGCGGAAGCTCTGTGTCAACATGCCTTCTACATAGATGGCGGTGTTGATGTTGTCCTGCTCAGTCTTGCACAGGTCGTCCTGTGGAGCAGCGGCGAATGCCGTTTGGAAAAGAAGACCAAGAAGGCCTAGGAGAGAAAAGGATCGAATCATTTGAAGAGATTTGTGTGGATTCGAGACCCTTTACGCCACCTCGTCAAATGTGGTTTCGATTTCAGCTGTTTATTTCTGAGAATCGATTATAAAACACTGTTAATCAGTGATTAATGTGTTTTTCATAATGGCCTTTGGAGACATCCAATGTGGCATCTACTCCGGGATATTCGCCTTGATCGTGGTTGGAAGCGACCACCAACGTCCTGCCCTGACGCCATCCTTCCACCAGTCCCGCATACCAAGACCTTCCTTCTTGATCCAAGTGAGAGGTGGGCTCATCCAGAAAAAGCGCACAGGCATCCGTGGCGAATGCCAAAGTCAAACTGAGCCGCTGACGCATCCCCGAACTCAAGTTGCCCACGCGCACATGACCCTTGGTCTCCAGGCGCGCCAGTTCCAATGCGCCAGGGACATCGATCCCCGCAAGGCCACGGCGCAGCTCGAAATGCAAAGCGATGTGTTCGGCGACGTCAAGGTCGGAGATGAGTGCCTGGTCGGGCGCGCAGTAGGCCACATGCAGCGGGGTGTCCATGGGGTCAAGCTGCTGCCCCTCCCATTGCCAGCTGATCCGCCCTTCACTGGGGCGGTCAAAGGCACACAGCATTCTCAAAAGGCTGGATTTACCACTGCCATTGGCACCGAGGATGGCCAGCATTGAGCCGGGCGCCACATCCAAGTCCACCCCCCTGAGGATCCACTGGCGGCCGTATCGCTTTCCCGCCCCTTCGACGGCGATGCCCAAGGGTTGCCCTTCCATCAGAATGGCCCCCGAACGATGCCCTTGTCCGACGCCCTGATGAATTGGAGAACGGTCTCCTTTGCGTCGCTGACGGGCAACTCGAGTTCGGCCACTTTGATGGCCTGTGACATGTTGCCCCCGGTGATGTACAAGGTGCGGTAGATGTCTTCCACCGCCCTGACGAACTCATCGGGAAAACCGCGGCGGCGCAGCCCGATGGCATTGACGCCGATATAGCTCAAGGGCTCGCGGGCCACCTTCACAAAAGGAGGAATGTTCTTGCGCACCAAAGAACCGCCCGCCACAAAGGCGTGCTGCCCGATCCGAACGAATTGTTGCACAGCCACAACGCCTTCGATGATCACCCAGTCTTCCACAGTAACGTGGCCGGCGATATTGGCGTTGTTCGCCAACACGCAATGGTCACCGACACTGGCGTCATGCGCGACGTGGGTGTAAGCCATCAGCAAGCAGTGAGACCCGACCCTGGTGGTCATGCGGTCCGTGGTGCCCCTGTTGATGGTGCAGCATTCACGTATGGTGGTGTGGTCCCCGATGACCGCCGTGGTGTGCTCGCCGTCGTATTTCAGGTCCTGCGGCATGCCGCCGATCACCGCACCGGGAAAGATGCGGCAGTGGGCCCCGATGCGCGATCCACTCATCACGGTCGCATTGGGCCCAATCCAAGTCCCGGAGCCGATCTGCACATTTTTTTCGATGACGGCAAATGGACTCACCGTCACGCCTTCGGCGATGTCCGCGCCGGGGTGAACAGAGGCCAGTGGCGAAATGGAGGTCGAGGTTTCCGTCGGATTCATGCGGAAGAAGAAGAGGTGATGCGGTCGCGGACAATCTGGGCGAGCATTTCTGCCTCGGACACGAGTTTGTCTCCCACAAAGGCCCGTCCCGTCATATGGACCAGTCCCCGGCGAATGGGGCTCGCCAATTGAAGCTGAAACAACACGGTGTCCCCGGGAACGACCTTCTGTTTGAAGCGCACGTTGTCGATTTTCATGAAGTAGGTGGACCAGTTTTCGGGGTCCTCTACTCCGCTCAACGCAAAGATGCCGCCGACTTGTGCCATTGCTTCAATCTGGAGTACGCCGGGCATGACGGGATTGCCTGGGAAATGCCCTTGAAAGAAGGGCTCATTCATGGTCACATTTTTGACCCCGACAATGCCCTGGTCGTTGCGCGCGATGATCTTGTCTACGAGGAGGAAGGGGTAGCGGTGCGGAAGCAACTTCTCGATATCCTGGATATCCAACAGCGGGGCCTCCTTGGGATTGTAGCGTGGAACGCCGGCTTCGGCATTCCACTTGCGCTTGAGCAGGCGGGCAAACGCTACATTGCCTGCGTGTCCCGGCCGGCCGGCGAGGATGTGGCCCTCGATAAAGAATCCGGTCAGCGCCAAATCCCCGACAATGTCCAGGAGTTTGTGCCGGGCCGGCTCATTTTCGAATTGCAGCTTGGTGTTGTTGAGGACCCCGATTTTCCCTGGCTCCACTTTGAGCCCCGACTTGCCCGACAACGTGGCAATTTCATCGAGCTCTTCTTGGGAGTATTCTCTCTCGGCCAAAACAATGGCATTGTCCAGGTCACCGCCTTTGATCAATCCCTGTTCCAGCAGTGACTTCACTTCTTTGAGAAAGACAAACGTGCGGCAGCGGCTGATGTCCGGAACGAATTGTCCCAAATGGTACATGCTGGCGTGTTGGGTGCCGAGGATCGGGCTGTGGTAATCCACCATGACCGTCACCCGGAACTCATTCTTCACAGGTGGCACGGCCAGCATTTCCACACCTTTTCCGTCGTGGAATGTAATGGACTCGGTCAAGCGCAAAATGTGCCGGTCCTGTTCCAGTTCCACAGCACCCACCTCTTCGATGTGGGCCACAAAGGGCCAACTGCTGCCATCGAGAATGGGCACTTCGGCTCCATCCATTTCGATCAGTGCATTGTCCACGCCACAGCCGTAGAGGGCCGCGAGCAGGTGCTCTGTGGTGTGCACGCGGGCGCCGCCCTTTTCCAAGGTGGTCCCCCTGCGCGTCTCGACCACCAAATCGCAGTCTGCTGGCACCAGTGGGGTCCCTTCCAAGTCCATCCGCTTGAAGACATAGCCGTGGTTGGCCTCGGCCGGCTTGACCGTCATGCGGGTGTTTTGCCCGGTGTGCAGCCCAATGCCCTCCACGACAAACGACCCGGCCAATGTTCTTTGACGGGGCGCTGCGGGTATCGGTTTTACCTCCTGTTCCATGGGGTCCAGTTTTTGAGAATCAGCGCTGCTGTCCGAACTGTGCGTTTAGCTTTCCAGCTGATTCTTTCTTCGTGAATTCTTTGGCAAGCTTGCGCAAAGCCAACTGCATTTGCTGGTGTTTGCGGATGGGCAGGGCAGGGTTGCCTTGCATCACTTGATTCGGCGTGGTGATGCTGGCGGTGATGCCGCTCTTGGCTGCAATCCGCGTTCCATCTGCAATTTTGATGTGGCCATTGATGCCCACTTGTCCACCGATCATGCAGTGCGCACCGATCACAGTGGAGCCCGCGATGCCCGTTTGGGCCGCGATGACGGTATGCGATCCGATGCGCACATTGTGGGCGACCTGAATCAGGTTGTCCAATTTGACGCCATCTCCAATTTCGGTGGAGCCGAGGGTGGCCCTGTCAATGGTGGTTCCAGCGCCAATCTCACATCCGGTGCCGATGACCACATTGCCCAGTTGCGGGATCTTTTCAAATCCATCATCCGTAGGGGCAAAACCAAAGCCATCCGCACCAATGATGGCGCCAATTTGGATGATGCACTGCGCACCCACCGTGGTCCGGTCACCAATGATGCTGCGCATCCCCATCAGGCAACCTTTTCCCAAAGTGCAGCCTTCGCCTACGGCACTTCCTGCCATCAGGCGGGCACCATCTCCGATGACACTGCCGGCACCCACAATACACAGTGCGCCAATTTCCACGCCTTCTCCGAGGGTGGCAGAAGGGTCAATAATGGCGCTGGGGTGAATGGAAGGTCCATCCGTTTTTCCGGCGCCGGATTCACCACCAAACTCCTGCATGAGCTTGGCCATGGCCGCGTAAGGGTCTTCTACCCTGATCAGGCAAGTGCCAGCAGCAATGAGGCCGGAAGGGACAAAGTCCTGTGCAACCAGAACGGCACTGGCCCTGGTGCTATACAGGTGACTCTCGTAAGCGGGGTTGGCGAGAAAGGTGAGGTCGCCTTCGGTGGCATCCTCAATGCCCGAGAACCCAGACAATACGCCGGTTTCGGCGTCGTCGGTCTTCCCGTTTAACAAATTGGCCACCTCGAGGATGCTTACCTCCATAACGCGAAATTAAGGCGCACCGGAGCGTTGGCCCCCATTCACAGCTTAATCAGGCAGGCGTGAGTGCATTTATGGCCGCATTCAGATGTTCAAAATCCACCTCGGCGTGGGGCACGGGGCACCCGAAACCATTGAGCAACACCACCTGAACCCGGCCACCTACATTCTTCTTGTCCGATTGCATCAAAGCCCACAGTGCCGCGGCGTCAGGAACCGGGCAGGAGATGGGGACCGCGGAAGCGATGTAGTGCGAAACCTCCTCGAAATGACCGGCAGGCGCACCGGGACAATCAGGTCGTAGCTCACTCATTTTCAGCGCGACACGCATGCCCCAGGCGATGGCTTCCCCGTGTTTGAGGTCGGCTTCGTTGTCCATGGCCCAGCTTTCAAATGCGTGACCAATGGTGTGTCCGAAATTCAGCACCTTTCTGTTGCCATTTTGTTCCAGTGGGTCTTCCTCCACGATGTGCTGCTTGATGCGAACAGAATCCAGGATGGCAGATTCGAGGGAGGCCGCTTCGGCATGTGCCGGTTGCATACCGAGCAAGTCTTGCACCCCCTGCACTGAGTGAATCAACCGGTGCTTGACATGTTCGGCCCAGCCATTGGCGATTTCACGTGGAGGGAGTGTGCCCAGAAACCCGGGGTTGATGCTGATGCCTTGGGCGGTTTGGAAGGTGCCAATCCGGTTCTTGAGCCCGTTGAAGTTGACACCGGTTTTGCCCCCGACACTGGCATCGACCATGCCAAGCAGCGTCGTGGGAATCAACCAGCTGTTGACACCCCTCAAATAAGTGGACGCGACAAAGGCGCCGAGGTCGGTGATGGTCCCTCCTCCCAATGAAATCAACAAACCATGGCGATCCATTCCAATGCCATCCAAACTGTCCCAAATGGCATGGGCATGCTCCAGCGTCTTGTTGGGCTCTCCGATCTGAGACAGGCCCAGAAATTGGGTGCCCGGGGGGAGGTGAGGTGACAACAAAGGGAGACAATGTCGTTCGGTCATGCGGTCCATGATGACCACTACGGATGTGGGCCTCTTGTCTTCTATCCACCCCCTGAGCTGGGCGAATGAACGGTCGAGGTGCACATTGGGAGGTATGAAATGGGGGTCTTTCATCAGGAGCCAAAATGCAACAAGCGGACCGAAGTCCGCTTGTTTTGAAGGTTTTGTGGTACCACCTGGATTCGAACCAGGGACACATGGATTTTCAGTCCATTGCTCTACCACCTGAGCTATGGTACCAACTTGGCGCGCAAATGTAGCAAACTTCTTTGCTCTATCCGCGATTTTTGCGCGGAGCTTGGGTGGGTTCTTGACCTGAATACCAGCTACGGGGCAACACGTAAAACACACGATATAATTGCCTATGGGTATAATGTTATACGCATAAGATTCGACGAAAAGTATATTTACCTCGACGAAATCAGCCAATTATTCAATGCGAAGAAACCGGAGTTTGTAATCGGCGACTATTCTTCGGTATAACCCTGTTAAATTCGGAGAACTCTTCGGAGAACCGTAATAAAACCGCGTTTAACCAATTCGCTTGACATGATGTCCAAGACCATCAACCTGGTTGCAGTGCTGCTCTGCTGTGTGACAACCGTATTCTCTCAACAGCAAGTTGCTGTCAATTCCGCCCCAGCCCCTGAAGGCTATGATCTCGAAGTTGAGGTCGTTTCTGAAAACATCGGCTTACTTGTCGGTGCTCTCGGACCAGTAGATCTGACCGGCTACAGTTCCACTCGTTTGTACGTAACCATGAACAACACCGATGACTTTATGTCTTCAGTTTCTGGTGACGTCGTCAATCCAACTTATGTCAATACGACGACGAGTTTT
>DGOE01000176.1:7494-18911 GCA_002389295.1 Flavobacteriales bacterium UBA4474 | reverse complement strand
GGCATGATCCAACTCTGTGGCGTGCGCGGACTGTGTGCGGAGCACCCCGATTACGAGGCGGGATGGGGCTTCATGTCCGTCACCGAGGGGCTGTGGAACCACTTCCTGGACGACGATACGTACCGCCGCGATGTGGCGATCCTTTCGGAAGATGAATTGGCCCAAGACCTGGCAGACGCCGGTTTGAACTGCGATCCACTCATTGACATGACAGACAACAATCCCGTAGACTACACCGGGTATTGGCAGGAAAAGTACCCCAACCTCAAGGCGTTCGCCGGCACCAACGTCAATGGCGGCAACGAGCACCTGACCAAGGCACAAAACACCCATGTATTCCGCTATGCGGACGTCTTGCTCATGCTCGCAGAAGCCCTGCACAGGGGCACGGGCGACGACGGCATGGCCATGTCCTACATCGATGTGGTGCGTGAGCGCGCAGCAGGCCCCGGAGACAATTCCGGCACCTTCCGCAGTGCCGCGACGGTGATGGCAGAAGAAGGCTGGAGCCTGTTGGACCTCATCTGGTATGAGCGCCGTGCCGAATTGGCATGTGAAGGCGACCGCTGGTTTGACCTGGTCCGCTCGGGCCGGGCCAATGCCGACCTCTTCATCGGCGACGGTGACAAGGCCGCCAACTTCAACCAAGACCACCTGTGGCTGCCCATCGCACTGGAAGAAACACAAATCGCAACGGGCCTCACCACCTATCCCGACGCATCCCTATTCAATTGATATCCGGCGACTTTCGGAAAGACTCTACAACACAACTTCAGATTAACCCCATAAACACAACCCCATGAACAAATTGATTCAAGGACTCGGCTTCATGCTTTTGATGAGCCTTGTCGTGGTCAGCTGCAAAAAGGACCCAGAACCCGAACCCGCAGCCGTCATCGCCAGCTTCCAATACGAAGTGAGCACCACCAACTGGGCCGAAGTCACCTTCACCAACTACTCAGCCAACGCCACCTCCCACGCGTGGGATTTCGGTGACGGCAACACCAGCACGGAAACCAACCCGGTTCACACATACGCTGGTGGCGGCTCTTATGAAGTCACCCTCACCGCTACGGGCCTCGATGGTTCCGCGTCCAAGTCGGAGACCATCATCATCACGGACCCCAACACAGCCAACGCCTTCCTCTCGGGAACAGAAGGAAAGACATGGTACCTGGACCGCGAAGAAATTGCCCTCGGTATCGGTCCCAGCATTGGCGACAACAGCTGGTGGTCTTTTGGTGGTGTTACACCACACGGTGACCGCCCTTGCATCCTCGATGACGGCTACACCTTCAATACAGACGGGACGTTTGACATGAACACCGAAGGCACGCTCTTTGTAGACGCGGACGCCAATGGCGGGTGGCTCGGAGCAGACGAGAACTGCTTCAGCGAAGACGAGCCCGGTGTGTTTACCGGACCCAATGGCGAAGACCTCAGTGCGTTCGCCAACGGAGGCGACTACACCTTCGACTTCAACACCAACACCAACACCATCACCATTGCCGGTTTTGGTGCCTACATCGGTTTGTGCAACAAGACCGAAGCCGGTGACAACTACGTCCCGGTGGCGGCCAAGACCTACCAGATCATCGACATGCAGGAAGGTGAGACTTCCGACCGCATCAGCCTCGCTATCGTAGGCCTTGATGGCGGATTCTCATGGAATTTCTACCTCGTCCACTACCACGACGAGGCCGACCTTCCCCCCATCCCCTCCTCCACGCCAACCGCCAACTTCTCTTACGTCAAAGACGGCAACCAGGTGACCTTCACCAACTCCTCATCCAACGCCACGTCCTACAGCTGGGACTTCGGTGATGGTGGCATGAGTACAGAAGTGAACCCTGTGCACACCTACGCCATGGATGGCGACTACATGGTCACCTTGACCGCATCAGACGACGGTGGTGCCAGTGACGAAAATGCACAGACCATTTCCATCAGCTCCGCTGTCTTTACCTCGGACCTCCTTTCGGATGCCGACGGCAAAGCCTGGAGGTTGGACGGCGAGGCCAGCTATTACGTCGGCCCATGCCAAGGCTGTGGCGACTGGTGGGGCGGCATTGATGCTGCCGGTGTGATTGAGCGTGCCTGCCAACTCGACGACGAGTGGATCTTCTTTGATGACGGCACCATGGAATACACCACCGAAGGTGTCGTTTGGGCAGAGGGCTACCTCGGCGGCGGCAATGAATGCCTGGACGAGACACTGCTCACCCCGCCGCTCGATGCATTCGCAGCCGGCACCCATGCCTTCACGGCGACGGATACCGAAATCACCGTCAATGGTGTAGGCGCCTTCATCGGGTTCAACAAAGCTTTCAACGGCGGAGAACTTCCCGACGACGGCACCGGCACTCCCGTGGGCACCATCACCTACGAAGTGTACGAGTACAGCAACAACGACGGCGTAGAACGGGTCACAGTTACCGTGGACTACGGTGCAAACCCGGGCGAAGCCTATTGGAATTTCCGCTTGATTGCCCAGTAATCAGGCATTCTCATCTGATCAGAAAGGGGACTGGCCATGGGCCGGTCCCCTTTTCTTTTGGCACCAACATGACGTTCGCGCCCAGGTGACCCTGCGCGGGGTCAACGAATCGGCTTGAGGAAACGGCCAGAATTGACCGTCCCGTCCTCACGGTGCACGAACACCTCGTAGACACCTGCGGCCAACCCGTCCAAAGACAACGTCTCTTGGATGAAGGCGGCATCTTCGAATGTCCGTCCATACACCGGGCGTCCCGTAGCGTCATAAATGGACAGCGTCAAGTTCTGAGGAAAGAACACGGAGAAGGCCACGGTGACCTGTCCCGTTTGCACAGGATTGGGGTAAGCCAATACCGTCTGGAATGAGGTCGTGCCCTGCTCTTCAACCTCCTCTTCGTATTCGAACTCAAACCAGTTGAAATTGAATGGCGCCTGTGTCACGGTCAACCGCAAGGTGTACAGCCCCGATTCCACGTAAACCTCCCGCTCGGATGTGGCCCAAGTCTGCCATCCACCCGTGGACTGAAATGTGGATTCGCCCAACCCTGTGCTGAGTCCATTCTCATCAATCAGCTCCATGGATACCGCACCAAAACTCTCGGATGCCGTCCGGAAACGCACGGTATAGTCGCCTGTATAGCGGACGTTGACGTCGTACTCCATCACGTCTCCGGGGTCGAGAAAACCGACGTTCTGACCGCCTCCGTTGTCCTGGGTTGTTTCCAGCTCCACACCCACCTGTTCACTGAACCCTTCGGCTTCAATCCAACCCGGAATCGCATAGCGGAAATCCAAGTCGTTGAAGACCTCGGCAAACTGAAAAGCCGCCAGCGCACTGCCATCGGTGGACGTGACCGTGTTGCCATTGTACGACAGCGTCAGGTCCATGGTGGCGTCCATGTTTTCTTCCACGTCAAACACAATCACGCGGTCGCTGCTGGGGTCCGCAGACATGCCGAGCAAGGTCAAGGGTGTGCCGTCCGCAAACAGCGTGAACGTGTAGGAGGCATCCAACAAGGGCTGCACCATCGGCTTGTTGAGGGTCAAAGCCACTTGCTGGGGCCCCAAAGTCTTGCCATTGACCACCCCCATGTCCACAGCGGCGGCCGTTGTGCCGGTAAAAGAGACATCGAAATGGCTCACCTCAAAGCCCCCTGCGTCCGCCCAAAAGACCAAGCCCACAGGCCCCTCTTGCAAGTAGACATCTTCGATGGTCACCGTCTGCCATCCCCCGGGGAGTCCTGTGACGGGCAGTGGCACGTAAGACGTCACGTCTGTACCGTCCACTTCAAAGTGAACCAAGCCAGCCGCTTCGCCCACCGAGACGCGCATCTCAATGTCGTACAGCCCTGCTGTGGTCACATGGGCGGTGTACTTCATCCACTCGTCGGTGGCGACCCAACCGACCTTGTAGCCGTTGTCGTGGACAGGGTCATTGGAAAAAGTGATGTCCACCCCGTCGTTGCGGTATTGCCAACCGGTGTTCCACTCCGTGTAGTTGCCGGTGCTGACGTGGTAGTTGGCCACCTGAATGTCGCCATAGGCCGATCCCACAGCCCCCAAGTCAAAATCAGTCGCATGCAGGATTCCAGGAATCTGCTGGTCCTCGTAAAAGGGAATGGACGCATCCGATTGCACCTGCCGAAACATGGCGTCCACGACATTGCGTTGCTCGGTGCAGTGCTCAAATTTCAATTTCTCGGCCAAATCCATCAAAGCCGCCGTGGCAAACGCTGCAGTCGGTTCCGCCGCATCGCCGCTCCAGTAGTCCAAGAGCGTCTGGTACTCCGGGCTCTTCTCAATGGACAGGGGCGCCGAAATGCTGGCCACCTTCTTCAACGGCCACCAGGCCCAACCGATGCCGAGGTCCTCGAGGAGGTGGATCGCATCGCGAAACCAAACGTTGGAATTTTCCCCGCTCTCGCCGAGGTACAGGGGCACATTGTAGGCGTTGCGTATGCTGGTTGCGAAATTCATGGAGCCCACATCATTGATGCTCCAGTACTTGTGCGGTGAATACACCAGCTGGTCATCCCAAGGTGGCGTCAGGCCTGAGAAATCATTGGCCCACCAGTTCCCCTCAATGAAAATGATGTGGTCCGGGTCCACCGATCGGATGCTGTCGGTACACTGCATGTAGAGGTTGCGCAACGCGACGCCGCCGGGCAGGTCCCAATTGGGCTCGTTCAACAGGTCGTACCCCGCCACCCAATCCTCCTCGGCATAGTGCGCGGCCACCCGCTTCCAGAGCGCCGCCATTTTGTTGCGGTTTTCCACGCTCTCCCACAGGGAAGGCTTGCTGGGGTCATAGTCTGATATGGCCGCGTCGTATCCCTGGCCGCCTGGCGCACCGTGCAGGTCGAGGACCACGTACATCTGGTTTTGCTTGCACCACGACACCAAGCTGTCGCTCAACTGAAAACCGAGGTCCAGCCAGGTGTTCTCGCCCGGCACCGGCTCCTCTTCAATCGGCAAGGTGAACAGGTTGTAGTGCATGGGCAGACGCACCGAATTGAACCCCCATGACTTCATCGCGTCGATGTCGGCTTTGGTCACGTGGTTCTGCAGCCAAGCCGTGTAGAATTCATCTGTGGCCGACTCCCCGATGAGCAACTCGATTTTGGCACGGATCTCGTGCTGCGCATTGGCAAAACCGGCCGTTTGGAGCATGTATCCCTCCTGAAGCATCCACCCGCCCAGCCCCATCCCGCGGAGCAAGACCGTTTCGCCGGCCTCATTGACAATGTCCGGTCCCGAGGTGGAAAGGCGGTCCTGAGACAGCGCAGACAGGGGGAAGAGCATGCCAAAAACAAGCAATACCCCGAAAGCAGAAAACGGTGCTGAGTGTGTGCTAACCATCTGTCGTAAAAATACACTTCGACAAGACCAGAGCCTGATCAAAAGGAACGAAGACGGTATCAAAAACGGAACCAAAGGGTTGGCATGTCCAAAACCGGGCATGAACTGGATTCAGCCCCCTGTAGCGGCGGTTATCTTTGCCCACTTTCAAACGCATCATGAAACCATCCGCCCTGCTCTCGCTCGTCATTGCCTCTTGCTTTTTGGGCGGATGCACCCCAGAAGAAGGTCCTGTTTTTGTACCCGAAATCAGCTTCCCCATCAACATCAGTGCAGAGGAGACCGAGGCCAACAGTGTCTTTGAGTTCCCCTTGGTGCTCAATGCTTCGACCACACGGGACATCACAGTGCGCTTCGAGACGCGCGCCTTGACCGCCGAGGCGGACAACGACTACATCCATGTATCGGATTCCCTCACCATTCCTGCCGGAACGGCTTCAGCCTCCATTTTCGTCGAGATCGTCATCGACGAATACAAGGAGGAAGACGAGGAGTTTCGTGTGGTCCTCACCGGCTCCAGCAATGCCGTGCTCGCAGGGGGCACGCAGGAAGCCATCGGCACCATACGCAATGACGACACGGTGATTTGGGTCACCGACCAAGGGTACACCTCCGCCGAGGGTTACCCCGGAAAGGCCCTCGTCTGGTCGGATGAATTCAACGGTGAGGCCATCGACCTCCAAAATTGGACCTACGACCTCGGCGCCAGCGGCTGGGGCAACCAAGAACTGCAGAACTACACTTCCAGCAGCGACAACGCATACCTGTCCAATGGCAACCTGCTGATTGTGGCCGAAGACGAAGGCAACCAATACACTTCGGCGCGAATGAAGTCCATAGGGTTGCAGGAATTCCAATACGGCCGCATCGACGTGCGCGCGGTGCTCCCCTTTGGACAGGGAATTTGGCCGGCCATCTGGATGCTGGGGGGCAATTTTCCCTCCGCCGGCTGGCCTGCCTGCGGGGAAATCGACATCATGGAGCTCATCGGGTCAGCGCCCAATGTGGTGCACGGCACCGTCCACTTTGGCGCCGATTGGACGCAGCACAATTATGTGGGCCAAGCGACCAACCTCCCCTTTGGCCAATCCTTTGCGGACGAATTCCACGTCTACTCGATCGACTGGGATGAAAACGGCATCACCTGGCTGCTGGACGACACCCCTTTTTACAGCATCGATGCCAACGTCACGGGCAGCCAGCCCTACCCCTTTGACAACCCCTTCTTCTTTATCCTGAATGTCGCCGTAGGTGGACAGTGGCCGGGCTATCCCAATGCCTCCACCACCTTCCCGCAATTCATGGCCATCGACTACGTCCGGGTCTTCCAATAAGCCAGCTACTTCTTGTTGAAGCGGACGGTTTGGACCGTGTCCAACCCTCCCTGAAACGCCACCACCACTTCCCAAAGTCCTTTGGGCAGCGGGTCGTGCTGGAAGCGAAACGCATTTAAACCTGGTTTGACGCGGCCGGCGTAAAGCTGCTGTTGAATCACACCTGTAGCGGGGTCCAGAATCCAGATCCTCGCGTCCTCCCTCCCCTCAGCGGTGAAGTGGAGCACAAGGTCCGGTTCTTCCACTTCCACGGCCGCCACCGGAACCCCTTGCATATCGACAATGGAGTCCAGGGTGAAAGACAAGACTTCCAAGGCGCCCTCGTGGAAAGGGATTGGCGCGGCTTCCGATGCCTCCATGAGGTCGGCACTCGGCGCAGCAGGTGCATCTGGTGTCTGCTCACCTCCCGCACACCCGGCGAACATCGGCACCGCAAACGCCACCCAACACAAGAGACGACCTGCCCCAGTTTCGGGACAGGCGCCTCCCTTTATCTTCATGACCATCCGTCAAAGATGGTCATTCACACATTGAACTAAAGACACCGAGCAGCACCAGCAGGTCAGCCACAGTAACGGCCAAGTCTCCGTTCAAGTCTCCCAGGCAGTCGGGCTCTTCTCCTGACGGAAACTCACATGATCCATCATCATAAGTCGACGATGAATTGTAGTTGTCTGCCTCAGCATAGGTGCATCCCCAACACGCGTAATTGCACAGGGCGGCATCGCCACAATCCACATCCGGGTCAAAGTTGCATGCAGCCGCATCCATACATCCTGCAGTTCGGCATGTTCCGTCATCACACACAGCCAGCTCATCATAATTGCACGCCATCGCATCCGTGCAGCCCAAGAGGGAATTGATTCCAATCAACGTCTCATCATAGTCCATTCCGCCTCCGGTAATGCTTCCCGAGACATTGAACAACCAAGAGACCTCCTCTGGCCATTGACCTTCGCTGGTGCTCAACAAGTAGCAGCCATCCTCCAAGCAAAGGGTGACTTCATCTTCATCTCCCCCCACCAAGGTCCAAATCATGGGCGCCATGCTGCCGTCAGTACTTGACAGGTTCAAAGACCCGCCATTCCATCCATCACCATAGGAATCCAGCAAGAGCAAGGATCCACAGTTCGAGAAACAACAACTGCCATCATCGCACAAGGCGGTGTAATCATAATTGCACGCATTGGCATCCGTACATCCAGCCGTTTCCACACCCGTTCCAACCAAAAACGAGGTTTCATCCAAGTATCCACCGGCGCCCACTTCGACATCCCCGACCATGATGGTCCAGCCAATTTCATAGGCAAAAAGACCGGCGTCAGCGTCGATTGAAAATCCATAGCAACCGTCTGGCAGACAGGCCAGGCCTTCTCCCACGGCGCCCTCGCTGAGTGTGCCCGTCTCCACAATTTCTCCTGATTCCAAGTCCGAAACGACCCAAATGTTGTTGTTCCAACCATCGCCAAAATCGTCCGTCATCAAAATGGAAATACAGTTCTCGTAACAACAGGACCCATCATCACAAAGCGCAGTATCATCATAGTTACAGGCCGCATTGTCCGTGCAACCGCCGTCTTCACCACCTCCTCCAACAGTGAAAATAACCGAGCTGCCAGCACCCCCTGTTGCCACCGTATCCACGGTTGGCTCAAAACCGGGGAAATAGAATACGAATCCACTCTCATCCGCTTCGATACTCCAAGAGATTTCTCCAGGGAAAATGCCGTTCGTTACCTCAATCTCATAACACCCCGCTTCAGCGCATGGCAGCGTCACAGTCTCAGAAAAACCGTTCTCCATGGTTCCTGAGGCCAATGTGCCCGTGCTCAGGTTGCTTATGTTATATGTCGCACCATTCCAGCCGTCACCGAAAGAATCCTCCATGTTCAATTTGAGGCAGGTGTTGTAACAGCAACTTCCGTCACTACAGCCCGCAAACAAGCTGTAATTACAGGCGGAAGCATCGGTGCATCCTGGAAGCAGGCACAGGCCTGCAATGGTGGCATTAGGGTTGTAATTACAGGCATTCTCATTCATACAGCCTGTACAACTCGCTGTTTCGCAAGACCCATCGTCTGTGGTCGCGAGCGGATCGTAATTGCAGGCCCCAGGATCTGTGCACCCATTGAATTCATCCGAAACCTGAACGATGTAGTTCTTGTAGCTGTTGCTCTCTCCAACGTGCGCGAAAAACCACACTTCGCTGTGGCCGGTTCCTTCTCTCCAATGGGCATCCGTATAGTCTCCCCAGCGCTGTGTGGCGGGCGTTCCATCTTCATTGACACCATTGAATCCAATGGCCGAGGTTCCCCCTTTCAAAAGGAAACTGCTGTTGAACACCATATTCGACCCCAAAACAGCAGCCCTCATTTGCGGATACTGCACACTGGCCGTGCGCATGAAGCCGAGAATGCATTCCCCGTCCCATGTTGCGGAATTGGCGCCCCATGCCTCGATACTGGGATAGCTGTAGTCATATCCGTCCAAACCCAAGATGTCCGAATGCGTCACATCGCCCGTGTTGGTATTGATGCGGTAAGCCCGGATGCCATACCACCCATTCCCGTTGTTGAGGGCATGGGTGCAATAAATGTTGGAGCCGTGAAAGAAGCCATCCCTCAGCCGGTTCCCCCCGCCTGAAAGTGGGTTGTTTTCATCCAATTGGGGACAGCTTCCCGCACCGGAATAATTGGGAATGTCGCCGACGAAAGAGGACAGCGTAGGCGAGGAATCCAAGTCGCCCGATATGCGCCACCAGTGAATATTGGCGCCATCATTTGTAGAAGCAAACCACATCTGGGGACCATAAGAACTAAAGCCGTGGGACATCGGGACCATGGTGAACGTGCTGCCCCCACCGGAGTTGTTTACATCGCAAAAAATGGTGGCGCTGACGTTGGCCCCAACAAATCCCGACATCATCTCAATCTGCCAAAGGATGGTCTGGTCAAAACTGTTGTTGGTCTCTCCAGCGTCATTCACCACAGGCGTGAAGAGGTTACCCGAAACGAACAGCTCCGAGGAACTCATGCCCACACTCGGGAAGTCAAACCAAGAAACGTCATCTGCACACAGGTCCGCATCGAATACATAAAACCACCAGGGGTCCATGGGATCAGATGTGGTAGAAAATGCCAAGTACAGTTTGGTGGTGGACGGCGTAGACCCGTGCATCACCACGATGACGTATTTGTTGTTGTTCTGGGAATATTCTACCCGGGGATCAAATACAGTGGCGGACGGTCCTGCAGCCGAAAAAAAGTCGGCAACAGATGAACTCAACTGCTCGGTGCCGTCCTCATCAAAAATCTCAATCCTACCATTGATGAGAGAAACGATGTCTCCATTTCCGTTGATCGCCATCGCGTTGTCCGGCGGACGAAGAGAAGTGGGTCCATATCCATCAATGATGTTGCCCACAATGGGCGTACCTCCCATTGACTCACTTGAAAAGCCCGACGAACGGTTTTCACCTTCATCATCGGGGCGCTCATTGCTGTCTGTATCCTCTCGCCACAAGCTATCATTTTCGCGCAGTTGGCGGTATTTATCCTCTGTCAATTGCCGCTCCTCTTCCCTGGATGCAGACCTTTCTCCCGGTTTGGGTGGTTGTTCTTGGATCAGCACCATCCGGGGGTTCCACTGGGCATTCTGTGCCAGCTGCCTCGGGTGCAAAAGGGCCTTGGGCTCAAATTGATCCGAAACCGTGGGTTCCTGAACGGAAATGGGTTGTGCCTTTTGCGCCGAGGCACAAAAACAAAACAATAGAAAAACAAAAGCAATAGATAAGCGCGGCATGAAAATACTCGTTTGATTACGAGTAATGTAGGGAGATTGTCAATCAACCTCAAATGCGCGAGTACAGCTATATATTATGCCTGCTCAACTTAATTTATCCACACAATTCGTCCGACTCTTAGTCCTGTAGGCAACGGATGGACGCGCCGACTTCCATGGGCACATGCGCCTGCAAAATGCCATCCTGTTGGTTCCAAAGGGAACGGTGAAAAAGATGCTCGCTGAGGGCAGTAGATATGGTAGAGGTCGTCCACCACAGGGCGTGATCGCCACCGCTGAAGAACGAGCCATCCGAATAAAAACGGGAGCCTCCCGGCATCCCCGAAAACCCGTGGACATCCGTTCCCGAGCCACCGTTACTCCAACCTGAAGTCGCCTTGAGGGATGCGCCCGCACCCTCCTCTTCACCCAACCATGTGGCCAACGTGCCAATGTCTTCAACAGGGACACCGATGAAGACCTCAAGTTCCTCCCAGTCCTCGGTCGAGGGTATATGCCAGCCCTCTGGACACAACGCCAGTTCCCCCGTCACGGCGTAGCCGTTGTAGAGGCGTCCATAGGTCGCCAAATTGGCCGGTTCGTTTTCGTAGATGCACTGGGCGGGAGAATCATACTCACTCCACTCTGCATCGTCGGTTATTTCGTCAATGTCCCCACCGTTCATAAAGGCAGTGGACTGCAGGTTTTCCGCAAACCAACACTGGTCTCCAATTTCAACAATGTCATAAGTGTAGCCGTCAAAGGGCAACTCACTGGGACAACCATTGGTGATCATGTCATATTCGCAGCTGCCATCATCCGACGTCGCATTGGGATCAAAGTTTGTGGCACTGGAATCCGTACATCCGCCGTCTCCATCAGAAGAACAGCTGGTCACGAAAAGAAAAATCACAGGGAGAAGAAAGTAAAATCGCATGCTTGAATATT
>DGOE01000176.1:0-7340 GCA_002389295.1 Flavobacteriales bacterium UBA4474 | reverse complement strand
CGGATTTCATACCCCCATCGCGCATACGCTGCTCTTGTTGGCGTGTTGTGGTGGCGCGGTCCATGCGCAGGTCATCGAGGACTTTGACATCCGGTTTCAGGCCCAGCAAAATGGAGGGATACAGTATCTGGCCAACACCACGATGTACTGCGGCACGGGGACTTCCTGCTCGGCAGCCCAAGAGGCCATGCCCATCACGGGGTGGCCACAAGACAACAACAACGGGCACAGCATGCAGTACTTCGATGGGGACAACGACCCCGACACGTGGTGCGCATCATCGGACAGCTTGGCGCTCGGCACTTGCGCACAAATCAGCTTTGCCGGGCTGTATTGGGCGGGGAGGCTGGGCAATGGATTCGTGCCCAACGAAAGCCTCAAGGACCAAGTAAAAATCCGTGCCGGCGACAATGCCCCCTACGTGGATGTCTTTGCCGAGGAGGAATTCGCGTTTGACGCCTCCAACGTAGACAATTACTGCTGCTTTGCCGACGTCACCGACTGGGTCTCCGACAACCCCGTCAACGCCCGCTACACCGTGGCCAACATCATCGCCGATCAGGACAACTCCTCGTGGGGCGGGTGGGTCCTGGTCATCGTGTACGAAGACGCCCTGGAACCCATGCGCAACCTCACCCTGTTCGATGGGCTCGCCATGATCACGTCCAGCTGGGGCGGAGGCAACAACAGCACGGTGGATGTGCCCATCTCCGGTTTTCTGACCCCTCCCCTTGGTCCTGTGGACCTCCAACTGGGCGTGGTGGCCTACGATGGGGACCGGGGCGAAGGCGGAGACCAACTCGGGTTCAATGGCACCGGAAACATTGAATACATCGCCGACGCCACACACGACATCGACAACGTCTTCAACAGCACGCACAGCACCGACGGCGTCATGAACCCCTGGCGGCAGCCGGCATTCAACAACACCCTGGGACACGACGCCAACATCTTCGTGCCCGACAACAGCGCCTTCGATTTCCTGCCCAACAACGCCACCGAGGCGACCATCCGCGTCACCACCGGCGGGGAATCCATCACCGTGCAGGTCATCAGCGCTGTCGTTGACGTCTACGAGCCCGACTTGCGGGCCACGGTTTTCATCGAGGACATCAATGGCGGGGTGGCCGAGCCGGGCGACATCTTGGAATACACCGTCGTCGGCAAGAACCTGGGATCGGATGCGGCCCAAGCGGTGTACATGACCAAGACACTGGACATCCGCACCAATTACGTACCCGGCAGCCTGGCGTGGTTGACAGGCCCACTCACTGGCGCGATGACCGACGCGGTGGGTGACGATCCCGGAGAATTCGTGGCGGACCAACAGATGGTACAAGTAAGGGTGGGCGCTGGTGCCACTGCCACCAGTGGAGGCACCCTCAACAATGACCCCTTGGGCTTGGACAGTGTGGCCTTCAAATTTCAAGTACAGCTGACCGAGGATTGCCTGCTGCTGCAATGCGACGGCACCCTCACAGGGGCAGCCGACATTTTTGGCGAAGGAGACATTTCAGGCAACGCCCAAACCAATGATGGCGCCAGTGCACTCTATGACGCCAATGGCTGTCCGGTAGATGCGGTCACCGTGCTCAACGTGCAAACCGGCGTCTGTCCACCGGTGGTGATAGAGCCTGTGGGCACCACTTGTTTGGGAGACGATGTGACGCTTTTGGTGCCGGAATTCACCAGCAACCCCCTCGCGGAATCGCTGGCCAACTACAGCTGGACCGGCCCCGATGGATACGTTGGGACCAACCCGTCGGCTTTTATTCCCGATGCCGCAGCCGCCAATGCGGGCATCTACAACCTCGAAGTCACCTTCACGGGGCTCGAATGCCTGCTGTCTTCGGCTGCTTTTGACCTCACTGTCCACGCACCAGCTCCGGGGTTCACCCCGCCAGACAGCCAGTGCCTGGACGGAAACAGCTTCACGTTTATCGCCGAAGGAGCCATCTACGGCGGTGCAGCATACAGTTGGGCCTTTGACGGGGCCACTCCACAGACCGGCAGCGGGTCGGTCATCTCCGATGTCACCTTCAACTCAAGCGGGTGGCACACTGTGGCGTTGACCCTGGAGGAAATCGGTTGCAGCGCCGGCACGCAGGATTCCGTCTTCATCGAAGTCCCGCCTTTTTTGGCGCCCTTCCCTGTAGACATCTGGCCCGCCCAAGGCTGCGTCCCCTTGACGGTGAATTTTGCCGATCCCAATCCGGCCATGCCCTTGGACTACGCCTGGACCTTTGGCGATGGCACCTTCACCTTGGTCGACGTGCCCGCCCACCTCTACCAACAGGTCGGAACCTACGACGTGACCGTGACCGCCACCTCCTTGGGGAATTGCCCCACGACCATCACCTTCGATGTCCCCGGAGCGGTGACCGTGCTGCCCAATCCGGAACCGGGCTTCACCGTAGCCCCCACCGTGGTGGAGCTGCTTCAACCGCAGGTCACCGTGACCTCCACGACCGATGCTGCCAATGAAGTGAGCTATTGGATGAGCGATGGCGGCGGCCTGGGTTCTGCCGATGGCCAATACATCTTCAACGACGGAGGCACCTTTGACATCGTACAGACGGTCACCAGCCCCGACGGCTGCACCGCCACGGCCACCGCAGAAGTGCTGGTGAACGGCACCATTTTTCACGCCCCCTCTGCCTTTACGCCAGACGGCGACGGCATCAACGACACCTGGCACCCGGTCGCGTTGGGCGTCACCTCCTATGCTGCGGAAATCCGCAACCATTGGGGGGCACTGGTGTGGTCCACCACCGACCCCGGACAACCGTGGCTGGGCCAGACACACGACGGCGCCCATTACGTGCCCAACGGCATCTACGTGTGGACGGTGACCTACCGCGACCAACTGGGCTTTCCCGCCGTCAAGCAGGGCACCCTGACCATCATTCGCTGACCGCCTCAGTTAGTCCTCAGGGACCGCGATCATGTCGATTTCGTGGGCGCGGATGGCGGCATTGAGTGCGGGCAAATCCACGTCGCGCAGGGCGTACCATTTGCCCAACTCCACATCAATTTCCGCTGTCACCGCATCCCGCACACCGTACATCTGCGCCGTCGGGCGGTAGATGCCCATGTTGGCGAGCGAACCCACGTGCGCCAACTTGTTGTTGAGCTTGATGGGGTAGTTGAGCATGTCTTGGTTGCTCTTGAGCTTGGTTTGGTACAGCACCTCTTCGATCGCCACCATGGTGGAGTCAAGCTGCTTGCCCAAAGCGATCACCTCGTCGTGTTTTGCCGTATCCAACCGGCCGGTCAGGGCCGCAATTTGTCCACGGGCGGCCCGCATGTGGCGGATGGCATCGTGGGTCTCGTCCACCTTGTCACGCACCGACTTGAGAAAGTCAAACTGGGCCTTTCTGTCGGCTGCAGTGCCCTCTGATCGGGGATCGAGCAAAATTTCAAACGTGGAAGACAGCGTATCGCCGTCCACAGCCAGCTCGGCGGCGTAAGTCCCCGGAGGGGCCACCGGACCAGACAGGCTGCCCCACCACATCAGCAGGCCGTCAAATTTGTCCGCCTTCTCATAGCGCAAGTCCCAATCAAAGTGCTGCAGCCCGGCCTTGAGTTCCAGCTTGTCGGCCTTGTCATCGGCGTCCGTAGCAAACGCGCGAATGACAGCCCCGTCGCTGTCTTTGAAGGTCAGCGCCCCCTGCTCCGCCCCTTCCGGAACGTGAAAATGCACCCGCACACCGGCGGGGTGGTTGGTCCCTTGCGTGGGGCTGGCCTTGCCCGACCCGCCGCCAAAGCCGACCGTCGGATGGGGGTCAAACAACCGCAGCGCGCCAGCTTCCAACGGCTCTTCCATGGATTGCCACAGGACATCGAGGTCGTCGAGCACCCAGAAACTCCGCCCTTGGGTGGCCACGATCAGGTCGTTGTCCTTGAGTGCGAGGTCCGTGATGGGCACCTGCGGCAGGTTGTACTGAAACGGCACCCAGCTGTCCCCGTCATCGGTGCTGACGTACAGTCCGAATTCCGTGCCGGCGTAGAGCAGTCCGGGCACCTCGCGGTCCGCCCGGATGACGCGGGTGAAATGCCCGCCGCCGATGCCCTTGACCAACTTGCGCCAGGTCTGTCCGTAATCCGACGTGTGGTAGAGGCAGGGCGCGTAATCGCCCAACTTGTAGCGCGTGCCCGCCACGTAAAGTCCGCCGGGACGGTGGGGGTCGACCTCGATGCTGTTGATCATCGTCGCTTCGGGCAGGTCCTTGGGCGTCACATCCGTCCAATCTGCGCCACCGTTGCGGGACACGTGGATGAGGCCATCGTCAGAACCACACCAAAGGAGCCCCTCCTCCAGCGGCGACTCGGCCGCAGCGAAGATGGTGGCGTAGTACTCCACGCCCGTGTTGTCCTTGGTAATGGGACCGCCCGAAGAGACGAGCTTCTCAGACTCGCTCCGGGTCAAGTCCGGGGAAATGATGTCCCAACTTTCACCGCCATTGGTGGAGGCGTGCAAGAATTGCGAGCAGGTGTAGACTTTTTGCGGGTCGTGCGGCGAAAAGAACACCGGGAAATTCCATTGAAACCGGTATTTCATCCCCTCGGCGCCATAGCCCATGGGGTTGTCCGGCCACACATTGATCGCCCGGCTCATCTCCAGGTCGTGGTTGTACCGTGTCAAAAAACCGCCATAACTACCGCCGTAGACCACATCCGCATCGGTGGGGTCCGGCGCCAAGTGGGCACTCTCCCCCCCTGCTGTGGACTCCCAGTTTTCATCGGTGATGTAGCGCCCGCGGGCGCGCGAATCGATGCGGATGGCCGAGTTATCCTGCTGGGCACCATAGATGCGGTAAGGGAAATGGTCGTCGGTCGTGACCCGGTAGAATTGGGCCGTCGGCTGGTTCATGTAGGTGGACCAACTCTGGCCGGCATCGTAGCTCACCTGCGCCCCACCGTCGTCACCAATGATCAACCGGTTGGCGTCATCGGGGGCCACCCACAGGTCGTGGTGGTCGCCGTGCGGCGCGTAGTTCGATTCAAACGTCGCGCCCCCGTCATTGGACACGTGGTAGGCCACATTCATGACATACACCCGGTTGGCATCCTCGGTGTCGGCGTAGATCCGCGTGTAGTACCAGGCGCGCTGGCGCAGGCTGCGGTCCGAATTGGTCAAGGTCCACGTTTCACCCGCATCATCCGAGCGGTACACCCCTCCGTTGTCGTTCTCCATGATCGCCCACACGCGGTCGGGATTCACCGGCGAAACGGCCACGCCGATGATGCCAAACGGGCCCTCGGGCATGCCTTTCTGCTCCATGAGCGACGTCCACGTGGCCCCGCCATCCTCCGACTTCCACAAGGCCGACCCCGGCCCCCCCGAAGAGAAGTCATACGGCGTGCGGCGCACATTCCAGGTACTCGCATACAGGACCTCCGGATTGACCGGATCGAACACCAAATCCACGGCGCCCGCACGGTCGTTGGCAAAGAGCACGCGCTCCCAGCTCGCCCCACCATCGGTCGACTTGTAGACGCCCCGCTCCTCGCTGTCCTTGAAGAGGTCACCGAGCACAGCGGCATACACCGTGTTGGGGTCGTTGGGGTGAATCCGGATGCGCGGGATGTGGCGGGCATTTTCCAGCCCGATGGCCTTCCAACTGCGCCCACCGTCCACACTCTTGTATGCCCCCGTGCCGGGAGACACATTGCCACGGACGGTCACCTCACCTCCACCCACGTAGAGGACATTGGGGTGCGAGGCGCTCACCGCGATGGCCCCGATGGAACCGCCGAAATCACCGTCGGAGATGTTTTCCCACGTAGCACCCCCGTTGGCCGTTTTCCAAACGCCACCTCCGGTAGCGCCCATGTAAAACGTCAGGGGATCGTTGGGCACGCCGGTCACTGCCGCAGAACGGCCGCCCCGGAAAGGCCCGATGCACCGAAACTGCAGCGCCTCCTCCAAGGCATCCATGCCCGCCTCAGCAGTCTGACCATCTGCAGGGGAAGGGCTCAACAACAACGAGAGCACGGCCAACGCACCCAAACAGCGGCGCGAAGTGAACGAAAAGAATGGCGCTGGAATCATAGGCTCAAATTAGCCTGCAACCCTCAGCCCTGAAAAGCGCACCGCTCAGTGAATGGCCACGCGTATTCCCTGCGCCCCCGCGGATTCCGAAGTCACCCTCAAGAGGTATGTGCCGCAAGGCAGGCCGGCAAAAGACAGCCGGGTGTCGCCCTCGCCGTTGAATTCCTTGACCACCCGGCCGTCCAATCCTATGAGCTGAGCCCACCAAGGCTCTGCGGGCGGCAGGCCCCCGAGGGTGGCCACATCGCCCGCCGGATTGGGGTAAAGGGTCCACACGCGAGCCGCCACATCCTCGCCCATACCGGTTGATTCCAGCGCCGTACGGGGCAAACGCCAGATGCCGGAAGCATTGGTGGCCGCGACCAGGTGGTCTTGGTTGAAGCACAGGTCAAAAATGGACAGGTCACCTAGGCCCGCATTAAATTCCATCCAAGTGTCGCCGCCATCCGAAGAGGCAAAAACACCCGCCATAAAAGAACCGGCCACAATCCACTCCCCATCCGTGGCAAATCCCCGGTAGGACCCCATCGGCAATCCGCCGCCCAGCAGTTCCCACGAAGCGCCCATGTCCTGCGACCGAAAAACGCCCGTACCAATTTCTCCTCCTGCAAACACCATTCCCGCATGTGCCTCTATGGCACGGAAGGAATTGGAGGTAGAGCCGTTGTTGATCGCCTCCCAAGAAGCGCCCCCATCCTCGGACTTGAACAGCCCCTCATCGATGGTACCCACAAACACCACCTCCTCCCATGCGGTGATGCACCGCACATTCAGTCCATCCAAGCCGGCCCCTTCCCAGGTCATGCCCTGGTCGTCGCTCGCAAAAACGCCCGTCTGTGTGGCCACCCATACGCGGCCGGCAGTAGCGGTCATACCGTGGGTCAGCATTTGAGGCAGCCCTGTAGCCACCGATTCCCAGCCCGCCCCATTGTCTCCGCTGCGAAACACGCCATTGCTGGTGCACTTGTAGACATACGTCTCATCTGAAGTGAACCCCCGGGTGGGGCCCATACTCGTATTGCCGACGTTGGCCTCTTCAAAGCTGCCACCGCCGTCGGAAGAGCGAAAAGTGCCAAGGGCACCCCCACCAAAATCCCAGCCTTGCGCTGACAGCACGCACTGCATGTTGATGCCCGCCGTTCCCGCGGCTTGCTCCCAAGTTTGGGCCGCCACAGGGGCCACAGGGGCCACAGAAAGCCAAACCGAGAGCAGGCAGGCGGCGGACAACAGAACAGGGGTTCTCATGGCTTCATTGTGTTTTCGGCAACCCTGTCTATGCCCACCC
>DGOE01000070.1 GCA_002389295.1 Flavobacteriales bacterium UBA4474 | reverse complement strand
CCTTGGCCACTTTGAAGAATGGAACGCCAGACTTCTCGGTCTATGATGTGACCGTGGAGGCCACAGGCGGCACGTATCCTTTGGCTTGCACGCAGATTCACCACACGTACATGGGCCGCGATTCGGTGGTCAAGGAAACCAGCTTTGATGGGTTCCTCGCTGAGGCAGGGGCCAAGCGCGGTGAAGCCAGCTGGAACAAAACCATCGGTCTCAACGTCCATGACGATGTCAACGGCGACGGTGAAATCAACGCTTTGGACAAGAAGGCGGTGGGTGAATTTGACCTGTGGCATGAGCACGCCGTAGACGGCATTGGTCACCGCTGGGGCATGGCCATTGACCTCACGAGCTGCATCGGTTGCAGTGCGTGTGTAACGGCTTGCCACATCGAGAATAACGTGCCCGTGGTGGGCAAGGACGAAGTGCGCCGCCACCGGGACATGCACTGGATGCGCATTGACCGCTTCTATGCCTCAGACTGGGACATGGAGCGCGGGGAGGAGGAAGGCCTCGGGGTCATTTCCACCTATGGCAAGATGGAGGAGCCGGGTGCGAACCCCCAGACGGTTCACATGCCGATGATGTGCCAGCACTGTAACCACGCCCCGTGTGAGACGGTGTGCCCGGTGGCAGCGACAACGCACTCCAACGAAGGCGTCAACCAGATGACCTACAACCGTTGTATCGGTACGCGCTACTGCGCCAACAACTGCCCCTTCAAGGTGCGCCGATTCAATTGGTTCCACTACCCTGGATACGACAAGTTCCAAAACGTGAACCCCGCCCAGGACGCCATCCAACGGATGGTACTCAATCCTGACGTCGTTGTCCGGAGCCGCGGTGTGATGGAGAAGTGCAGCCTCTGCGTGCAACGGACCCAGTCCGCCAAGCTCGAGGCCAAGAAGGCGGGTGCGCCGCTGGAGGATGGCAGTGTGCAGACGGCCTGTGCCGAAGCATGCCCCACCAACGCGATCACCTTTGGCGACTTGAACGACAACGCCAGCGAGGTGCGCACCACTTATGACAACAACCGGACCTACCACGCCTTGGAAGAGGTGGGCATACAGCCCAACGTCGCCTACCTGACGAAGGTCCGCAACACATCTAAGTCCTGAGATCATGCAGCAGGAAGCCGCCATTCGGGAACCCCTGATCCTGGGGAACAAGAACTACAAGGACATCACCGATGATGTCGTGGGTCCCATCCAGGGCAAGGCGCCCATGGGATGGAAGATCATGATCACCATCACCAGCATCATCGCCTTCTATGGCGTGGGGTGCATCCTGTACCTCATAGGAACGGGCATTGGTGTTTGGGGACTCAATAAAACCGTCGGATGGGCCTGGGACATCACCAACTTCGTGTGGTGGGTCGGTATTGGCCACGCCGGTACGCTGATTTCTGCGGTGCTGCTGCTCTTCCGCCAAAAGTGGAGGATGGCGATCAACCGCTCTGCAGAGGCCATGACCATCTTCGCGGTGATCATGGCGGCTGTGTTTCCGGGCATTCACATGGGCCGGATTTGGGTGAGCTACTGGGTGTTGCCACTGCCCAACCAGTTCGGTTCGCTCTGGGTCAATTTCAACTCGCCCCTGCTGTGGGACGTGTTTGCCATTTCTACGTATTTCTCGGTCTCGTTGGTGTTCTGGTACATCGGTTTGATTCCCGACTTTGCCACGATCCGCGACCGGATGACCAAGCCGCTTCAAAAGAAGATCTATGGTATTCTCAGTTTTGGATGGAGCGGCAGGGCCAAGCACTGGACACGCTTTGAGGAAGTGAGCCTCGTGTTGGCTGGTATCGCCACGCCGCTGGTGTTCTCGGTGCACTCTATTGTATCCATGGACTTCGCTACGGCGGTGATTCCCGGATGGCACACGACCATTTTCCCGCCTTACTTCGTGAGTGGAGCGGTGTTCTCCGGATTCGCCATGGTGCAGACGTTGCTGCTCATCATGCGCAAGACCATGAAGCTGGAGAGCTACATCCACACCAAGCACGTGGAGTACATGAACATCGTGATCATCGTGACGGGCTCCATCGTGGGTGTCGCTTACCTCACGGAGCTGTTCATCTCTTGGTACAGCGGCGTGGAATATGAGAGCTACGCCTTCATCAACCGCTTCAGCGGCCCTTACAGCGCGAGCTATTGGGTGATGATGACGTGCAACGTGATTTCACCACAGCTGTTTTGGTTCAAGAAGATCCGCCGCAGCCTGGTCGCCACGTTCATCTTGTCCATCGTGGTCAACATCGGCATGTGGTTTGAGCGCTACGTGATCATTGTCACATCGCTGCACCGTGACTTCGACCCCTCCTCTTGGGGAGAGTTCCACGCCACCAGCATTGACGTGGGTGTTTTCATCGGAACGCTGGGCATCTTCTTTACCCTGTTCCTGTTGTTTGCCCGGTTCTTCCCGGTGCTGGCATTGAACGAATTGAAGTCCATCCTCAAGTCGAGCGGTGATGAGCAGAAGCGCATCCAACCCGACGGAAAGTCCAACCACTAAGACGCGAACATGGAATCCAAGAAGGTCCTCCACGTCATGTACGACGACGACGGCAAGTTGATGGCAGCAGCCAAGCAGCTTGTTGCGAAGGGCATCCAGATCAAGGATGTTTACAGCCCGTTTCCGGTGCACGGCATCGATCCTGTCATTGGGGTCACGCGCACCCGCTTGGCCATTGCCTCCTTTATGTATGCCACCACGGGCACTTGCCTTGCGCTGTTTGGGATGTGGTATTTCATGATCCAGGATTGGCCCATGAACATTGGTGGTAAGCCCAGCTTCAGCCTCATTGAGAACCTCCCGGCTTTTGTCCCTGTGACTTTTGAGTTCAGTGTGCTCTGTGGCGCGCACGGCATGGCCCTGACCTACCTCTTGAGGAATGGAACGCTGCCCGGTATGCCGGCATCGAATCCAGACCCGCGCACGACGGACGACAAGTTTGTCTTGGAGATCCTCACGGACGAGAATGAAATGGACGCCGGTGCATTGGAGTCGGCGGTGAATGAAACTGAACTGCTGGAGCTCAGCATCAAGGAATACGCAGCATGAAGACCGCACAGCATATCCTGTTGCCCGCCTTTGCGGCCATCTGGCTCACGGCGTGCGTGACGGATCCCAACAGCCCGGGTTTGGAGTACATGCCGGACATGTACCGCAGCCCAGCTATAGAAGCTTATGTGGATTACGGGCAGGAGCCGTATGAAGTAGGTGAGGAGATCGCCCGCGCCCAGCGCAACACCCCATCCAGCCGCAAGCCGGTTCCCGGTACGATCCCGTTCCGCGGTGAGGACCAATTGGCCTTTGCCCTGCCCTACGCTTTTGCTCAGACCCCTGAGGACTATGAGCGCGCGGGATTGGAATTGACCAGCCCTCTGGTCACGAATCAAGCCAACATTGAAGCCGGACAGCGTGTCTACGCGGCCATGTGCACCCAATGTCACGGGGTCGAGGGCAAGGGAAATGGTGCGCTGAGTGTCAATGGACACATAGCCGGCATTCCGAGCTACAGCGACAAGCTCAAAGACCTGCCCGAAGGCAAGATGTACCACACCCTGACTTGGGGCAAGGGCCTGATGGGTTCGCACGCGAGCCAGCTGAGCCAGCGCCAGCGTTGGGAGGTGATCGAGTACATCAAGGTGCTTCAAACGGGCGGTGAGATGCCCGAATTTGATGAGAATGGCATGCCCATGGCACCTTCAGAGGAGCCGGAAGGTGATGACGAAACCCCTGCCGCTCCAGTGGCCCCTGCGGGCATGGAAGGCATGGCAGACAACGCAGCATACTGAGCCATCATGGATACGATGAACTACCGTTTTGAAGGCCGCGCCAAGACCTTGACCTATGTGCTCATGGGCATTGGGCTCGTGGCATTGGTTTCCGGCTTCCTCACCGATGACAGCCATGGTCAGCAGCGTTTCTGGGCCAACATGCTGGTCAACGGCTTCTTTTTCTTCTCGGTCGCCTTGGGCGCCCTCTTCTTTTACGCCTTGCAGTATGCCACCGAGAGTGGCTGGAGCGCGGTATTGAAGCGTTTGTTTGAAGCGATTTATGGGTTCCTTCCGTTTGGCGCGGGACTGATCCTCATCGTGTTGCTCGCGGGCCAGTTCCACTTGCACCACCTCTACCACTGGATGGACCACACGCTCTACTATGAATTCCTCCTCCCCGATGGCAGCTACAGCCATGAGGCGGCAGAAGGGGCGGTGGCCAATCCCAACTTTGATTACATCATCGCCAACAAGAGCGCCTATTTGAACACCACGTTCTTCTGGGTGCGCACCCTGGTCTACATCTCGACCTTCTTGATTTTTGCCCGCATGTTCCGGAAGTGGAGCTTGGCAGAAGACGAGGTGGGCGGCACGGACCTCCACTACAAGATGTACAGAAGGGGTGCCTTGTTCTTGGTCTTTTTTGCCGTGTTCAGCTCCATGCTGTCCTGGGATTGGATCATGTCCATTGACACGCACTGGTTCTCCACCTTGTTTGGATGGTACATCTTCAGTGGGATGTGGGTGAGCATGCTCATCTTCGCCACGGTGACCCTCACCTGGTTGCGCTCCATTGGCTACTTCAAGGAGGTCAACGAGAGCCACATGCACGACATGGCCAAGTGGGTCTTCGCCATTTCCATGCTGTGGAGCTATCTGTGGTTCTCCCAGTTCATGCTGATCTGGTATTCCAATATTCCCGAGGAGGTCACCTACTTCGTGGCGCGGATGTTCACCCAATACAAGGTGCCTTTCATCGCCATGTTCTTTGTGAATTTTGCCATTCCGTTCTACGTCTTGTTGGCGCGGGACGCCAAGCGGAATCCGAAATTCCTCATACCCGTCGCCTTTTTGATTTTTTGTGGGCACTACACGGACGTGTATTTGCTCGTCGTACCCGGAACGCTGCACGACCACGCGCATTTTGGGTTCTTTGAATGGGGATCCTTCCTCGGGTTCTTGGGTTTGTTCATTCACGTGACGTTGCGGAGGCTGGCTTCCGCTCCGCTGATCGCAGTGAACCACCCCATGCTCGAGGAGTCAAAGGCCCTTCATTATTGATCCATCACTGAGGCACCATGCAATTGCTCATCCTCCTTGTCGTCATCGTAGGCATTGTTGCTTTAGGGCAACTGGCGAAGGTTTACGAACTCTCCTCTCGGCTCTCCGGTCGTCGGGAAGAAGAAATTACCCATGCGGATACCCGTTTGAATGCCAACCTGTGGTTGGTGTTTATGGTGGGGTTCTTTGCTTCGGTCATCTATCTCTACATCGCGTACGGTGATTACGCGCCGCCCCCTGCTTCCGAGCACGGCGTGCAGCTGGATTGGCTGATGAGTTTCAACATCTGGATCATCACGTTCGTCTTCTTCTTGGTCAACCTCTTGTTGTTTGGCTTCGCCTGGAAGTACGCTTATGACAAGAACCGCAAGGCCACGTTCTTTCCGCACGACAACCGGTTGGAGCTGATTTGGACGGTGATTCCTTCGATCGTTTTGGCTGTCATCATCATTTATGGTCTCCAAACCTGGGATGTGATGACAGGGGATGCGTCCCCAGACGCTTTGAGGGTAGAGGTCTACTCCAAGCAGTTTGACTGGACGGTGCGCTACACAGGCAATGATGGTGAGTTTGGTCAGTCCAACTACAACCTGATCACGCCCATGAACCCGCTGGGCATCATCACCTCGGAAGGTGTGGAAGATGCCATGGCCGATATCGAGCAGCAAATTGCTGTTCTCGAAGGGGACCTGGCCATGGAAAAGGGGCTGCTTTTGGCGGAGCGCGCGCGCTTGGAAGCCAGCATCGCCAGCGACGACCACGGACACGGTGGCCACGACCACGGCGATGACGACCATGGCGACCACGGACACGGAGGCGATGGCCATGACGGCCACGACCACGACGACCACGGTGATCACGATCACGGAGACGATGGCCATGACGGTCACGGCCATGACGACCACGGAGCAGCGGCTCACGGCGGCGATTGGAATGCCGTGGTGCAGCACCGCATCGCTGAAATTGACAACATCTTGGTGCATTCAGCCGATCAGTTGCTCATCCTCACGGATGCGCAGATTGAGGCCAAGCAAGACAAGGTCAAGCGCCTCAAGCGTCACCGTCAGCGCATTTCGGAGTTGCAGAGTTTCACCTTCGACAACGGCTTGAGCAGCTTTGACACCGGCCGCGACGACCAGGTGGTCAAAGGCGAGTTTCACTTGCCTGTTGGACAGGAAGTGGAATTCGTGTTCCGCAGCCGCGACGTGATTCACTCCGCGTTCATGCCGCACTTCCGCGCGCAGATGAACTCTGTGCCCGGTGTGCCCACACGGTTCAAGATGACACCGACCATCACGACCGATAGCATGCGCGTCATTTTGGACGACCCCGATTTCAATTACGTGTTGCTCTGCAACAAGGTGTGTGGCGCTGCCCACTTCAACATGAAGATGGACATCGTCATCGAAAGCCGCGAAGCGTATGAATCTTGGCTTGAGCAACAGGACGCCTTCCTTGTGGACGAGGGAGTGCCTTCCGAGCCAGAAACCGAACCCACGCCATCTGCCGATGTTAATTCGGAGGCAGGAGATATGGCCATGATCCACTGACCTACGAGCAAAAGGAAACCATGGGAGCACACGCACACCACAAGGAGAGCTTCATCTCCAAGTACGTTTTCAGTCAGGATCACAAGATGATCTCGAAGCAGTTTCTCATCACGGCTGTCTTTATGGGCATTGTCGCGGTGGCACTGTCTGTCTTTTTCCGGCTTCAGCTCGGTTGGCCAGGAGAGCCTTTTGGCATCTTGGAGACCTTCTTGGGCAAATGGGCGCCAGGAGGCGTGCTCGACCGCAACGCTTATCTCGCATTGGTCACCATTCACGGCACCATCATGGTGTTCTTCGTGCTGACTGGCGGCTTGAGCGGGACCTTTTCCAACCTCTTGATACCACTTCAGATTGGGGCGCGGGACATGGCGTCAGGATTCCTGAATATGCTGAGCTACTGGTTCTTCTTGACCTCCAGCCTCATCATGATTTTCTCCCTTTTCGTGGAAGGCGGTGCGGCATCTGGTGGATGGACAGTTTACCCACCCTTGAGCGCGTTGCCGCAGGCGATGCCGGGCTCAGGCACGGGCATGACCCTCTGGCTGATTTCCATGGTGCTGTTCGTGGCGAGCTCTTTGCTGGGTGGCCTGAACTACATCGTGACTGTGATCAACCTTCGGACCAAAGGCATGAAAATGCTGCGGTTGCCGCTGACCATCTGGGCCTTCCTCGTCACTGCTATTTTGGGCGTGTTGAGTTTCCCTGTATTGGTATCTGCTGTGGTGTTGTTGCTCATGGACCGTTCCATGGGTACGGCGTTTTACCTGAGCGATATTTTCATCGGTGGTGAAGCCCTGGACGTGACTGGAGGTTCTCCCATTCTGTACCAGCACCTTTTCTGGTTCTTGGGTCACCCAGAGGTCTACATCGTTTTGTTGCCTGCACTGGGCATCAGTTCGGAAGTGATTGCGACCAATGCGCGCAAGCCGATCTTCGGATACCGCGCCATGATCGGCTCCATCCTCGCCATTGGCTTCCTCAGTTTCATCGTGTGGGGACACCACATGTTTGTGACGGGGATGAATCCCTTCATCGGGTCGGTGTTTGTCTTTACGACACTGCTGATTGCCATGCCCTCGGCGGTCAAGGCGTTCAACTACATCACAACCTTGTGGCAGGGCAACCTGCGCTTGACCCCGGCGATGCTCTTTTCCATTGGTCTTGTGAGCACCTTCGTCACGGGCGGTGTGACCGGCATCATTTTGGCAGACTCTGCCTTGGATGTATCGGTACACGATACCTATTTCGTGGTGGCGCACTTCCACATCGTCATGGGCATGTCGGCGATTTTTGGCATGCTGGCGGGCATTTACCACTGGTTCCCCAAGATGTTTGGCCGCCTGATGAACATGAAGTTGGGCTTTGCCCACTTTTGGCTCACGCTGGTGTGTGGCTACGGCGTCTTTTTCCCCATGCACTTCGTGGGGATGGCCGGAGCGCCGCGCCGCTACTACGAGTACAGCGCCTTTGAATTCCTCAGTGCAACGGCGGACTTGAATCCTGTGATTTCCGTTTTTGCCATCGTTGGTGCCTTGTCGCAGTTCTTGTTCTTGTTCAACTTCTTCCACAGCATCTTCCGCGGTCAGGAAGCCCCTGAGAACCCTTGGGCATCCAACACGTTGGAGTGGACGACGCCTGTGGCACACGTGCACGGCAACTGGCCGGGCGCCTTGCCTGAGGTGCACCGTTGGGCATACGACTACAGCAACCCCGCATTTGAAGAGGACTTTGTGCCGCAGACCGTGCCCTTGGGCGACGGAGAAGAGGCGCACTGATCCTGTTGGAACCTCGTAAAAAGGGCCTTTCCCACGTGGGGAGGCCCTTTTTGTGTACAAGGGAATGTGTTGGCGGGCATGGGAATTCACCGGACCTGCCGAACTTGGCGTCATGGAGGACTTCGATTTGCGGGGTGCGGCCGAGGGCCACAGCGACGGTGAGGTCGAACGCGTTCTGCGGCCTTCCGGTTTTGCGGAATTTGCCGGTCAACGGGAAGCGCTGGAGAACCTGGAGGTGTTCGTTACTGCGGCATCGCGGCGCGGAGAATCCATGGACCACGTGCTGTTCCACGGACCCCCAGGATTGGGCAAGACCACATTGGCCAATATCGTGGCGGCCGAACTCGGCGTCGGCATCAAGACGACCAGCGGCCCGGTTTTGGACAAACCCGGAGACTTGGCAGGCCTGCTGACGGGCCTGGAGCCGCGCGATGTTTTGTTTATCGATGAGATTCACCGGCTGAGTGCCGTTGTGGAGGAATACCTCTACAGCGCCATGGAGGATTACCGGATTGACTTGGTGATCGATACCGGTCCCAACGCCCGCACGGTGCAAATAGACCTGCATCCGTTTACGCTGGTGGGCGCTACAACGCGGAGTGGTCTTTTGACGGCGCCGTTGCGGGCGCGCTTTGGCATCAACCTGCGGCTGCATTACTACGATGCCGAGACGCTCACCGGAATCGTTCAACGCAGTGCTGGATTGCTGGGGATTCCCATTGACCATGAGGCGGCCTATGAGATTGCGGGACGCAGTCGGGGAACGCCACGGATTGCCAACGCCTTGTTGCGCCGGGTGCGTGATTTTGCGGAGATCAAGGGCGACGGCACCATCGAGCCCGGCATCACCCGGTATGCATTGGACGCGTTGAATGTGGACAAGAAGGGCCTCGATGAAATGGACAACCGCATCCTCGGCACCCTCATTGACAAATTCAGGGGCGGACCGGTAGGCATCTCGACCATCGCCACGGCTGTGGGTGAAAATGGGGGCACGCTGGAGGAGGTGTACGAACCCTTCTTGATTCAGCAAGGTTTCCTGGTCCGCACGCCGCGCGGAAGGCAGGCGACGGAAGCGGCTTATCGTCACCTCGGCAAGGTGCCCACGGGCGGCGGCTTGTTTGGTGTGGACTGATACCGCATGGGGCGTACAAGGCACATTGGGGAAGAGCGGGTGGAGCGCATTCGGGCGTGGGCGGCGGAGCTGGGTTTTTCCGGCGTGGGCGTTGCCGTGGCCGAGCGTTTGGATGGTGAAGAGCCCCGGTTGGCGCAATGGCTTGCGGAGGGGCAGCATGGTGACATGGGCTACCTCGGTCGCAATTTTGAGAAGCGCCTTGACCCCCGCTTGCTGTTGCCCGGCACCAAGACGGTCATCAGCTTGTTGTACAACCACTACACGGATGTGAAGCAGGAGGACCCTGAGGCCCCTCGGATTTCGACCTATGCCTACGGTGAGGACTACCACTTTGTGGTCAAATGGAAGCTCAAGGAGCTCCTGAAGTGGATGCGGCGCGACTGGGGCGACATCGCTGGCCGGGTGTACGTTGATTCAGCGCCCATTTTGGAGCGTGCCTGGGCCGCCCGCTCTGGATTGGGGTGGGTGGGCAAGCACGGTTTGCTGCTCAACAAAGAAGGGGGGAGTCATTTTTTTCTCGGTGAAATCCTGGTGGACTTGGAGTTGCCGCCGGACGGGCCGGTGACGGACCATTGCGGCTCCTGCACGCGCTGTCTGGATGCCTGCCCTACAGGGGCGATCATCCGCCCTCAGGTGGTCGATGGCAGCAAGTGCATCAGTTATTTCACCATCGAATTGCGGGATGCCTTGCCCGAGCCCATGGCGGGCCGCTTTGAGAATTGGATGTTTGGCTGTGATATCTGTCAGGAAGTCTGTCCATGGAACCGCCATGCCACGCCGCACCAGGAGCCGGCATTCATGCCCAAGCCGGAGCTGTTGGCCATGACGCGGCGGGAGTGGGTGGACCTCAAGGAGGAGACCTTTGATGCGCTGTTCAAGAAGAGCCCTGTGCAGCGCACGGGGTATGATGGCCTCAAGCGCAACATCGCCTTCCTCGAGGGAAAGCGAGACGCGTGAAGTCGGTCAATCTCCTTTGGCGATGCGGGCCTTTTCGGGCTGGCGCAGGGTGCGCCGCTGCGATTTGAATCCCGCGCGGCGGTCCTTTTGCTCTTCCTCAGACAGGGCGATGAAATCTTGGCATTCAGCGCCACAGGTTCCCGACATGGAAGCCGCACACTTTGGGCATTGGACCATGAGCACGTTGCATGCAGCGTTGGCACAATTGGTTACGGCATCAGAAGCCTCGCCGCATAGGTGGCATTCGGCGACCACGTCATCGGATACGCGCTCGGCCATGCGCTCGTCAAAGACGAAGTTGACGCCGCGAAAACGGTTTTCAAGTCCTTGGTCGCGCACCTGTCGGGCGTACTCGATGATGCCCCCTTCCAATTGGTGGACGTTGGGGAACCCTTTGTGCTTCAGATAAGCGCTGGCTTTTTCGCAGCGAATGCCTCCAGTGCAGTACAACAGGATGTTCTCGTCTTTTTTGTCTTCGAGCAGCGACTCCACCTCGCGGATTTCCTCGCGAAAGGTGCCAGAAGCAGGCAACACCGCCCCTTTGAAGTGGCCCACTTCGCTCTCGTAGTGGTTGCGCATATCGACAATGACGGTATCCGACGCGTTGGCCAGGGCATTGAACTCAGCAGCGGAGACGTGCTGGCCGCAATCGGTGACGTCGAAGCCATCGTCGTTGAGGCCATCCGCGACGATTTTGTCCCGCACCTTGATGATGAGCTTGAGGAAACTTTTGTCGTTTCCTTCAATGGCGATGTTGAGGCGCACGCCTTGCAGCCAGTTGATGTCTTCTAAACTTTTCCTGAAAGCATCCATCTCCTCTGTGGGGAGGCTCAGCTGGGCGTTGATGCCTTCACCGCTGACATAGATTCTGCCCAACACACCGAGCGCCGACCAGACGGTAAAAAGATGGTTGCGGAGAAAGGGCGGGTTGGCGACTTTGGCGTACCGATACAGGCTCAGCGTCGTGCGCGGACGCCCGTCTTGTTCGAGGTGATCGCGCAGGGACGCTTTGTCCAACTGGTTGTGCAAGGGTGCTTTGGCCACACCACAAAAATAACCTCAACAATTGTGTAGGAATGCACTTGAATACGAATTCGGACCAAGGTGCGTTTGCTTTTTGGTCCAAATCCGGATATATTGAAATGCCTTACCGGTTCACAAACGTGATTTACCGCCTATGAAAATGTTGGAATATTGCCAGCGAATACTGGCCAAAGTCAGCTTCGACCGTCACCTTTTTGCCAAGGAATTGGCCAAAAGCATCAAGCGGCTCGAAGGGTCTGATGTCAATCGACTGCGCCTCTGGTGCATCGATCAATTCGGTCAGCGTTACGAGGACATCATCCTCACCACATTTCCGCCGCAGCTCGCTCTCTGAGTTACAGGCTTGTCAAAAACCTCTGACCCGACCGGACCCGTCCGATCGGGTCTCTTTTTTTAGGGTCAGAGCGGGTGCTCCTCCGCGCCCTCCAAGATGTAATTCATCTGGTACACGTCATCGGCATTCAGCCTCAGGTTGCCGTGAAAGGTCAGGCGTTCGTCCGTTTGGTAGGTCCTGTGGCCGCTGTCTTTGAACCGCAGGTCCACCACGCTCTCCGGACCTGCACCTCCGCAGAAAAAGCAGTTGGCGAAGGGGTAGCGGGAGAGCACGTAAAAGTCTTCGTCGAGGTCCACGGGAATCACGTAGCCGGTGATGTAGACGTCTTGGCTTTCAGCGGCCATGACTTGCGGTCCAAATTCAGGCTTCCAATAGTAACTGTCCAACTCCTCGAGGTAGACGTCTTTGAAGTCCACATCGGCCAATTCGGCCCAGGTCAATTCGCGAAAGTCTGCAGGCGCTGCACTTTCAGACGTGCCGGTTTCAGTGGCGTCGATGGGGGGCGGTGCGGCCGTCAATGGGGCTTCAGCGGCGCGCGCCTGGGCGATCAGAGGCAGATCGGGCGCGGCCGGATTGGGATGGCAATAAGAGCTCAGGTCCAACGCGGCCAAGGCCACAATGCCCAACAGGGCGTATAGGAAGCGTTGCATGGTATGCGCCATGGTGTGAAAATACGCCGTCAATCGCCGAGGCGTCAACGTCCTTGACCCAACGTATTTGAAATGTCCATTTTGAGGGCCGATCGGGCGGGGATTCCCGCGGCGAGAGCGCCGACCAAGAGCGCTGCTGCGACAAGCACCAATTCTCCCCAAACGGGTGCCAATTGGGTGACGTCATAATGAAAGCGGTCGGCGAGCACCTGGCCAAGTACCACCACACCGATGCGGCTGAGTACCAGACCAGCGAGGATGCCCCCAGCGGTCATCCAAAGGCCTTCAAAAAGCACCAATGAGAACAGGCGTTGGGGCGGGGCACCCATGGTGCGGAGCAAGGCCAGTTCGTAACGCCGGTCGCGCAAGGAGGCATACAGCGCAATGAACACGCTGATGAAGGACAGCCCCATGATGAGGAGTGCCACGGCGCGGATGGTTTGCAGGCCGATGCCGAATTGCTGGGTGAGCCTGTTCATCTCGATGGCCGGCAAGGCTACTTGCATGGGCGTATTGCGCAAGAGGTTGGGCAGGGTGAGGATGGCCAGCGGGTTTTTCTTTTTGAGGAGGACGGCGGTGATTTCCTCGTCGGCGTCTTCCACATCTTCGTGTACGCCCCAGACCGAAGCGATGGGGGTGAGAATGAGCTGGTCGATGACCGCACCCGTGCGTTGGAAGGTGCCGACCACGGTGTAGGCTTTGTCGCGGTGGACATCGGTGCCGTCGGTGAGTCCGTGCGCGCTGTAGAAGGTGTCCCCGATGGAGAGCCCCGTCTCGGCAGCCACTTCTTGGCCCAGAACCACTTCAAAAGGGGCTTCGAATGTCTGGCCTTCGGCGATTTCGGCACCGTAGTGTGCGGCATAAGAGGGCTCAGTGCCGACGATGCGGAAGAGGTCGTAATTGTCTCCGTACGCCAGGGGAATGGCCTCCTCTATGTACGGGTGCCGCATGATTTTGCGGGCGTCGGCCAGTTTGATGTTGCCGGTGGGTACGTCCACGTGGTAGACGTTGGCGAGGATGAGTTGCAAGGGGCTGCCCTTGGCGCCGAGCACCAGGTCGATGTCCTTGATGTTGCGGTCCAGGTCCTCTGTGAGGCTGCGTTGCATGAGCAGCATGAGGCTGATGATGCCCACACCAAAGGCGAGCAGCAGGACGCTCAAGCCCGTTTCCAGCGGGCGGTGCAGCACATTGCGTCGGGCGAGTTTGGAGGCCTTCATGCGATGGGGTTCAATTCCACGCGGTCGGACATGCGGTCCTTGAGGCGTTGGTCGTGGGTGACGATGAGAAGGGCGGCGCCGGTGCGCTCGGCCTGCTTGCGCAGGAGGGAGAGTACGGCATCGGTATTGGCGTCGTCGAGGGCGCTGGTGGGCTCGTCGGCCAGGATGAGGCCGGGCCCATGTACGACGGCGCGCGCGATGGAAACGCGTTGTTGCTCGCCAACGGACAGGGCGTCGACCCGTGCGTGGAGTTTGTGGGCCAGTCCGAGCTCTTCAAGGAGCCCCTGGATGCGGGCCTCGTCCGGAGGGCAGCCCGCCAAGGCCCGGGCGAGGGCCAGGTTTTCGCTGACCGAGAGGCTGCGTACGAAATGGGTCGTTTGGAACACGATGCCCATGTGTCTGCCGCGGGCCCGGTCGCGCGCGGCGGTGGGCAATGTGCTAAACGCTTCACCTGCCAAGGCCACCTGGCCACGCGTGGGTGTGCGCATGCCGGCCACAAGGTGAAGCAAAGTGGTTTTCCCCGTGCCCGAGGCACCGAGCAGGAGCAGTTCATCACCCTTTTGGATGGAGAGGTCGGGAAAGGCCAATTCACTTTCTCCACCCTCATATTGGTAATGCAAGCCCTCCGTCTTCAGCATGGGTGAAAGTTACGATGTCCCATCGCCCATCTTTGCGCCATGACGTTTACCCAACGACTGGGGCGCTACGTGGTCGGCATCATGATCGGCACCCTGCTGGCCCTCTTCTTTTTTGGCAGCCGTTCCTGCACGCAATGGCTTCCCAATGAGCAGGTCCGTCAATTCCTTGGCGAAGCTGGCCTCATGGGCGATGAGCGCACGCGTTGCCTGATGCGGTGCGGTGCGGTCAACATGTCTGACCTGCGCACCTTGTTGGAAGAAGGCCGCATCCGCTATGGCCAGAGTGACGTCCGCAACGAGCAGGGCACGGGCAAATTCTATCGGATTGAGGCGGACGACAGGGCCGCGGAATTCGTGGTGACCGACTCGACGACGGCGGTGCGCAACCTGCAATGGCCTGTTGTGCCCGAGGGGTGCGACTGCCCTTGAATCGGTCCGAGCAGGGAGGAGGCCGGAATCACTGCGCGGCTTTCCGGCGCTTGATTTCCTGGCGGATCAGCTCGAGTTCCCGCGAAGTCTGTCCACCCACTGAGGTGTTTTCCTCGGCGCGGCGGATGAGGTAGGGGATGGCTTCCTTTAGCGGGCCATATGGCACGTACTTGGCTGCGCGGAATCCTGAGGCGGTCAGGTTGAAGCTGAGGTTGTCGCTCATGCCGAGCAGTTGGGCAAAGGCAATCCGGTGATCATCAGGCTGCAAGCCACGCGTGCGCATTCCTTCGGCGAGCTTGAGGGTGCTCTTCTCGTTGTGGGAGCCGCAGACGATGTGGAGGTGGTCCAGATGGTCGAGGGCAAAGTCCAGTGCCGCATCGAAATCGCGGTCTGTCGCGGCCTTGTCGGGTTGGATGGGAGACGGCCGGCCTTGCGCTGCCGCCTGGTCACGCTCTTTCTCCATGTAGGCGCCCCGCACCAGTTTGACACCGGCAATCCATCCTTCGGACCGGGCCAATTCTTCCAAGCGGTGGATGTAAGCCAACCGGTCGTGGCGGTAGAGTTGGGCGGTGGTGAAGACGCGACAAGCACCGTGGTTGTGCCGCTGCATCATGGATTCAGCGAGCGTGTCGATGGCGCCTTGCAACCACGTTTCTTCCGCATCGATCATGACCGGCACTTGCTTTTCCGCCGCTGCCGCGCACAATTCAGACACCCTTTGCTCCACGCGTTGCCAAGCCTGGGCCTCCTCCGGTTGGAGGTGGGCGCCTGCGCCTACCTTTTCGAGCAGGTCGTTGTCGGACAGGGCGCTGACCTTGAATACTGAAAAAGCGAAACGGTCGTCCCCTTCAGCGGTGACGATGGTGGACATGATTTGATCGCGTGCAGCGTCGAGGGCGCCGTCCCCGGTTTGTCCTTCTGCACTGTAGTCGAGAATGGTCTGTACGCCGTATGCCGACAAATCCTGGGCGGTGCCCAGGCTGCCCTGTATGTCCTCCCCGCCGCAGAAATAATCAAAGACGGGTTGTAAAGCCCAGCGCATGGGAATGCCCAAGCGCAGCGCCAGGCGCACAGCGCCAGCACCCAAGCGCACGAGCTGAGGAGAGCCGATCAAACCAAACATCCACTTGGCGCGGTGCAAATCCGGGGTGCTCCGGTGGGCAAACGCCGTCCGGGTGTCGTCAATCCTGAGGAGGGAGTCAGCCGCAGAGGGGGCTGAATTGGGAATGGAGTTCGGGGAGGTCATTAGCCAAACGCGCGCGGCGAAGATACCGCTGACATCTGCCATTTGCCCCCGCCGATTGCAAATGACGAAAGTCACCTTGGGGGATGTCGCGACGTCAATTCAACCGGACAATGTCCCCACCATGTTTGCTCTGTCAACGAACAACAACAACAACACAAAACCCCCTTCATCATGAACTACGCATTCTCCTCCTTCTTCGTTGTCGCGATCGCCTTCTTCTCCTTCAACACCGCAACTGCTGCCACTGCCGCAGACATGGACGTCAACACGACCATGACGGTAGAGATGGACATGTCCGCCAATGCCGCAGACGGCTCCATCACTTTGGATGCCTTGGTGCAATTGCCCAACGGCAGCACATCCCGCAAGACCGAAGTCTACCGGAACATGGAAGCGGCTGTCGATGGCTACGTCAAGTTTGTCACGACGTTGCCCTACGGCGCTACGCTGATCCGGATCCAATTCACCAACGCACGCGGACAAGTGGTCTTTGCTGTCCAAGGCTAATGTCTCTCTTCCTTCCCTGCCTTCGGGCGCGATCTCTTCCTTACTTGATGCTCAAGTAAAAACCGGCGGGGGCGATACCAAACCAGGTGTCGCCCCCGCTTCTTTTGTGCCATCCATTGACCAGCGCGCTTCCAGTGGCGACCTTGCGGCATCATGACTGCACAGGACTTCCTCCACGCCAACAAGGACCGCTTCCTCGATGAGCTGTTCGATTTGCTTCGCATCCCCTCCATCAGCGCCGACCCCGCTTACAAAGACGACGTCATGCGCTGTGCAGATTCGGTGGCGGACCACTTGCGCAGGGCAGGTGCCGACCGTGTGGAGGTCATGCAAACTCCAGGTTATCCGGTGGTGTATGGCGAGCGGTTGGTTGACCCAGCGCTCCCTACCGTGTTGGTTTATGGCCACTACGATGTGCAGCCGCCCGATCCGCTCGATCTCTGGACTTCCCCGGCTTTTGAGCCGGTGATCCGCAAAACGGAGCTCCACCCCGAGGGGGCCATTTTTGCCCGCGGCGCTTGCGACGACAAGGGCCAGATGTTCATGCACGTGAAGGCCTTGGAATCCATGGTGAATGCCGGAAACCAGCCGGTCAACCTCAAGTTTGTCATTGAGGGAGAAGAGGAAGTGGGGTCTGATCACCTCGACGAATTCCTGGAGCAGAACAAGGAGCGCTTGGCAGCCGATGTGGTGCTGGTGAGCGATACCGGCATCATTGCCAACGACATCCCCAGCATCACCACAGGCCTTCGTGGCTTGAGCTATGTGGAAGTGAAAGTGGTGGGTCCAAACCGGGACCTGCACAGCGGCTTGTACGGAGGTGCAGCACCCAACCCCATCAACATCTTGTGCGAGCTGGTGGCGTCCTTGAAGGACGACCAGCAGCGCATCACCGTGCCCGGTTTCTATGACAAGGTCATCGAACTCTCTTTGGAGGAGCGCTCTGCCATGGCCGAGGCGCCTTTCAGCGAAGAGGAATACAAGGCCAGCATCGACATTGGCGCCACAGAAGGCGAGCCGGCGTATTCAGCGCCAGAGCGAATGTCCATTCGTCCCACGCTGGATGTGAACGGAATCTGGGGGGGATACACTGGAGAGGGCGCCAAAACCGTCATTGCCTCCGAAGCCCATGCCAAGATTTCCATGCGGCTTGTGCCCGACCAGGATCCGGACGAAATCACCCAGTTGTTCAAGAACCACTTTGAGTCGATTTGTCCAGAAAGCTGCAAGGTGGAGGTGAGCATCATGCACGGTGCGCATCCAGCCGTCACGCCCATCGACCATCCCGGATATCGGGCGGCCGCTGCAGCCATGGAGTCTACGTTTGGCCGCAAGCCTGTGCCTTTCCGAGGCGGCGGCAGCATCCCCATTGTCACCAGTTTCGAGAAGATCCTCGGCCTGAAGACCGTTTTGATGGGCTTTGGATTGGACAGCGACGCCATTCACTCGCCGGACGAGCACTACGGGGTGTTCAACTATTTCAAGGGCATTGAAACCATTCCCCACTTCCACGCCCGGTTTGCAGAATTCCATGCCGGGTAAACCCGGTACAAGCCGTTTTGCTTTGGCTGTGCTTGGCGCAGCCATTGTGGGGTGCACAGGTTGCCTGAACCCCCAGGATTTTGAGGTCAAGGCCGTGGGCATCTCCGACTTGAAGAGTCTCGGAAACGCCGAGACTACGGTGGGAATCGACATCGGACTGTACAACCCCAACGGGTACGCCGTAGAGATTGAAGGCAGTGAACTGGGACTCTGGCTTGCGGGAGATTCAGTAGGGGTGCTGCGCTTTGCGGAGGGAGAAAAAATCGGCCGGCGCGCCGAAGCGTTGGTGCGGCTGAACGCGGTACTCGACTCCAAAAAACTCAGCGGTGTGATTGCCCAACACTGGTTCGAATTCTTGCTGCAAGGCGCTCCGGTGCGCGTGGAAGGCTGGGTGCGGGGCAAGTCTTGGGGGATTCACCAAACACTGGAGATTCGACACACCCAACAGATCCGCGTGCTCGAGTAATCAGCAGACCCCATGAGGGGCAAAGGGGCGGTTGTGGCCCGATCTGCTCGTGCGGTTGGGGGTGTTCGGAATGGTCTGCCCCCCATGAAAAAAGGGCCCGCTGCATCAGCGTGGCCCTTTTCAATTCGGTGGGGGTGTGGGGGCATTCATCCTTGGCTACTGAAAATGATGTTGCCCGACCCATCAGAGAATTCAACGTAGGAGATTTTGGAGCCGCGGGGCAGGCTGTTGACGTACTGGTGGTAGGCCATCAAAGCTTGCACCATGCTGGAGTAGTTGCCTTTTTTCATGGTGGTGGACCCGTTGGGGAGGATGACCAAGATGCGCATGGTGACGGCGGTCTCTTCCATCAGCGTGGAGGAGGTCTCGGTTGCCGAGATTGAAGCCATATCGGCGTTGTTCAAGGAAGCTGTGTTGGCGGCGAAAGCGGCGTTGGAGCTGAGGGCAAAGACAGCGGCGAAGGCGGCGGCGAAAATGGAGGCGAATGCGTTGTTCATGACAGGTGGGTTTTGTTGTTGTTGTTGTTGTTGTGCGTTGACAGGACAAACATGGCGGGGTGAGGGCCGCGCTTTGTTGACCACTGCCCCGCCCGGGAAATGACTTTCGTCAACGCGCCAGTAGTGGTCGTGAACCCGGGTGTGCATCGCCTGCGGACCGATGGGTATCTTGACCGCATGAACCGATTCACACGTCTTGCAGTCGCTTTGGCTGTCTGCCTGTTGAACCTGCCCATCGGAAGCCGTGCGCAGGACATTTTTGAAGACCACCCCGTCCGCCACATCGGCCCCGGCACCATGAGTGGCCGGGTGACGGCGTTGACCGTGGACCCGACGGATCGCGATATCATCTACGCCGGCACGGCCAGCGGTGGTTTGTGGCGCAGCACGTCGAGTGGTGTCGATTGGGAGCCGCTTTTTGATGACGAGGACATCTTGAGCATCGGCTCGGTGGCGGTGGCCCCTTCCAATCCAGACGTGATCTGGGCGGGAACGGGCGAGGGCAACCCCCGCAACAGCCACACCTCAGGCCGGGGCATTTACCGGTCCATCGACGGGGGTACGACCTGGAACATGATGGGCTTGAAGGATACCCGCACCATCCATCGGATCCGCATCCACCCGACCGACCCCAAGACGGTGTATGTGGCGGCGATGGGTTCGGCTTGGGGCTCCAATCCCGAGCGGGGCGTTTTCCGGACCCGGGACGGAGGTGAGACCTGGGACCACGTGTTGTCCATCGACGACACCACGGGTTGCGCGGAAATGATCATGGACCCGTCCAACCCCGACAAGTTGTTTGCCGCCATGTGGTCGTTTCACAGGGAGCCGTGGTTCTTTACCTCAGGAGGTGAAGGCAGCGGCCTGTATGTCACCCACGATGGCGGTGACACTTGGAAGCGGCTCGGCGAAGATGAGGGGCTGCCCAAGGGCCAGTTGGGCCGCATGGGCTTGACGATGAGCCCCGCGGATCCTGACATTGTCTATGCCTTGGTGGAGTCCAAGAAGACGGGTTTGTACAAGAGCACGGACGGGGGAGAGTACTTCGACCTGGTGTCCACCAAGAACATCGGCAACCGCCCGTTCTACTATGCGGAGATCCATGCCGACCCCAAGGACCCGGATCGCCTGTTCAACCTCTACAGTATGGTGAGCGAGAGCACAGACGGTGGCCGCACCTTTGAGGTCATCCTGCCATACAGCGGCGCCCACCCGGACCACCACGCGTGGTATCAGGATCCCGAGGATCCGGACTTCATCTTGAATGGCAATGACGGCGGCATCAACATCAGCCGCGACGGTGGGGAGACCTGGAGCTTCGTGCACAATCTGCCCGTCGGCCAGTTCTACCACATCAACGTCGACAACGACATGCCGTACAATGTCTATGGCGGCTTGCAGGACAACGGTTCCTGGAAAGCGCCGGCCTATGTGTGGCACGGCGACGGCATCCGCAACGAGGACTGGCAGGAGATCAGCTTCGGCGATGGATTCGATGTGGTCCCCATGCCGGGTGACCCCGATATGTGCTACGCGATGTCCCAAGGGGGCAACGTCTACCGCATCCACATCCCGACGGGGGCGATGACCTACATCCAACCGAACCACCCGGACAGTATCGCGTTGCGGTACAATTGGAATGCGGCGATTGCGCCGGACCCTTTCAACGATGACGGACTCTATTTCGGTAGCCAATTCGTGCACCACAGCACGGACCGCGGACAGTCTTGGACCATACTGTCTCCTGATCTGACGACCAACGATCCCGAAAAGCAGAAGCAGGCTGAGAGTGGCGGCTTGACCACGGATGCGACCAACGCGGAGAACCACACCACCCTGCTCTGCATCACGCCCCACCCCGAAAGGGCGCAGGAAATCTGGGCTTCCTCTGACGATGGCATGCTGCACAGGACCGTCAACGGCGGACAGACCTGGGAGTCCTTGTCCAGCCGATTGAAAGGATTGCCGGCGGGGAGCTGGATTCCGCAGGTGCGTATTTCGCCCCACAATCCCGATGAGGTGTACGTCGTGGCCAACAACTACCGCCGCAACGATTGGGCGCCCTACCTGTACCGCACCCGCGATGGAGGTGCCAAGTGGGAGCGCATCATCGATCAAGACGACGTCTTGGGCCATGCCCAAAGTGTGCTGCAGGACCCTGTGGAGCCCAACCTGCTGTGGTGCGGAACCGAGCAGGGGCTGTGGTGGAGCTTTGACGGAGGTGAGTATTGGCAGCGCTGGACCGATGGGGTGCCTGCGGTGCCGGTGCGCGACATCGTGCTCCAAGAGCGTGAGTCGGACCTCGTGCTGGGTACGTTTGGACGCGGTGTTTATGTGATTGACGGGTTGGAGATTGTTCGTGCCTACGCAGCAGCTGGCGGCGATGACAGCTTCGGAGGTGCGGCTTGCACGATGTTCCCGCCCGACCCGGGTGTCATGGCCGAATGGCGTCGTCCAGCCGGAGAGCGTTTTCCTGCCGACGGATACTGGTCGGGGGAGAACAAGGGCCGCGGTGCCCGGGTGCATTGCCATTTCAATGAAGACAGTCTGGATGCGGTAGGCAAGAGCGAGGCCTTCTTGTTGCACGTACTCGATGCCGCTGGCGATACCGTGCGCACCATGGAGCCCGAGCCGGAAGCGGGCATGGATTGGATGCGTTGGGACATGCGGGGAACCGGAACGTTCTGGCCATCCCGCCGCAAGCGTGACAAGGATGCCCGTCCCGGAGGCGGCTTCCCCGTGGAGCCGGGCACCTACACGATGGTGCTCAATCTTGAGGGGGACTCCTCGGTGACGGAATGGGGCCGCATGGACGTGGAGGTGATGGCCGATCCGCGTCGGTCCTCCTCGGCCGATGTGCGGGCCGCCCAGCGCGCCCACATGGAGGGGGTGTACGGTGTGGTCAACCGCGCCGATGCGGTGTACGAGGAGCTCAAGCGGATGCGCCGCGCGGATGATGCGGTTTCGGATCGCATGCGCCACGCCAAGCGCTCGTTGGCTGAAGGCGATACGACCTACAAGCCCATCAAGACCCTCGCCGACTCACTCGATGGAGAATGGACCGCACTGGACGAGCGCTACTTCACGCCCGAGGACTTCAACGGTTACGACGCCGTCGTCCGCATTCAGGACCGCCTGTGGCATGCGATGAGCTACGCCGATGGCGGCATGGCGGTCCCGGGATCCAATGCAGTGGATGCGTTGAAGGCGCTGGAACGCGCCGTGGTGGCGGCAGAGCAGCACCTCGAGCGCATTCGGGGTGGTGTATTTGCCGACTGGCGCACCGCGGTGGAATCCACCGACTGGCCCGTTTTCGGAGAATTCGAAGAATGAGGATGCCGGCCCCCGACAGATAATCGGGGGCCGGACGTCGCTCAGTCACATTCGTTGGCGAACTCGCCCAGTACGAGCAGCAGGTCGGCTACCGTTGTGCCGCCATCGCCATTGATGTCCGTAGGACAGGTGTCCGGCTCCAAGGGACCGCCGCCGCTGCCTTCGCAGGCTCCTTGCGTCCAGCTGACCAATCCACCGAAATACATGGCATAGCAGGCATTGGCATAGGTCATGCCATCGCACCCGCACACCGGGTCGTATTCCTCCGTGCAGGGGTAGTACGGGTTGATCAAGGTGGGCAAGACGCAGGTGTCCCAAATGCAGGACCCATCGTCCACTGTAGCGTCGGGGTCAAAGTTGACTGCACTGGGGTTGGTGCACCCTTCTACTTCCGTTGAGCCGCAAGGCCCTGGTGTCCAATACAGGATGCCGTGGACCATCTCTGCAAAGCAAGCGTTGGTGTAGGTCACCCCATCACATCCGCATACGGGGTCGTACACCTCAGGGCAGGGGTAAGTGGGGTCGCTTGGGCCATAGCAGTCGCCTTCGTAGATGCAGGATCCGTCGTCGATGGTGGCGTTCGGGTTGTAATTGATGGCCGTTGGGTCCGTGCAGCCGAACACCTCTCCATCGCAGGGCGGCAGATCGATGCACCATTCTACGTGGCAGCACTCCAACCATTCACCGGCAGCACCCGCCTCATAGAACACGAGGTCAATGCAGAAAGGACTTTCGCCCAAGGTATTGGGGTCCAGATCCACATTCAGAATGTCCGAGGTCATGGGAACGATGCTGATGCCCGTGACCCATTGGACGATGGTTCCCGATTGCCCGGGGTAGCTCATCTGCAGCTGACCGAAGGTGTAGCTTGAGTTGTTGGAGACGCCGAACTCCAGGTGGTACCCATCGGCATCGCAATTCGAGCTGTCAAACAGGACCATCGTTGCACAATCAGTATCACACGGGGGCAATTCAACGCAGTGCTCGAGATAGCAGCAGGCTGTATTGGGGTCCAGGGCTGGATCGGATTCGTGTGCGGAAACCATGAAACACGCATCTGACACATTGGTGTTGCCGGTCAAGGTCACGGAGAAGTCCATGCAGTCGCCAGGGGCAATGCCCGTGCCGAGGTCGAAGACCGTCTGATCGATGCTCAGGCCTGGAGGCAGCATAGTGGACAGGGTGAAGTAGCCCACATTGTAGGGGTTGCTCGACCCGTTGCAGAGCGTGAAGTTGTAATCCCAGCCGCTTCCATCTTCGAGGCAATCGATGTCGCCGCTGATCATGGTGATGCAAGTGCTGTCATTCGGGACGGTATCCCCCGGGCATTCGAATCCGAATTCATCCTCGCAAAACAGGCTGTCGGGTCCAAACCAGGACCACCCAATGACGTGGGTGCCCGGTTCGTCAAAGCAGACCACAACGGCATCGTTG
>DGOE01000008.1 GCA_002389295.1 Flavobacteriales bacterium UBA4474 | reverse complement strand
GGCATTTCACTGGAGTGGAAGGGCAAAGGCGTCGAGGAAACCGGCGTAGACAAAAAGACGGGAAAGACACTGGTCGCTGTGGATCCGCGCTACTTCAGGCCCACGGAAGTTGAGCTGCTGGTGGGCGACGCCAGCAAGGCCAAGTCCGTTTTGGGCTGGGAGCCGACCCACACCCTTGCGCAATTGTGCGCCGAGATGGTGCAATCGGACGTGGCGCTGTTCAAGCGAGACAAATACCTGCTCGACGGCGGACACGATATCCTCAACCAGCACGAGGCCTGAGCCTCAGCTTTCACACAGGGACAACCTCCACGAGGTCATCCTCCTTGACATAGTAAAGGAACCCCCGCACGAGAGGGCCCTCTGCGTGGCGCAAAGCCTGCATGTAACCGCGCACCTGTTTCAAATGCGCGTCGCGTTGCCCGTCCTCGGTGTATTCTCCCGTTTTGAAATCGACCACATCGACGCGGTCTCCGAAGTCGACCACGCGGTCCGGTCGCAGCATCTTGCCGTCCGGCCCCACCAAGTCGCGCTCGGCAAACACCTTTCCGCTGCCATCAAACCACGGCGCCATCGACGTGGAATCCATGACCCCGCGCACTGCGGCCTTCACCTTCTCCCAGTCGTCCTTGCCGCAGCGCAACCACGGCCATGGGCGGTCCAATACCCGGTGCGCATCCTGCGCCGTTCGGATCCGCGCGAGAACGGCGTGCACCGCGTTGCCAAAGTCTTGGGCGCTCATCTTGCCCAGCACGGGCAACATCCTGTCTTCTTTGCGACCGGCAATCACACCATCTGGTATGCCGTGGAATACAAAACCGCCGATGGCGTGGGCCTCCACATCGTCCACCTCGCCTGCATCGGGCAACGGCTTGGCCAAGGCCAGGTCCCCGGATATCCATGGACCAGCCGCCAAATCACAGCCAAAGGCATCTTCAATGCCACGGGCCACCATGCGGCCCACCTTGCCCGGCGCATCGTCCTTCCGCCATTCCAATTTCTCCGCGTCAATCACAATGTGCAACCGCACCTCCGCCCGCGTGGTGCAGACGTAGGCGACGTTGGTGGCATCAAACCGCTGACGGGCATGCTCCATCTCCCATGTTTCGTGCGCCGCCGTCTCATTGAGCGCAGACATGGGCACCACGACCCCCGGCACGCCGAAGGTCGACGCATCCAAGGCTGCCGGCAACAGCACCTTGGACTGATGAATGTCGCTTTCGTCAAACCGGGTAATGACCACGGGGTACTGCAGGCCCTTGCTCTTGTGAACGGTCAGGATGCGCACGGCATCCGGTCCTGGCAATACCCGAATCGACTGCATTGCTCCCTTGCGCTGCCAATGCGCCAAAAAACCTTCGAGGCCGCGGTCCAGTGCTGCCCGTTCCGAAGTCAGCTCCATCAGCGCCTCCGCATGGGCAGGATAACGCTGATCGAGGTCAAGGGCACGCAGGATGCGCCCCACGCACTCAGACAACGGCAGCGCCGACCACTGCGCCCGGTTAAATGAAGGCACCAGCGCTTTCACGAGCGCCTCGGCGTCCAAGACGGCGAAACGGCCTTCCGTTCCATTGCTCCGGGTGTAAGCCTTCCACGTGTGGTGCTGGGACAACCATTGTGCCTCGTCCCAAGGCCGACCGGCCTCCACTTCCAGAGCGCCCCACGCCTGCACGAATTTCAACAAAGGAGCAGGCGGCTTCGGGTCCACCAAGAGCTCGAGGAGGTGAACCACAGCCAAGGCCGCCGGGTGGCGGCCCAAGGCCAAACTCTCGTCGGTAAAAGGCACAATGCGGGGGGTGCAACTGAGGAGGTACTCAGCCAACCGCCGGGCTTCTTTGTTGGTGCGAACCAACAGGGCGATGTCTCCCGGTGCGAACCCGTCCGCCATGGCTTGGCGGATCCGCGCCTCCATCCAATCGCACACCAACGCGAAACGATCATCCACGGTAGCACCCTCCAGTACCTCCACTTCGACAGCCCCTGAAAAACCCTTGCGGGCATGCTGTTCTTGCCCCGCGTAAACCGCATCCAAACCCGCGCCCAAACCAGAAGCAAGCGCAGTGTACAGCGCATTGTTGAAGTCCACGATGGCGGGAGCACTGCGCCAATTGTCCAAAATGGGCTCGTCTTGAAAGGCGACATCCATCTGCACTGCAGCGTCACTGAGGGCCGGCGGCAGGCCTCTCGGATCGTCCGAAACCAGATCGGGCAAAGACAACAGCTGCCGGTGGTCACCGTTGCGCCAGCGGTAAATGGCCTGCTTGGCATCGCCCACCACCAATGAGAGGTGGCCCTGCGCCAAAGACTCACCCACCGCCACAGCCAGGTTGTGCCACTGCGTGACGGAGGTGTCTTGGAACTCGTCGATGAAAATGTGGTCATAGCGCTCGCCCGTGCGCTCAAAAATGAAGGGCGCGGGATTCTCGGCGACCACATCAGCGATCATGGCATTGAGCCCGCCGAGCGTGCGCACGTTTTCCTCGGCCTGCACCTCCATGCTCGCCGCGCGCAACGCCGTCAACGTGCCAATCAGCGGCAGCCGCTCTGACAACATGCGGCGCGTGCGAAAATCTCGGCCCGCCTCACATTTGGCCTGCCCCTCCTCCAGGGCAGCCAGCGCGGCCAACCTGTCCTGGAAAGGTGCAATGGCCGCCGCACCCTCTGCATCCGACTTTTTGGCCCACTGCCCCTCCTCCACACCTTTCACCAAGGTGGAGCCCCGCACCTCCGCCTTGCCCGCGATGATGCTGGGCAGCCAATTGGAAGTGACCCATCCCCTCGAAAAAGTCCCTTCCAGACCCGCCGCCGAAAGCTCAGACAAGAGGGTGCGGGCCTGCTTTTTGAGCGCAGACCGGGTCTGGCTGACCTCCTTGCGCATCCCATCCTGGACCTCCAGAAACATCGCCGGCGTCCAAGATTTGAATGCCTGCAACAAGGGCTGCATCTGTTCTTGTTCGATGGACTTGCCAATGTCGATGAGCTGCCGCCGCACTTTGGCGTCCCGGTCATCCTCCACCGCTTGTTCCACGAATCGCCCCAACAACTCCGTCAGCTCGCGGTCGCGACCCATTTGTGACAACACGCGGTCCACCGCCGATTCCAAGAGCCTCAGCGTGTCCAATTCAATCGAAAAATCGTGCTCGAGTTGCAAATCCGTAGCAAAACCCCGGACCAGCCCCCCGACGAATTTATCGAGCGTCATGATGGACAGTTCGCCGTAATGGCGGTGCAAAGTGTGCCGAAGTTTCTGCGCGCGCTCTTCCAGCACAGCCTCGCTCAGTCCGGTGCTCGCGAGCAGGCCTGGAGCGTGTTTGCTGGCCGACACATCGGAGGCGAGGAGGTTCAATTCCGACACCACCCTGTCCTTCATCTCCTGCGCGGCCTTGTTGGTGAAAGTCAGGGCCAGGATGCGCCTGAAACGCAAGGGATCCTTGGAGCCCAGGCAACATCCGAGGTAGGCCTCCACCAAGCGAAAGGTCTTTCCACTGCCCGCAGAAGCCCGCATCACGCGGAATCCTCCCCCGATCTCATCCCCTGGGGTATCCGTTGTCACCTCTTGCGTCATGTGCTCAATTTCGCCCTTCCGTCTGCACCACCCAAGCCCCGCACACGTCTTTCCGTGAATGAATTGCAACCCCGACCCCCCAACCGCCGTTCCATGTGCAGGAACTTCACAACATGAATACGTTTCATCGCCAAGGCGCCGCTTTTGCCGCGGGAATTTTCGTTCTCCTCGTTCTGGTCTCTGGTTGCAAGCCCGAGCCCATGCACGGTGGGCCAGGAACCCTCACGCTCAATGCGGAATTCACCTTTGGCGGAGATTCGGTCACTGTGGGCCGCACAGCCATGGGGCCCGCGGGAAACAACCTGAGGTTGGAGACCTTTTCCATCTATCTCGGGGGCATAGAATTGCTCAATGATACCGGCGCCATCAGGCTCGCCGATGCAGAGCGCTGGGACGCCGGAACCGAAAGCGCCCGGAGCTACATCGTACAGCCGGGCACTTACGCGGGCTTTAGGGTGCACCTCGGGGTGCCTGCGGCAGTAAACACCAACACCGACCCCACGATTTGGCCCAACGACCACCCCCTCGGGGTCAATGGCAGCGCTGGCATGTTTTGGAGCTGGAACACAGGCTACATCTTCAGCAAATTCGATGGCAAGGCCGATACCACTGGGGCCGAGAATTTCATCCATCCATTTGCCTTCCACATCGGAGGGGACGATCAGTTGATTGAGGTGAGGTACAACGACCCCTGGACTGTGGCAGAATGCAGCGACCATGTTTTTGACCTCGAAGCAGAAGTCCTGCATTTTTTGGTCAATGGAACCGATACCATCGACGTGCGGGAAGACAACGTCACCCACACGGGGGACAACCTCCCCCTCGCCCAGCGCTATGTCGCAGCGCAATTGTCAGCTGTGACCCTCAAAAAACAATGAGTGTGCCCAGGGGCTTAACTTGTTGTCTATGTTGACCCGAGTACCGCGAAGCGACACCTGGTGGAAACTGGGCTTTGGCCTTCTGGCCTGTTGCACCGTGCTCATCGGTTGCAGACCAGACCCCGCGACCGAGTGTCCAACACCTCCGGGGACCACGCCTTACGAAGTCAGCATTCCCCCGTTCTTCCCGCCCATGGACATCCCCCCGGACAATCCCATGACCGAGGAGGGCATCGCGTTGGGCCGATTGCTCTTTTGGGAAAAGGCCCTGAGCGCAGACAGCAGCATGAGCTGTGGTTCGTGCCACCTGCCCGCCTTCTCCTTTGCCGACCCCAATCCGGTATCCACTGGTGTCACGGGGGCGCAAGGCACCCGCAACGCCATGGCCCTGGTGAATATGGGGTGGACCCAGCGGTTCTTTTGGGACGGGCGCGCCGCCACCCTCGAGGAGCAGATCCTGGATCCGGTGCCGCACCCCGATGAAATGAACCTGCCCTGGGACGAAGCTGTGGCACGGCTGGCGGCTGATTCCAGCTACGCCAAGCGCTTCGACGTAGCCTACAGTGAAGAGGGCATCACCGCAGGCAGCACCACCAAGGCCATCGCCCAGTTTTTGAGGACCATGATCTCCGCCGACAGCAAGTTTGACCGCTGGAGAAGGGGCGAAACCCAACTCAGTACGCTGGAGTTTCAGGGCTACGAGATCTTCAACCGCGAAGGCGGCGACCCCGAAATCGTCACCGGCGGACAGTTCGGTGGCGATTGCTTCCACTGCCACGGCGAGGCCGGACTCCAATTTTCTGACTACCTCTTCCACAACAACGGCCTCGACGCCACCTTCGCGGCCGACCCGGGATTGGCGGGCATGACCGGCGTCGCGCTGGACAGCGGCCGGTTCCGCACACCGACCTTGCGCAACGCGGCCCTCTCTCCGCCCTACATGCACGACGGGCGGTTCTCCACCCTCGAGGAAGTCTTGGACCACTACAATTCCGGCGGCCAACCCTCGGCCACCATCGACCCTTTCATGAAGTACAGTTCGGGCGGCTTGATGCTGCAGCCCCAGCAAAAGGAAGCCCTCCTGGCGTTCCTTCATACCTTGACCGACACCGCCTTTGCCGCCAATCCGGCTTTCGCGGATCCGCACTGACCCATGAACCTCCGCCGCTTCCTGCTCACGCTCGGACCCGGCATCCTCTTTGCTTCAACCGCCATTGGCACCAGCCACTTGGTACAAGCCACGCGGGCGGGAGCGGAATACGGCTATGCCCTCCTGTGGGCCATCCTCGCGGCCAACATTGCCAAGTACCCCTTTTTTGAATTCGGCACGCGCTATGCCAACGCCACCGGCACCTCGCTGATCGCCGGCTACCGGACCTTCGGCAAATGGGCCTCTTGGACCTACCTGATCCTCACGGCCCTGACCTGCGCCTTCGTGATGGGCGGGGTGGGCATCGTCACCGCCGCTTTCCTCGACAACCTCTTCGGCGCATCCCAAATGCTCGGAATGAACGCCACCCCGCACGTGGCCGTCATCACTTTCTCGGGCTGCGTGGGCATCCTGCTCATCGGGCGCTACGCCGCATTGGACAAAGTCATCAAGGCCATCAGCCTCGTCTTGCTTATCGGCACCGTGAGCGCCACCGTCGGGGCCCTGCTGCACACCCCGCTTTCTGCCGTGCCGCCGGCACCAGTGGGGTTCAATCCTTGGCGGGGCGCGGAATTCACCTTCCTCATCGCGCTGCTTGGGTGGATGCCCTCCGCCGTGGACCTCAGTCCCTGGGTCAGCATCTGGACCTTGGAACGCTACCGGCAAACCGGGTTCACTCCCCGGCTCAAGGAGGCCCTGCGTGAATTCAACCTCGGCTACGCGTTTTGCATTGTCCTGGCCATCTGCTTTCTCCTGCTCGGGGCGCTGCTCTTGCGCACCAACGCCACCGCTTTACCTCAGGGCACCGCCGCCTTTGCCGCCGGCATCATCGGCCTCTACACCGACGTGCTCGGGCCGTGGAGCGCCCCCTTTGTGGGGTCGGCCGCCTTTGCCGCCATGCTCGGCACCTGCATCGCCTGTTTGGACGGGTTCAGCCGGAGCTTCAGTCACGGCATCTCCGCATTGCGGGACGCTCCCGTCAATACGGGCCACGAACGGGCAAGCCTCGTGCTCATCTCCCTGGGCGCCCTGTTGCTCATCATCGCATTTCCCGATGACATCCGGACCCTGCTGGACCTGGGCAATATCCTCAGCTTTTGCATCGCCCCACCCTCGGCGCTGGCGATGCTCATATTGGTGACCAGAAAGGCCTTTCCTCAATCGGCCCGACCGCAGCGCTGGCTTCGGTGGACCGCCTATCTGGGGCTCGCGTTTTTGCTGGGCCTGACCCTGCTGTTCCTGTCCAGCCTGCTCAACTGAGCTTTCCACGGGCAAGAAGTGCGCACCCGAAGGTGAACAAGTCCCCCACTTCCAATACGATAGGGCAGCTGGTACAGGTAATTTACATCAATGCAATCGGCACGCCGTAACCCACACGGCCCTTCTCGCGTATGGGGCACTATGGCACTTCGTCATTGGCTCATCATATCGCTCTGTACCGCATGCGCTGCGGTTCAAAGTCCCGCTGTCCATGGGCAATGTCCGGTCTTCACCGGCACGGAAAGCTATGAGTCCCTCGAAAACACCCTGACGGTTCCGCATTGGTTCCAGTGCATTGGCAGCGTCACTGCCGATCCTGCGCCTTTTACTTTCGCTTTGGCAGCACAACCCGCGGGACATACCGGCGTGCTGGTCGATTGGGGCGACGGATCCGCCATCGAGAATGTAGGTGCATGGGACGGTGTAACCCCCATTGAGCACACCTACACGCCAGACAAATGGCAGACGTACAACATCGCCGTCACCACCGATGCTTGTCCCGGCGGGCAGCAAGGCATCTTGGTCTACGAGCCCGAGAGTCCGGGCGCCGTGTTGGTGTACGGAGACAACAACGCGGGTTGCGCGCCATTCGATGCCTTTCCCAAAGTGGACATCAATCTGGCCTTCAGCCCCACATGGAGTTTCAGCCTTGACTGGGGCGATGGCACCGCAGCAGATGAATTCACCATGTCCGATGTGCTGACCAACCCCGCTTATGACACGCTGAGGTTCAGCTCCAGCGGCGGTGACGAAATCTTCCGCATCCTCGGCGCCACGCACACCTATGACGCCCAAGCCTGTGCTTCGGGAACATGCGACCACACGCTGACACTGACCTACTCCAATTACTGCTCCGTCCGCGGAGCCAACACCCCCTTCGTGCCCGGCGGGTCCATCGTAGGTACAGGGTACAAACAAGCTTCCCTGCCCAACGCCTTCCTCACCTGGGACATCGACGAGGCCGAAGTAGAAGTGGCCGATCCTGTGCTCTGCTGGCCAGAAAACGAAACCACCGTGAGCAATGGCGCATGTCCCAATTGCTGTGCCTCATCTGAAGGAAACAACATCGCCGGAAACGGCACCATCCGGACGGAGCGTTGGGATTTTGGCGACGCCACCTACATCGGTGCGGGGCCCGATCCAACGAACTGGATCAACTGGGGCGCCGATTGTGCCAGCCAACAAGACCACCTCCTTTCCTTTCCCGGCCCTGGCATCTACACAGTGACCCTGTTTACCCAGAACCACTGTGGCATTGACAGCACCACACGGGACATCATGGTGACCCCACCCCCAACAGTGGAAGTCACCGCCGATGTCACCACGCTCTGTCCTGGAGAACCTTTCCAATTCGAAACGGTGGCTTGGTCCGCGGAAGCGCCCTTGACCGCTGAAGACCTCAGCTTCAATTTCACCTATGGCGAGGGTGCATTTTCCATGACCATCACCATGGTGGACGGCCTGATTCCGTTTGAAGGCATTCCCTCCCAACCTGGGCATGTGTATGATGGTCCAGGCAATTACAATGCTTCGGTGCAAGTATTTCCGACCCTCGCCCCCCTTTGCCTTGGCACTGACGCGGTCCCTTTGACCATCCTCACGCCACCCGTAGCCGACTTCAGCTTGCCCTCCGACACTTGCGCCGTTTCGGCCATGGTTCAGCCATTGGATGCCTCTGCCGACGCCATTGAATACTCCTGGGGCCTTGAAGGAACTGGCGTCATTGGCACCACGTCCACTCCACCCAGCGTGGAGGTCAATGGTCCTGGCGCCTTCACATTTACCCTTGATGTCACCTCTGCCAATGGGTGCGCGGACAGCCAGAGCAGGGTCTTCACCTTGGCCAGTGTTCCCCAAGCGGCTTTCACGGCTCAAAACGCGTGCCTGGGCAATCCCATCGCACTGGACGCCAGCGCCTCGACTACCGATGTGACCCAAGGAGGGCCCATCACCCAGTTTGACTGGACCATCAGCGGCACCGCACTCGACGGAGAAACCACCTCCTTCACTTCAGATGCAGCCGGTACCCTGCCCGTAACGCTGGTCGTCACCACGGCGACGGGGTGCACAAATGCGATCACCGATGCCGTCGACATCCTGCCGAGACCCGCTGTAGAACTGGCCACCAATGATACCGTGGGGTGCAGCCCGCTCAGCATTCCCTTGGTTGCTTCGGACACCACTGGAGGCGTTGCCGCAAACCAACTGAGTTGGTACTTCGGTCATGGCTCAACCAACCAATTGGATGCAGACGGAACCCATACTTGGCCCCCCAACAATGGCGAGGACACCGTGCACTACACGGTGATGGTAGAGGCGGGACTCGGCACCTGCAGCGACACCGCCTCCATGCTGGTCGCCGTGGCCCCATCGCCGTTCGTGCAAACCAACGGCGGCGATGTGTGCAGCGGGAATTCCTTTGATTTTGCGGGCAATGCCTTCAACCTCGGTGAAGAAGGCGCGTGGTATTGGGAAGTAGACAATGTCTGGTCCGGCGCTGCTCAGGATTACGGCACCATCACAAGCAACTTCGAAGGGTTTTCGTACACCTTCACCAACCCCGACCAGCTCACCGATACGGTGACCGTCGACGTGTCGGTATTCCGGTCCAACGGATGCACCGCCTCGGACGCCGTGACCCTGCTCGTTCGGCCGACTTTTGAGCCCCAACTGGACGACGCAGCGGGATGCGCACCGTTGGCATTGACCACGCCTTTTCAAGCCGCCCTGGCCATGGATTGGGACTTTGGTGATCCGGACAATCCCGACCCAGCCGGGTCCACCGCACACCTCTATGACACGCCTGGATCCTACACCGTTTCAGGGGAAGGCACCAGCGTATTCGGTTGCCAAGGCAGTGTCCAAGCCGAAGTCGAGGTCTATTCGAGCCCGACGCCCTCCATTGCTGCCCAAGACGCCCTCTGCGCACCCGATCCCGTGCATCCGCAACGCACCGATTCAGCTGAAGACGGTGCCACATCGTGGAGCCTGCAAGTGGACCTCGGTACGGTATACCCTTGGAACGGTGCAACCGACACGCTGCTTCAACTCGCGCCCGGCACCCATTTGCTCACCTTGATTGCAGAAAATGATGAAGGGTGCGCCGCAGAAGCCAGCACCACAGTGCTCGTGCAGGAAGAAATCACCGCGGGCTTCACCCTGCCTGTTGGCGGCTGCGAACCCATTCCTTTTTCAATCAATGACATCGCCGTGCCCGCCGGTGGCGTCGCCACTTGGATCATCGATACGCCCTTTGGCGCGGACACCACCACGGGCAACGCCCCCAGTGCACCCAACTGGGTGGCCAACCCTGGCGCTCCCGGCATGGCCGGCACACCCGCCACCTATGGGGTCCACCTCTCGGTGACCGATCCCTTGACCGGTTGCTCAGCCGAGGCTACGGACTCGATTTCCGTGGAACCCCAACCCGTGGGCCAACTCATCATAGAAGGCCTGAGCGGCTGCGACGTCCTGGCGACTTTCAGCTATTCTGGCGTCGCCGACACGCTCATCTGGGACTTTGGTGACCCCTTCACGCCTGAGGCCGAAGTCACCTCCTTGTCCACCATTTCGCACGCATACCCCAACCCACTCGGCACCGGATACCCCACCACCGCTTCAGTGACCGCCATTTCTTCGGGCTGTGCGGACTACGACGAAGTCACGCTCGACATTCCCGCAGTGCCCGTCGCTGCCTTCACCGTGCCAGACACCCTCTGCATTGGAGATGCTTTCGACCTGGTCAACATGTCCGCCGGAGTTCCCCTGGATGTGGGCACAGCTGGTGGTGCCTGGACATGGACGATTGGCGAAGACACCCTCGTCGGTTTTGAGCCCACCGCCCCCCTCGCGGATACGAACCTCCTGAATTCCGGGACGCTGACCAATGCCCTTTTGGACATTCACTTGAATGTGGTCCACCCCGAAAACGGCTGTAGCGATGCGACATCGGCCCAAATAATCGTGTTGGGACAGCCTCAGGCCAGCTTCATCCTGACCCCGGATGTGGTGTTTGATGCCCCCTACATCACCAACATCATCGACATGAACCAAGGCCCTTCCGGCACCTCCACCACGTGGAATGCCGAAGGCAATGGCGACGTCGACCTCGACAACGGGGCCATCTCCTGGGCGGACAACGCTTACGGCACCCACCTGGTGGATGTCTTGCTGGACAACCACGGGTGTACCGACACCTTCTCAACAGCCATCACCCTCGTGCCGCCTCCGCCTGCCATCAGCTTCGAAGGCGACACCACAAGCTGCGCCCCGCTGCAAGCCGTATTCCACGCCTTCCCTGAGAGTGCTGTAGACAGCCTCGTCTGGTCGTTTGGCGAAGGCTCGACGCGCACCGTGAGCGAGAACCTTGGCGAACCCGTCGGCTTCACGTACTACGAGCCGGGCATGTATGAGGTGTGGATCACTGCCTACGGACCGGGGGGGGCGGCGGTATCTGAATCCCACACCGTGGAGGTGTTGGAGCAAGTCAATGCGGGCTTCAACATGTTCCCCGACCAGTGCATCGAAGTGGGTGACATTCTGGAATTGACACCCAATTTTGACTATGAAGGCGCCACCTACACCTGGCACTTCGGTGATGGTTCGACCGCCGAGATTCCAGAGGGCAGCATCGTCACCCACACCTACATGGAGTCGGGAGACCCCAACATTTCCTTGGTCATCGAAAACGCGATTTGCGCCGACAGTACGCAGCGCAGCACCTGCGTAATCGAGTTCCAAGGCGGCTCGGTGGGGGTGCCCACGGCATTCACGCCCACCTTTGGTGGAGACGGCTCCGGGTCGCAGGCCTACGGCGATGACGACTTCCGGGACAACGACGTTTTCTTCCCGCAAATCCAGGGAAACCCCATTGCGTACAGCTTTACCGTGTACAACCGATGGGGCGAACAGATTTTCAGCACCTCCGATCCCACCATTGGCTGGAACGGACACTTCCAAGGCAAACTCTGCAAGCAGGATGTGTACGTGTGGCGCGTAGCGGCCGTCTTCCTCGACGGCACGACCGCAGAACAAGCAGGTGACGTGACCTTGATTAGACGATGAGCAACTACTCCAATATTGCCCGGGCCGGTCTCATGATCGGCAGCGTCCTCGTCCTGCTCTCCACAACAGGGTCGGCGTTGCACGCCCAAGATCCGCAGCTCACGCAATTCTATGCGGCCGCGCCGCACCTGAACCCCGCATTTGCTGGCGGCACGCTCGAAAACAGGGTCAGTTTCCATTATCGGAACCAGTGGCCGGGCATCCCGGGACGCTTCGTCTCTTATGGGGCCTCCTACGACGTCTTCATCCCCAAATTGAACAGCGGGTTGGGTGTCATCTTCTCTTCCGACGAAGCAGGCAGCGGGGCATTGGGCTCCAGCTCCTTTGCCTTTCAATACAGCTATGAAGTGCCGCTCGGAGAAAAACTCTCCTTCCGTCCAGGGCTGCAATTGGGTTGGAGCAGCCGGGGCTTGTTGAATTGGCAAGACCTCGTGTTTGGCGACCAACTCAATCGGGGAACAGCCGGCGGCGGAGCCAGCGCTTCATTGGAGGGGTTGCAGAATTTTCAACTGGTCCGGAACTACTTCGATGTGGCGGCAGGCGGTGTGGTGTACAGCAAGAAATTCTGGCTCGGCATGAGCAGCCGCCACCTCAACAGCCCTTCTGAAAGCCTGACCGAAGCGACCACCGCACCGGTACCCATCTGGTTCAGCGCCCATGGCGGCGTCCGCATTCCTTATGTCAGCGGTCCAACCGGGAGCAACCAAGACGTCTTGATCGCCGCCTCGTACCGCTCGCAAGGCGCATTCGACCAAATGGATTTCGGGTTCAGCATGGACAGCCCCTTCCTGACTTACGGCATCTCCTACCGCCAAATCCTCATGAAAAGCGCTCCCGACGGCGCCCCCAACCACGACGCCATCTCACTGCTGCTGGGCCTCACTGAAGACAACTTCAGGGTGGGCTACAGCTACGACATCACCGTGTCCACCTTGGGTTGGGGCATTTCGGATGGCGCGCATGAATTGACCCTGAGCTACGTGTGGCGCACCCCGAGCCACCTCAGGACCAGACCGCACCGCATCCTGCCTTGCGCAGAATTCTAAGGCGCCTCAGCCCCCGGCAACCACTTCGGGCAGCACGTTGACTTCCCGCTCCAACGCCACGCCAAAGCGGTCCACCACATCTTGTTGGACCTCCTTGGCGAGCTGCAAGATGTCTTGCCCCGTGGCGCCCCCTTTGTTTACGAGCACCAACGCCTGCCGGTCATGCACCCCGCAGGTACCGCGGTCATGGCCCTTCCATCCCGCTTGGTCAATCAGCCATCCCGCAGCCAGCTTCACCCCTCCTGGGGTGGGGTATTGGGGCATCTCGGGAAATTGCGCCTTGAGGGCCTTTGACACATCATCGCCCACCACGGGGTTCTTGAAAAAGCTGCCCGCATTGCCCAACACAGCGGGGTCCGGCAACTTGCTGCGCCGGATGCGGATGACCGCGTCCGAAACCGAACGGGCGGTCGGTTCCTCCACGCCCGCAGCCTCCAACTCACTGCGGATGGCACCATAGCCAAGCCGCAACTCCGGCGCCTCACTCAATCTGAAGGTCACAGAAGTAATGGCGAATTGCCCCTTCAAGGCGCGCTTGAAGACGCTTTCCCGATATCCAAAAGCACATTCCCCATGGCTGAATTGCTGCACGGCTCCGGTCTTGACTTCCACCGCCTCCAACGCGTGGAAATACTCCTCCAACTCCACCCCATAAGCCCCAATGTTTTGCATGGGCCCTGCCCCTGTGCTGCCGGGGATCAAAGAGAGGTTTTCCAATCCGTACCACCCGCGGTCCAATGCGGTCATCACAAAATCGTGCCACACCACGCCTGCGCCGACTTTGACGAGCACCTGGCCATCGGCCCGGCTCAATTCCTCCACCCCCAATATGCCCATGTGCAGCACCAGTCCGCCCAGGTCCGATGCCAGCAAAACGTTGCTTCCACCCCCGAGAACATGGAGTTCCCCGCCGTGATTGCGGTGCCAGTCGAGGGCTTCGCGCACCTCTTCCAGAGAAGTACACGACACAAAATGCTCGGCGGTGGCAGGCAGACCGAAAGTGGTCAATCCCGCCAGAGAATGGTGTTGCTGAATCTGCACGCAGCGAATAAACGGCGCTTCACCCGCCTTATTTGACGGGTCAGCCGATGCGTTCCAACTGCTCGATGTTCCTTACCCTTTCTGCGTAATCCACTTCTTCCAAGGACACGAGTGCCCCCGACGCGAGCCGGTCCAGCAGCGCAGACACATGCAGGCGGTCTGGGTAGGTTTTGACCTCCAATACATGCCGCATGTATCGGCCACCCACCCGCTGATGCTCGACCAATCGATCGGGCGAAGACAAGGCGTATGTAGAAGCCCCATCCGGGGTCGCAAACCACTGGGGAATGAACGTCACTTCCATGGTAGAAAATTAGCACAGCCCGTGCCGGTGTTTTTCGGAACTTCATGCCATGACCTCATTCCTGTTCAACCTGCGAAACACGGCCCCTGCCATCGCCATGCTCGGCTTGACTTGTGGCTTTTGGAACGTCCATGCACAGGACGAAAACCGGGGCTACCGGATCCATGTGGGCGACCCCGCCCCTGCATTTGAACTCACAGACCTCAGCGGCAACACCTGGTCCAACACTTCGTTGGAAGGTTCGGTCTACATCCTGCAATTCACCGCTTCTTGGTGCAGCGTGTGCCGCAAGGAAATGCCACACCTCGAAGAGCGGGTATGGCAGCGCTTCAAAGACAGCGGTGTTCAATTGCTCGGGGTTGACCTGGACGAACCCGCACCCAAGGTCCAAGGATTGGTGGACGGCACCGGAGTGACCTATCCCGTGTGCCTGGACCCCGGTGGTGCACTGTTCAAAGCGGTCACTGTGCCCAAGGCGGGGGTCACCCGCAACGTCGTGGTGGACCGTCAAGGAAACATCGCCTTCCTCACACGGTTGTTTGACGAGGCGGAATTCGAGGCCATGATCAGCGCCGTCGAAGCCCTGGTAAAAGCAGAATAATGGGGAACAACGCGGAGAAAAGAAAAGAGGCCGAAGCCTTGTACGCAGCAAAAAAATGGGCCGAAGCGGACATGCTCTTTGCCGCATTGAAACGCGACGGGGAAACCGACGGCGACCTCATGCATGACCATGCCGTGTGCATCTTCCAACTCGGCCGCAAGAAAGAAGCGCTCGATGAGTTCGACCGCGCGGTCGCATTGGAACCGGACAAGGCCTACCGCTATGCTTCCCGCGCTTGGATTCGGGCGGCGATGAAAGACGTGGATGGCGCCATTGCGGATTACAAAAAAGCCATTGAACTCGATCCTGAGGACGCCATTGCGCTCAACAACCTGGGCCTACTGGAGGAGCAATACGGCATGCGCAAGTCCGCCCAGGAGCGGTTTCGCAGGGCAGACACCCTCAAGGGCATCCTCAAAGACGCCGGCGTGGACCTCCCCGAAGAACCGGAAGCGGCGCCAACACCACCTGCCGATCCGACACCTGCCGACCCACCACCCTCCTCGCTCTGGCGCGAGATGCGGTCGGTTTTTGCGGACAAAAAAAGCCGCCAGGAATTCATCACCTTCATCCGCAAAGGATTCCGCACATGATCCGAGAAGGGGACTTTTTGCACCGCATCCTTGAGCGGTTACAGCAAATGGAGCCCGCGCAATGGCGCGACGTGACCATTCTGCTGCCCGGACGCCGGGCGGGGCGCAAGTTGACTGAAGCCCTCAAGCAACCCCAATACGCCGGCCACTGGCTGCCGCACATCACCACCTTGGGCGAATGGAGCGCAGACCAATTGGGCCTGCATGTGCCAGGTAAAGTGGAGCTTTTGGTCGAACTCCAGCAAGTAGCGGAGGGCCTGCGCAAAGAATACCGACTGCCAGATTGGGGCTCATTCGACCGGTTCCAACCGTGGGGCAAGGCGGCCCTCGCCGATTTCAATACACTGGACCACCACCTATTGGACGTGCGACAGGCGTTTCGCGATTTGCGCAACATCAAGGACATCGAAGCCTGGAGTTTCAATCGTCCAGACCTCACCGCCGGACAGCGCGCCTTCTTGGAGCAGTGGAACGCCCTGTATCCACTGCACACGGCTTTTCACGAACACCTCAGGAATTTCGGATCAACCACTCCGGGCATGCTGGCCAGGTTGATGGCCACAGAAGAAGATGCCATCCGCCACGCAGGAGGCACTGTGTGGATGGCGGGTGCCAATGCCCTGACCCCAGCCGAACACAAAATCGTGGACCGGCTCATCCGCGCCGGGCGTGGAGAGTGGATGTGGGACACTGACCGCTCCTATGTGTCGCACGGCCAGGAAGCGGGGCGTTTCGTTCGGCAAATCGTGAGCCGCGAGCGGTGGTCTTCCTTGCCACACCCCCTCGCCGACGCGGCCCAACAAGGGCGCCATCCTGTCCGCGAATGGAATGTGGTCACCTGCAGTTCGCGCACCATGCAAACGCAGTATGTGCGGGAGCAACTGGAGCGCGAAGGAGACCATGTCCCCGACCGAACGGCCATCATATTGCCCTCCTCGGACCTCGCGCCGCAATTGCTGTCGGCCATACCGGGTTCCATTGGCAAGGTCAACCTCACCATGGGGGTCTCCCTGGACCGCACCCCGCTCCGCAGTTTCCTGCACCTGCTGTTCGGACTGCACAGCGACAAGGGCCGGTTGCACCACTCGCGCCTAAGGGGACTGCTTGCCCACCCGATCACCCGCCTGATGCATCCCAAGGCAGCCGGCCAACTGGATGCCCTCACGCGCCATTGCGCCAAATACAGTGCCATCCGCATGACGCGGGAGGACCTCGCCCCATTCCCTGAAATAGAACGCCTCCTCACGCCTTGGTGGCAAGGCTGCGCAACGGCCGAGGCTGCACGCGATGATGGGACGACCACGTTACTCTCCGCTGTGGCGCGCTGGACAGACGCACCGGGTACGCGCCTGCCCAAAGACCCCTGGCTCGCCGCAACCTGGATGGGTTTTCGCGACATCGTCGCGTTGCACGAGCGCAGCATCGACCGCACCGGGCCTCCACCCGACTTACAAGAAACCCGAGCGCGCATCCAACAGTGGACATCCTTGCACGCTGTGGACCTGGCGGGCGAGCCCCTCGAGGGCCTGCAAGTCATGGGGCTGCTCGAAAGCAGGGGGCTCGACTTCGACGAGGTCTACATCTTGGACGTCAACGAGGGCACCCTGCCGGACGGAACGCCGCCCCCCACCTTCATGCCACTGGACATCCAGCGATCCATGGGCCTGCCCGGCCGACCCGAGCGCGACGGCATCTTTTCTGCCTACCTCCACCGCCTGCTCCACAGGGCCACCACGGTTCACCTGATTTGTGTGGGTTCTGATCTCGGTGATGGCGGTACAGAGCCAAGCCGCTTCCTTGGCCAAATCGAAGCATGGTCAAAAGAATCCTTGCCAGGCGTGCGCTTCCGGAAGTCCCTGTGGTCCGCTCCACTGCCAGATCCTGCACCCGCCATCCCGGCGCTGCGCTGGAGTGCCGATGCCCGCAATTCCATGGACCAAATACTCGTGAGGGGCATGAGTCCTTCCGCATTGAACCAGGCCCTTTCCTGCGAGCGCCAGTTCCATTACCGCTATGTCTTGGGGCTCGGTGAAGCCGAATCCGTGGAGGAACATCTCGAGGCCAATACCATCGGAACCATCATCCACAAAGCCGTGGAAGAGGGGCTACAATCCACGGTAGGCCGCGCCCTGACCCCTGCAGACCTCAAAGCACTCGCCCGCGATGTCCAGCCACGCCTTGTCGCGGCGCTGGCCGCAGAAAAAGCCGGGGCCCGCGCCGACGTCGGTGAAAACGTGCTTGTCCTTCGCATGGCCGCGGCCATGGTGGGCAGGTGGGTACGGGACGAACTCGAGGAGTGGCAAGAAGGCACCAACGTCACCATCATCGGACTCGAAGAGCAAATGGCCCGCAAATTTGACCTGGAAGACGGCAAGTCCATCGCCTTCCGCGGGATCGCCGACCGGGTAGAAGTCCACCGCAGCCCGCGCGGCGAGGTCTGGCAGGTCATCGACTACAAAACGGGCCAGGTCGAAGGCAAAGACCTCAAGCTGGGCGCCAATTGGAAGGACAAACTGGGGGATGGCCAACACGGGAAGGCGCTCCAGCTCCTGCTCTACGCCGCCATGCTCCGGGCAAGCCACCCCGAGGCTCATGCCATCCGTTCGGCCATCAGGGCCGGCAGAAAGGGGGCCGGCGACTCCAGCAGCCTGCTTACACTCAAATGGGAAGGCAACAGCGTGCTCGACCCCAGCCACGATGACTTGCTCAAGGATTGGCTCGGAGAAGTGGTGACCAGTCTGCTTCCACGAGATGACAGTGCCGCTGTCACGCACAATGACGACAGCCGCTGGTGCGCCGATTGTCTGACCCTGGAGTAGATTTCGAACATGGAGGGTGAACCCAAGCAGAATCTGCCAAGGAAAAGGGTGCTGGTCATCGCCTATTACTGGCCACCGGCGGGTGGTCCTGGCGTTCAGCGCTGGCTCAAGTTCACCAAGTACCTGCCTGAGAACGGCTGGCAACCCGAACTCCTGGTTCCGCAAGGCGCCGCCTATCCGGTGCTCGACGACTCGCTCGCTCAAGAGGTCGACCACAACCTGGCGGTCCACCGCGTGCCCATATTCGAACCGTACGAAGCGGTCATGAACCTCTTCAAGGGCTCGGGAAAGGCCGAACGGCTGGGTTCGGTGGCGTCCAAAGATGAACAGCAGAGCTGGACCCAGTATGCCATGCTTTGGGGCCGCGGCAACCTCCTGCTGCCTGATCCGAGGGTACTGTGGAGGCGCAAAGCCACCAAGGCCGCCGCTCACATCCTGCGGTCCGCGCTCGAGGAGGGCAGGCCCTTCGACGCCATCGCTACAACCGGGCCACCCCACAGCGTGCACCTCATCGGCCTGGCACTGAAAAAAAAGTGGGACATCCCGTGGTTGGCCGATTTCCGAGACCTCTGGCGGGAAATGGACTACCTCGAAGATTTCCACCCCACCCCGCGCACCCGCCGACGACATCTCGAGATGGAGCGGGCCGTCGTCAACACGGCAGATTTCAAGACCTACTCCAGTCCAAGCACCCTCTTTTCTTTGGCCCCGGACAAACGCCCGGAAACCCTCTCCAAATTTGAACTCATCTACAACGGTTGGGACCAAGATGACCTGGAAGACGCATCCCATCGCGCGCGCACTGGTTCCGAGGAAGAGGCGGTCTTCCAATTGGGCCACTTTGGCTCCCTTTTTCCCACGCGGGATGCACCTGGCCTGTGGAAAGCCATTCGACAGTGGAACGCAAACTTGGGCGAAACACGGAAGCGCATTCACCTGAACCTGGCCGGAACCGCCAGCCGGCCTGTCGTATCGAGCCTAAAGGAGCACATGCGCGCCGAAGATTGGACCGACCACGGCTACCTTTCACATGGCGATGCAGTGACCATGATGCAACGCATGGACGCCCTCTTGCTGATACAGAACGACAACGACACCGGGCGAAAGGCCATTCCTGGAAAAGCCTTTGAGTACCTCGCCACCCAGCGGCCCATCGGCGTCATCGTGCCCATGCCCAGTGACCTCGGTGACCTCGCCACGTCATGGCAATTGAAACCCTGCGCCCACAACGACATGGACAGCGCCATGGAAATGCTGGCCACGCTGCAATCCAGCAAAGGGGTCGATCCTGCAATCGGCACACAATTTTCAAGACGCAGCCTCACCGGACAACTGGCCCGCTGCTTGGATGGCATGATTCAGCACCCCAGCACCCGCTCCTGACCCCATGGCCCGCCTGCGAGTTCCCGCCCAAGCCCTGCGCAATTTCCTCAGCATACTGCTGGGGTTTGCACTCGGTGGAATCAACAACCTCTTTGTCCTGCCCTGGGCCTTTGAAGACGACCTCGGGTCGTGGGGACTCGTGCGCATCGCTGCGGCATGGGCCATGATATTTGGTCCC
>DGOE01000082.1:2414-3557 GCA_002389295.1 Flavobacteriales bacterium UBA4474 | reverse complement strand
GCTTCGCGCACCCTGCTGTACAACCTGCACGACCTGCGTTGGGATCCGGCCATGTTGGCCCTCTTCAACGTCCCTGCTGCCATGCTGCCCGAAGTGCGACAAAGCAGTGGCGACTTTGGCCGGGCCACCGCGCTTTCGGCCGACGCCCCTCCCCCCATCGCGGGGGTCGCCGGCGACCAGCAGTCCGCGCTCTTTGGCCAGCAGTGCACGGCACCGGGCATGGTCAAAAACACTTACGGCACGGGCTGTTTCATGCTCATGAATACCGGAACCAATGCGGTCATGAGCCAGCACCGACTGCTGACGACAGTGGCCTGGCAAGTTGGCGGCGTGACCACCTATGCCCTCGAAGGCAGCATCTTCATGGGGGGCGCGACCGTGCAATGGCTGCGTGACGAACTCGGCATCATCGGCGATGCTGCCGCCATCGAAGCCCTCGCCGCCACAGTTCCCGACGCCGATGGCGTCGTGTTGGTCCCGGCTTTCGCCGGCCTGGGCACCCCCCATTGGAACGGCCACGCCAGGGGCACCCTCTTCGGGCTGACCCGGGGAAGCAGCAAAGCCCATTTAGCGCGGGCCACACTAGACGCCATTGCCCACCAAAGCGTCGACGTCATCCGCGCGATGCAAGGCGACGCCGGCATCGCCATCACCGAATTGCGGGTGGACGGAGGCGCCACGTCAAACGACCTCCTGATGCAGCGCCAAAGCGACCTGCTCGGCATCCGCGTCGTTCGCCCTGAAGTGACGGAGACCACAGCGCTCGGTGCCGCCTACCTCGCCGGACTCGGGGTCGGTTATTGGCACAGCACAGCGGACATCCAATCGCAATGGACCGCCGAGCGCACCTTCGAATCCGGTCTGGATGAAGGTGGACGGCAAGAAGCCGACGCCCGCTGGCAGCGTGCCGTTCGCGCCACATTGAGCTGGGCTGAAGACCGCTGATCATTCATTGCAACAGATGAAACTCCACCGCCCGACCATGATGCAACGCTTGCGCCAAGATGGCCCATGGGACGTCTGCATCATCGGTGGAGGTGCCACGGGATTGGGCGTGGCCTTGGAAGCTGCGGCGAGCGGCCTGCGCACCGCATTGATTGAAGGCGGCGACTTTGCCTCGGGCACATCCTCGCGCAGCACCAA
>DGOE01000082.1:0-2369 GCA_002389295.1 Flavobacteriales bacterium UBA4474 | reverse complement strand
TTGAAAGAGCGGGATCGGCTGATGGCCAACGCCTCAGGCCACGTGGACGATTTTGGATTCCTCATTCCTGTGAAGCGCCGGTGGGCGCGGTTCTATTATGGCGTGGGTTTGCGCCTGTATGACTTCCTCGCGGGCAGCCACCGCTGGGGGCGGACCGAGTGGATCGGGCGCAAGCAAATCACCAGCCGCCTGCCCCACCTCGCCGAGGCGGGATTCATCGGTGCCTGGCGCTACCGCGATGGCCGGTTCAACGACGCTGACCTCGCCCTCGGGCTGGCCCGCACCGCCGCCCAGCAAGGCGCCACCCTGGTCAACCACTGCCGCGCCGAAGGCTTTGTCAAACAAGACGGACGCATCACGGGCCTGCACGCCAAGGACGTCCTCAGCGGAGAGGAATTCACCCTCAACGCCCGTGTGGTGGTCAATGCATGTGGACCTTACAGTGACGCCTTGTGCCGCTTGGATGACCCGCAACACGAAGACCATCTAAGGCCCAGCCAGGGCATTCACTTGGTGTTTGATGCCGACGTCCTCAAGGGCGGAGACGCCCTCTTGATTCCCAAAACCGATGACGGCAGGGTGCTCTTTGCCGTCCCTTGGTTGGGCAAGGTGCTCGTGGGCACGACCGACACCCCCGTGGACACCATCGACTTCGAGCCCCTCGCCTTGGAAGAAGAAGTCGCATTCGTGCTCGACCACGCCAACCGCTTCCTGGGATTGCAGCTTCGGCGCGAGGACATCCGCAGCGTCTTTGCCGGACTGCGGCCTTTGATTCAAGGGCGACGCGACAATACGGCCAAGCTCTCCCGCAGTCACCAAGTCGAAGCTTCGGCCAGCGGGCTGGTCAATGTGAGGGGCGGCAAATGGACCACCTACCGGAAGATGGCCGAGGACACCGTCCGCTTCCTTCGAAAGCAACACGGCCCGGACTTTACTCCTGCCGATACCAGCGCGCTTCCGCTCGACATGGGCGACGCCGCACCCCGTGGCATGCATCCAGACGACCCCTCAGCGCTCGCGGCGGCTGTGGCCCTGGCCGTCACAGAGGAGATGTGCTGCACGGTGGAGGACTTCCTGGCCCGCCGCTACCGCACCCTTTTTCTCGACGCCCGCGCCGCACAGTCTGCGGCACCAGTGGTGGCCCGGCTGATCGCCGAAGCCATTGGGGAAAGTCCAAGCTGGACTGAACAGCAAGTGGAGACCTTCATCAATTTGGCGCGACATTACCTGCCATCAAACACCCCATGATCATGGAACCTTACATCGGTGAATTCATCGGAACCGCCCTCCTGATCCTGCTGGGCAGCGGCGTAGTGGCCAACGTCCTGTTGGAAAAAAGCAAAGGCCAGGACGGCGGCTGGATCGTGATCTGCTGGGCCTGGGCCATCGCGGTATTCTTGGGCGTGTATACAGCGACCGCGCTTGGGGGCAGCGGCCACCTGAACCCCGCCGTGACCTTGGGCTTGGCCGCCTTTGGCGGAATTGAAAGTGGCCTGGTACCCGGCTACATCGCCGCTCAAGTTGCCGGAGCCTTCACAGGATCCAGCCTGGCTTGGCTAGCCTACAAACAGCACTTCGATGCCACTGCCGATGGCGACCTCAAATTGGCGGTTTTCTGTACGGCTCCGGCCATCCGCAACCCCCGTTGGAACCTTGTGACAGAGGCCATCGGCACCTTTGCCCTCGTCTTTGGCGCGCTGTCGATTTCCGCACCAGACAACAACTTGGGGGCCTTGGAAGCCTTGCCCGTCGGCCTGTTGGTGCTGGGCATCGGCTTGGCGCTCGGAGGCCCTACCGGCTATGCCATCAATCCTGCGCGGGACTTCGGTCCGCGCCTCGCCCATGCCGTCCTGCCCATCTCCGGCAAGCGGGATGCGGATTGGGGGTACGCTTGGGTCCCCATTGTCGGCCCCATCGTCGGAGGCTTGCTCGGTGCCGCGCTGCACGCTGCACTCTGAACTGAAGAGGTCAGCGGGACGGGGACCGGTAATGCCCGAGGTGGGTCAATTCAACCTCACCTGGAGAAACGGGTTGGCCATCCTGCCCTTCGAATCCAATCCAACGCCGCTCGCGCGGCAACAGTATAAATCCATTGTCTGCAAAGTGACCCGCTGCTGAGGCGGTCAAACGCACGCCGCACACCAAGGTGTCACACGCGAGCCATACGCCGCCGTCTCCGACCTCCACCCGCACCTGCACATCCTGCCAATCATAGCTGGCCGCCGGCGCCAAAGTTGCGGCACCCCTGTCTGTCCACGCTCCAGACTCCGTGCGCAAGGACCAAGTGAGCACCGCCGCTTCTTCGGGCATGTCGGTGGTCATGACCGGCTTGTCGCGTTGGCCCATCGGCGGGAGGTCCACCTCCAATT
>DGOE01000020.1 GCA_002389295.1 Flavobacteriales bacterium UBA4474 | reverse complement strand
TGCTTGTCGTTGATCTTCACACCCTGCAGGCGGTAGACCTCCTGGATTTCATTCACCAGGTATTCCTGCACAGCCGTAGGCCCTTGGATGGAGAGGATGTCCGCCGGCGTGATCGCGCCATCAGACATCGGCATACCGGCCTTCACAAAGTCGTTCTCCTGCACCAAAATGTGCTTGGCCAGTGGCACGAGATACTTGCGCTTCTCTGCTGTGCGGCTCTCGACGATGATCTCGCGGTTTCCACGCTTGATCTTTCCGTAGGACACAATGCCGTCGACTTCCGAAACCACAGCGGGGTTTGAGGGGTTACGTGCCTCGAAAAGCTCCGTCACCCGTGGCAAACCTCCCGTGATGTCACCCGACTTACCTGCCACACGCGGAATCTTCGCCAAGATGCGGCCTGAGCCGACCTTGTCGCCTTCCTCCACGCTCACGTGAGCGCCCACAGGCAGAGAGTAGACCTTGAGGACTTCCTTCTTGGCCCCAACGATGTGGATGGCCGGGTTCTTCTTCTTGTCCTTGGTCTCGGTGATGACGATTTCGCGGAAACCGGTCTGTTCGTCCAGCTCCTCGCGGTAGGTCACACCATCCTCGATCATGTCGAACACAACCGTGCCCTCCTCTTCGCTGATGATCGCGTTGTTGTAGGGGTCCCAAGTACAAATGAGGTCGCCCTTCTTGATCTTCTTGCCACTCTTCACCTCGAGTATCGCGCCGTAAGGCAGGTTGGTCGAGCTGAGCGTAATGCCAATCTGGGGATCGACCACTTTGAACTCCGTAGAACGCGACACCACAACCGTCTCGATTTCTCCGTCTGCGGTCGTGCGTTGCACGGTCCGCAGGTCTTCGAGTTCCACCACTCCGTCTTGACGGGCGGTAATCTCGTTTTCATCGGAGATCTTGGACGCCGTACCACCTACGTGGAACGTACGCAACGTCAGCTGCGTTCCCGGCTCACCAATGGACTGGGCTGCAATGACACCGACAGCCTCACCCTCTTGGACGAGACGGTTGGTGCTCAGGGCGCGGCCGTAGCACTTGGCACAGACGCCCCTGCGGCTCTCGCACGTCAGTACAGAGCGCATCTCCACTTCGTCAATGCCCGCTTCTTCGATGGCCGCTGCCACCGCTTCGGTGATTTCAGCACCGCCTTCGACAATCAGCTCATCGGTGTTCGGATGCAGGACGTCCTGCACAGCCGTACGGCCAATAATCCGGTCCGCCAGCGATTCCACAATCTCCTCGTTCTTGCGCAACGCCGAAGCCGTCAAGCCGCGGATGGTACCGCAATCCTGCTCGTTGATGATGACATCCTGCGCCACGTCCACCAGACGTCGGGTCAGGTAACCCGCGTCAGCCGTCTTCAACGCCGTATCCGCCAGACCCTTACGGGCACCGTGCGTGGAGATGAAGTACTCGAGGATGGACAGTCCCTCCTTGAAGTTGGACAGAATGGGGTTCTCAATGATGTCCTGACCACCGGCAGCGCTCGACTTCTGCGGCTTGGCCATGAGGCCCCGCATGCCGCTCAACTGACGGATCTGCTCCTTGGAACCACGGGCTCCGGAGTGCATCATCATGTAGATGGAGTTGAAGCCCTGCTTGTCGGTCTCCAGGCGCTCCATGAGGATGTTCGTCAACCGCGAGTTGGTATTGGTCCAGATGTCAATGATCTGGTTGTACCGCTCGTTGTTGGTGATGAGCCCCATGTTGTAGTTGTCCATCACCTCGCCCACGCGCTCATTGGCCTTGTCGACCAATTCTACTTTCTCTGCGGGGATAATGATGTCGTTCAGGTTGAAGCTCAAGCCGCCTTTGTAGGCCATGGTGAAGCCCAAACGCTTGATGTCATCAAGGAACTGAACGGCGCGTGGCACACCCACGGCAAGCAGCACATCCGAAATGATGGTCCGGAGGCTCTTCTTGGTGAGCAGGTCATTCACATATCCGGCCTCGCTGGGCACCACCTCGTTGAAGAGGACACGGCCCACCGTGGTATCGATGATGGACATGTTTCCTTCGTGGTCAGCCCAGCGCACCTTGATGCCCGCGTGCAGTGCCGCGCGGCCTTCGTTGTATGCGATGATGACTTCCTCTGGGGAATAGAAGGTCATGCCCTCACCCTTCACCGGCTCCTCCTTGGTGGATTTGCGCTCCTTGGTGATGTAGTAGAGGCCAAGCACCATGTCCTGTGATGGGACCGTGATCGGCGCACCGTTGGCGGGATTCAAGATGTTGTGGCTGGCCAGCATCAGCAGCTGCGCCTCCAGGATGGCCGCAGGGCCGAGCGGAAGGTGCACAGCCATCTGGTCACCGTCGAAGTCAGCGTTGAACGCTGTACATGCGAGCGGGTGCAGTTGCAGCGCCTTGCCTTCGATCATCTTGGGCTGGAACGCCTGGATACCCAAACGGTGCAGGGTTGGAGCACGGTTGAGCAACACAGGGTGCGACTTCATCACGTTTTCCAAAATGTCCCATACCACAGGCTCTTTGGCGTCCACAATCTTCTTGGCGGACTTCACCGTCTTGACCACACCCCGCTCAATCATCTTGCGGATGATGAACGGCTTGTAGAGCTCGGCGGCCATGTTCTTGGGCATGCCGCACTCGTGCAGCTTCAGCTCAGGACCCACGACAATCACAGAACGCGCGGAGTAGTCCACACGCTTACCGAGCAGGTTTTGACGGAAACGTCCCTGCTTGCCCTTCAGGCTGTCGGAAAGCGACTTGAGCGGGCGGTTGCTCTCCGTCTTCACGGCGGAGGACTTCCGGCTGTTGTCAAACAGGCTGTCTACCGCCTCTTGCAACATCCGCTTCTCGTTCCGCAAAATCACATCCGGCGCCTTGATCTCGATCAAGCGCTTGAGGCGGTTGTTGCGGATGATCACCCTGCGATAGAGGTCATTCAGGTCCGAGGTGGCAAAACGGCCGCCGTCGAGCGGCACCAAGGGGCGCAGCTCTGGTGGAATCACCGGCACCACCTTCACGATCATCCACTCGGGGTTGTTGTTGACCCTTTGGTTGGCATCGCGCAAGGCCTCTACGACCTGCAGTCGCTTGAGCGCCTCGTTCTTCCGCTGCTGACTCGTCTCCGTGTTGGCCGCATGGCGAAGGTCATAGCTCAACTGGTCAAGGTCCAGGTTGCCCAGCATGTCGTACAGGGCCTCCGCGCCCATCTTGGCCACGAATTTGTTGGGGTCCTTTTCGTCCAGATACTGGTTGTCCTTTGGCAGGGTATCGAGGATGTCGAGGTACTCTTCTTCCGTGAGGAACTCGTTTACATCCAAGGCCTCACCATCGGTCTTGGTCGCCACACCCGGCTGAATCACCACATACCGCTCGTAGTAGATGATCTGATCGAGCTTCTTGGTCGGCAGTCCGAGCAAATAGCCAATCTTATTGGGCAGGCTGCGGAAGTACCAGATGTGGGCAACGGGAATGACGAGCTGAATGTGGCCCATCCGCTCACGGCGGACCTTCTTCTCGGTCACTTCCACACCGCATCGGTCACAGACGATGCCTTTGTAGCGGATGCGCTTGTACTTGCCGCAGTGGCACTCATAGTCCTTGACAGGGCCGAAAATGCGCTCACAGAAGAGGCCATCGCGCTCCGGCTTATAGGTCCGGTAGTTGATGGTCTCGGGCTTCAGCACCTCGCCGTGGCTTTGCTCGAGGATTTCCTCGGGCGATGCCATGCTGATGCGGATCTTGTTGAAGTCGCTCGAGAGCTTCGGGGTCTTGTTGTTGGTCATCTCTTGTTGAGGATCAAAAAGTTAGAAGCGGGAGCAACTCAGGCCTCCAGGGCCACGGTTAATCCCAAACCGCGCAACTCGTGCATCAGCACGTTGAAGGACTCCGGGATGCCTGGGGTTGGCATCGGGTCGCCCTTTACAATGGCCTCGTAGGTCTTTGCCCGGCCGACAACGTCGTCGGACTTGACCGTGAGGATCTCCTGCAAGATGTGCGAGGCACCAAACGCTTCGAGCGCCCAGACCTCCATCTCACCAAAACGCTGTCCACCGAACTGCGCCTTACCACCCAACGGCTGCTGGGTAATGAGGCTGTACGGTCCAATGGAACGTGCGTGCATCTTGTCGTCCACCATGTGGCTCAGCTTGATCATGTAGATCACACCCACTGTAGCCGGCTGGTCGAAACGCTCTCCGGTCTCCCCGTCGTAGAGGTGGGTCACACCGAAGTTCGGCACGCCAGCCTTTTCCGTGAAGCCCGAAATCTGCTCGAGGCTCGCCCCATCAAAAATGGGGGTCGCAAACTTGGTGCCCATCTTCTCACCGGCCCATCCGAGCACGGTTTCGTAGATCTGGCCCAGGTTCATACGCGACGGTACACCGAGCGGGTTGAGTACGATGTCTACAGGCGTGCCATCCTCAAGGAAAGGCATGTCCTCTTGGCGCACGATTCGGGCTACGATGCCCTTGTTTCCGTGACGTCCAGCCATCTTGTCGCCCACCTTCAGCTTCCGCTTGTTGGCCACAAACACCTTGGCGAGCTTCACAATACCTGCAGGAAGTTCATCGCCTACGGTCACCTGGAATTTCTTCCGCTTGAAGGTGCCGAGCAGGTCGTTGTACTTCATGTTGTAGTTGTGGACGACGCGCTTCACGAGGTTGTTGTTGTCCTCATCGCGGGTCCAGCCCTCGGTATTGACGATGCTGAAATCAAGGGACTGCAAGGCACGCTGGGTGAACTTGATGCCCTTTTTGATTTGCACCTCCTTGTAGTAGTTCATGACACCCTGCGACGTCTTGCCGCCGATGACCTTCATGAGCTTCTCTACAAGCGACTTCCGCAGAACGGCCGCCTCCTGGTCAAATTCGGAGTCGATCATCTCCAAAACAGCCTTGTCAGCCGCCTTGGATTTGCGGTCCTTCACCATGCGGGAGAAGAGCATCTTGTCGATGACCACGCCTGTGGCGCTTGGGCCCAGCTTCAGTGAAGCATCCTTGACGTCTCCAGCCTTGTCGCCGAAGATGGCACGGAGCAGCTTCTCCTCTGGACTCGGGTCGCTCTCGCCTTTGGGCGTGATTTTACCGATGAGGATGTCCCCTGCCCCGACGTGGGCACCGATGCGAATCAGGCCGTTTTCGTCGAGGTCCTTCGTCGCTTCCTCACTGACGTTGGGAATATCCGCCGTCAGCTCCTCCTGTCCACGCTTGGTGTCGCGTACTTCCAGGCTGTATTCGGTGACGTGCATGGAGGTGAATACATCCTCGCGCACCACGCGGTCGCTGATGACAATCGCATCCTCGAAATTGTACCCCTTCCAAGGCATGAAGGCCACCTTCATGTTCTGTCCCAGAGCCAATTCTCCAGACTGGGTAGAGTACCCTTCTACCAGGATGTCGCCACGCTCGACCCGCATGCCCTTCGATACGATGGGCTTGAGGTTGATGCAGGTTCCTTGGTTGGTCTTTGCAAACTTGGTGATGTCATACTCTTTGACGTCATCCTCAAACGACACAAGGCGGTCGTTTTCATCCATGTGGTAGCGGATGTGGATTTCGTTGCCGTCGACATACTCCACCACGCCATCGGCTTCGGCGGTGATCAGCACCCGGCTGTCGCGCGCCACTTGGCCTTCGAGGCCTGTTCCGACGATGGGGCTGTTGGGCCTCATGAGTGGAACGGCCTGACGCATCATGTTGGATCCCATCAGGGCCCGGTTGGCGTCGTCGTTTTCCAAGAAAGGAATCAGCGAAGCCGCAATCGAAGCGATCTGGTTGGGGGCTACGTCCACGTACTTGATCTCCTTCGGCGCCACCAATGGGAAGTCGCCTTGCAGGCGGGCCTTGATGATGTCGTTCTTGAAAGAGCCGTCGTCGTTGAGTCCCACGGTCGCCTGCGCGATGATGGCGCTGTCCTCTTCCTCAGCGGAGAGGTAAGTGATGCCTTCGCCACCCACACGGGCAATGCCCTCGTCAACGGCGCGGTAAGGCGTCTCGATAAAGCCCAAACGGTTCACCTTGGCATACACGCACAAGGAACTGATGAGTCCAATGTTTGGACCCTCAGGCGTCTCGATGGTGCAGAGGCGGCCATAGTGGGTGTAGTGCACGTCACGGACCTCAAAACCTGCGCGCTCACGAGAGAGTCCACCGGGACCGAGTGCCGAGATGCGCCGCTTGTGCGTCACCTCGCTCAGCGGGTTGGTCTGGTCCATGAACTGGCTCAACTGGTTCGTTCCGAAGAACGAGTTGATGACCGAACTCAAGGTCTTGGCGTTGATCAGGTCGGTTGGCGTGAACACCTCGTTGTCACGGACGTTCATCCGCTCCCGGATGGTCCGGGCCATCCGCGCGAGGCCCACACCAAACTGGTTGTGGAGCTGCTCACCCACCGTACGGATACGGCGGTTGGAGAGGTGGTCAATGTCGTCCACGTCCGACTTCGAGTTCACGAGGTCGATGAGGAACTTGATGATGAGGATGATGTCATCCTTGGTCAAGGTCCTGGACTCCTCGGACATATCAATGCCCAGCTTCCGGTTGATCCGGAAACGTCCCACCTCACCGAGGTCATAACGCTGCTCAGAGAAGAACAGCTTGTCAATCACGCCGCGGGCCGTCTCCATGTCTGGTGGCTCGGCGTTCCGCAACTGGCGGTAGATGTACTCCACTGCTTCCTTCTCGCTGTTGGAAGGGTCCTTTTGGAGGGTGTTGTGGATGATGGCGTAATCGGCCTGGTTGATGTCCTCCTTGTGCAGGATGATGTTCTTCGATCCAGAATCCACAATCAATTCGATGTGCTCCTTCTCGAGGACCGTATCGCGGTCGAGCACCAGCTCGTTCCGCTCGATGCTCACCACCTCACCGGTGTCCTCATCCACAAAGTCCTCAATCCATGTCTTCAACACACGCGCGGCGAGCTTGCGGCCCAAAACGCGCTTCACCCCCGCCTTGGAGACCTTGACCTCCTCAGCAAGGTCGAAAATGCCCAAAATGTCGCGGTCGCCCTCGTATCCAATGGAACGGAGCAACGTGGTGACGGGAAGCTTCTTCTTCCGGTCGATGTAAGCGTACATCACACTGTTGATGTCCGTGGCAAACTCAATCCAGCTGCCCTTGAACGGAATGATCCGTGCGCTGTACAGCTTGGTGCCGTTGGCGTGGCGGCTCTGGCCGAAGAACACGCCTGGAGAACGGTGCAACTGGTTGACGATGATCCGCTCAGCGCCATTGACCACAAATGAGCCCCGCGGGGTCATGTAAGGAATGGTACCCAAGTAGACGTCCTGAACGATGGTCTCGAAGTCCTCGTGCTCCGGGTCGGTGCAGTACAACTTCAACTTCGCCTTCAGCGGAACGCTGTAGGTCAATCCGCGCTCAATGCACTCTGCAATGCTGTAGCGAGGGGGGTCGATGAAGTAGTCGAGGAATTCCAGTACAAACTGGTTGCGGGTGTCCGTGATCGGGAAGTTCTCATTGAACACCTTGAACAGGCCTTCGGTGTCGCGGTCCTCAGGCTTGGTTTCAAGCTGGAAGAACTCGCGGAAGGACCGCAATTGAATGTCAAGAAAATCCGGATACGGGATGTCCGGGGTAGTAGTGGCGAAAGAATGTCGCTGCTGCAGTTGTGGCGTCAACATGGGGGCGTGCGGCTTAACGAGGGAGGAACAAATCGCAGTGGTGCAGGTTGGCTTTGGGACGTAACCTGCTAAATGCAGGGTACAAGAAGGTCAGACCGGGACCTGCGCCCAGCCTGACCTTCTGAAATTCAGCGAGTTGGGACCTTACTTGATCTCAACCTCTGCGCCGGCTTCCTCGAGTTGTGACTTGAGGGCTTCAGCCTCGTCTTTGGAAACACCCTCTTTAAGAGCAGCGGGTGCGCCGTCAACGATGCCTTTGGCCTCCTTGAGTCCCTGTCCGGTCAGCTCTTTTACGAGCTTCACAACAGCGAGCTTGGAGCCACCAGCGGCTTTGAGGATCACATCGAATTCGGTTTGCTCTTCAGCGCCGCCGCCTTCGCCACCGCCTGCGGCGGGACCAGCGACAACAGCAGCTGCAGCTGCGGGCTCGATGCCGTACTCATCCTTGAGGATATCTGCGAGTTCACTGACCTCCTTTACGGTGAGGTTGACCAGTGATTCTGCCATGGTTTTCAAATCAGCCATGATATATGGAATTGTGGGTTACTTGTTTGAGTTAGTTGAGGGTTGTCAAAGTCAGCTTTCGCGTTCGGAAAGTGCTTTGACGAGTCCGGAAATGGTGTTCCCACCAGATTGCAATGCACCGAGTACGTTCGACATGGGGCTCTGGAGGAGGCCAATGAGTTCTCCGAGGAGTTCCTCTTTGCTCTTGATCTCCGTGAGCGCCGACAGTTGATCGTCACCTATGTACACTGCCTCTTCGACGTAAGCGCCCTTCAAAATGGGGCGGTCACTCTTTTTGCGGAAGTCCTTGATCAACTTCGCGGGGGCATTCCCCACAGAGCTGGTCATCAAGGCGGTCTGCCCCTTCAGCACGTCGTACAGCTCACCGTATTCACGGCCTTCTGTGCGTTCCATCGCGATGCGCAGCAAAGTGTTCTTCACCACTTGCATCTTGATTTCGGCCTTGTAGCATTCCCCGCGCAGTTTTGTCGAATCTGCGGAATTCAGGCTCGAAGCATCCGTCAGGTACACCACATTGGTGTCCTTCAGCATAGCCTGGAGCTCATCGATCGCTTGGTTTTTCTCGTCGCGTGTCATGGGTTCCTGGTTCAGCTGTTGAGGGCTTTCGATTCAATCCGGACACCTGGGGACATCGTAGAGCTTATAAATACGCTCTTGATGTAGGTGCCCTTCGCAGCAGACGGGCGCAACCGAACCAAGGTTTGCAGGACTTCGTTGGCATTGTCCGAAAGCTTCTCTTTCGAGAAACTCACCTTCCCAACGGAAGCATGGATGATGCCGTACTTGTCCACCTTGAAATCAATTTTACCTGCCTTTACGTCTTGGACGGCCTTCCCGACCTCCATCGTGACTGTACCCGATTTCGGGTTGGGCATGAGGCCGCGCGGTCCGAGTACTCGGCCCAACGCTCCTACCTTGCCCATCACTTGGGGGGTCGTGATGATCACGTCCACATCGGTCCATCCGCCTTTGATCTTCTCGACATAATCATCGAGACCAACGTAGTCCGCTCCTGCCTCCTTGGCTTCTGCCTCCTTGTCGGGATTGCAGAGAACCAGTACGCGCACATTCTTTCCGCTTCCGTGGGGAAGAGAAACCGTGCCGCGCACCATTTGGTTGGCTTTTCGCGGGTCTACGCCGAGGCTGACGGCGAGATCGACGGAAGAGTCAAACTTCGTGGAGGAAATTTCCTTCACGATGCCGGCTGCTTCGTCGACTGAGTACGCTGAATCCACGTCGAATTTCTCGAACGCGGCTTTGCGATTGCGTGTCAATTTTGCCATTGTGTCTGATGTTAAGCGATCAGAAAGGCGAATCGCCGGTCACGTTCAACCCCATACTCCTTGCCGTTCCAGCCACCACCTTCATGGCGGATTCGATGGAAAAGCAATTCAAATCGGGCATCTTGTCTTCTGCAATTACGCGGACCTGGTCCCACGTCACTTTGCCCACCTTCTGTCGGTTGGATTCCGGAGAACCCTTCTTCAATTTGGCGGCTTCCATGAGTTGCACTGCTGCGGGCGGTGTCTTGATGATGAAGTCAAAAGACTTGTCACTGTAGACGGTGATGACCACCGGAAGAACCTTGCCTGCTTTGTCCTGGGTACGCCCATTGAACTGCTTGCAAAATTCCATGATGTTCACACCTGCCGCGCCGAGTGCAGGACCAACCGGTGGTGAAGGATTGGCAGCGCCACCCCTCACTTGCAGTTTGACCATTTTGGCGACTTCTTTAGCCATGGATCTATTGTTTATAATGAACAGGTCGGCCGCAGTGTCCAGGGAAGCATTCTGGTACAGGGCACGGGTCGTCCTGGCTGTTCCGGTTTATATATGGTACTCTTGATTCAGTGACATCTCAATTCGGCCTCAGGATTCCTTCTCGACTTGCAAGAAGCCCAATTCCACAGGGGTCTTCCTTCCAAAAATCTTCACCATCACCTTGAGCTTTCGCTTTTCCTCGTTGATCTCCTCGATGGTGCCATGGAAACCATTGAATGGCCCATCGCCCACTTTGACCACTTCTCCCGTTTTGAATGGGATGGCCAATTCCTCCTCACTTTCTGCCAACTCGTCAACACGGCCCAACATGCGGCTCACCTCATTTGGCCTCAACGGAAGTGGGTCGCCCCGCTTTTCCGCGCCGAGAAAACCAATCACGCTGGGTGTGTTGCGGATGACGTGCGGGACTTCTCCCACCAATGCGCACTCCACAAACACGTATCCGGGGAAGTGGTTGCGCTCCTTCGTGACCTTTTTGCCATTTCGGATTTGCAACACCTTTTCCGTCGGAATCAGGATTTGTCCGACATAATCGGTCAAGCCGGCCGCAGAAATCTCGGACTCAAGGAAACCCTTGGCCTTGTTTTCTTGCCCGCCGATGGCGCGCACTACGTACCACTTCTTGTCGATTTCGGCCATGGTCCTTGTTGTCTTCAAATCACGTAGGTGTAAATCAGACCGATGACGCCCTGCCAGATGCTTTCCGCCGAATTGACGCCAAACACCCAATCCATCACAAACACGATGCCCGCGATCATGAGGGATGCAATAAAGACGAGCACCGAAGCCTCTTGCAGTTGCTTGGGGCCCGGCCAAGTCACACGCTCCACCAACTCAGTGTAGCTATCCTTGACGTATTCTAAAACGTTTGCCATTTTCGATTCGGTGTATTTGCACGGGCAGCAGGACTCGAACCTGCAACCAACGGTTTTGGAGACCGCTACTCTACCAATTGAGCTATGCCCGTAGACGGCGAAAGAAGATGCCCCGCTGGGCATCTTCTTTCCCCTTGTTTTTTCTTTGGGTTCAGCCCCTTGGTACTCAGCTGAGTACCTCGGTTACCTGACCAGCGCCCACGGTACGACCACCCTCACGGATGGCGAAACGCAGACCTGGAGACATGGCCACACCGTAGATTAACTCAACGGTAATGGACACGTTGTCACCGGGGATCACCATCTCGCGGCCATCCTCGAGGAAGATCTCGCCGGTCACGTCAGTGGTGCGGAAGTAGAACTGAGGACGGTACTTGTTGTGGAAAGGAGTGTGGCGACCACCTTCTTCCTTCTTCAAGATGTAGACCTCGGCCTTGAACTTGCCGTGCGGTGTGACAGTGCCAGGCTTGGCAACCACCATTCCGCGCTTGATGTCCTTCTTCTCGATTCCACGAAGGAGCAAACCGACATTGTCGCCAGCTTCACCGCGGTCCAAGATTTTGCGGAACATCTCTACACCTGTGATGGTGGACTTCATGCCGTCGGCATTCAGACCCAGGATATCGACTTCGTCACCCGTATTGATGATGCCGGTCTCGATACGACCTGTAGCGACCGTTCCACGACCTGTGATCGTGAACACGTCCTCCACAGACATCAAGAAAGGCTTCTCGTTGTCACGGACAGGCAGCTCGATGTACTCGTCCAC
>DGOE01000100.1 GCA_002389295.1 Flavobacteriales bacterium UBA4474 | reverse complement strand
CCCAACATCTTGGCCACCTTGTCGAAGGCCTCGCCCGCGGCGTCGTCCAACGTGGTGCCCATGACGCGCATGTCCCAAGGCGATGCCACGTCGAGCAGCTGCGTGTGTCCACCTGAAACGGTCAAGGCCAGCATCGGTGACGTGGGGTTCGGCGCCGCATCCGCCATCCAATGGGCCACGACATGGGCCCGCATGTGGTGAACGGGGTACAAGGGCAGTCCCAAGGACCAGCCCAGGCTGCGCGCGAAGGCGCTGCCCACCAGCAAGGAGCCCTGCAATCCAGGCCCGCGGGTGTAGGCCACGCCATCGAGGTCCTGCAGCGTGCAACCGGCCTGTGACAAGGCCCCCTCCAAAACCGGTACGATGTGGACCTGGTGGGCGCGGGAAGCGAATTCCGGCACCACGCCGCCGTATTGGGCGTGAATATGCTGGGCCGCTGTGAATTGCGACAGCACCTCACTGCCGCGCAGGATTGCGATGCTCGTGTCATCACACGAACTCTCGATTCCGAGCATCACCCTTTCCGCCCAAGGTTTTACCTGGATTTCTTTGGCAGGGTCAACATGATCCGCATTCATCGTGGCATCATTTCTGTATATGCGAAGTTCGCAGTGCAGAAATGAACACCCGCCCAAGCGATACAGAAAATTCACCCAAACCGAGGCGCAACGTCTGGATGCGCCGCATGGGGTGGCTTTCGGTCCTGTTTTTGGGACCGGTAATCGCAGCAATGGTGACCTTGGCGACACCAGCGGGCCAGCATTGGGCGGTGGAAGAGGTCCTGAAGTTGGCGACGGCATCCATGGGTGACGGCGCCGAGCGGGCGGAGGTACAGCTTGATCATGTGGGGCTCAGTTTTTCTCCTGCAGGGTTGAGTTTGGCGGGTCTCCGGGTGAATGAAGTGGACAGCAGTGGTGCCGCGCGGCCGCTGCTTTCCGCCGACGCCCTGGTGCTCATGCCCAAGGACAAGAGTGGAAGGCACTGGTCCAGCCTGGAGTTGTCCGGTTTTGAGATTTCACCCGCTGGTTGGACGTGGCTTCAGCAAGGGGAAGTGGACAGCACCATCGCCTCGGAACCGACTGCCCCCCTGCCGGATGTGTCCGTTGATTTTCTTCGCATCACCGATGCCACGGTGCCCCTTTCTGTGGCTGATGCGGGTTCTTCAGGAAGTATGCGCTTGTTGTTGGACAGTGCCACCATTGAGGGGTTCACGCTCGTGGACAACCGGCCCGTATGGGCCGCTACCGAAGGGGGCTTGCGCCTGGTGGCCGAACATGGCATCCCGCACGAAGGAGACACCACGACCGTGTCTTGGTCCGGCGGCGGAGACTCTGCCTTTTTCACCGCACAATCTGACCCGGCTTATTGGCTCCGCGACATGGAAGGAATGGAGGAATACGCCCCCCTCATTCCCGAGCATTGGACGGGGGCGCTGGCCTGGACCGACTCCGCGCTGCGGTGCACTGGACAGGCCCCTTGGGGATCCCTGCACGCCCACCTCGCCTTGACAGCAGAAGGCCTCCAATTTGATGACCTCGGCATACAGTATCACACCCTGCCCGAGCAGCTTGAAGGCTGGGGACCCCATCAGGGAAAGGTGCAGATTCAAGGACCGGTCTCGCTGAACGTGCCCATGGCCACCGCGCCCGGTGGGTCAATGTGGGATGGGCTTTCGGGTGCACCCACCGTTGAATGGACCAGCGGGCGCAAAGGCAGTGCCCTGCAACGTATGGCCTGTCAATGGAACCTCGGCAATGGCGACGTGACCTTCGAAGGCCGCTTGCACGGACTTCCTAACGGGCCGGCGGGGCCGCCGCACGTGGCATGGCGGATGGAAGGGGCATTTGTTCCCGTGGCCCAATTGGGGACAGCCCCGCTTTCACTCCCCCTGTCCATCGCCGGCAATTGGAGCGGTCAAAGTCCCGGAAATGCGGCAGGGAGCGGCCAAGCCGAAGGGGACCTCCAAGTCACTTTGACCCCCTCTCCTGCTGGCCAGGCCACCACAGAGCTGGCCGCAAAGTGGAACGGCCGATCCGCCCCGCTCAAACTGAGTGAATCGCTGGACCTGTATGGCGATTGGAGCGGTGAAGGGGCCTGCACATTGGACGCCGCGGGGCTGTTGGAAGATTGGTGGGGGCACTTGAATCTGGCGGGTGCACGCTTCATTCCGCTCGCTGGATTCGATGGCCGTGCCCGGCTGGGCGCGCCTGTTTCGATGAAGCGCACGCACATTGCTTGCCGGGGCGACGCGGACCATTTTGAATTGGACATGAGCGGTGATTTTGCCGATGCGAAAATGTCAGGTCCGACTGACCCCTCAGCTTGGGTGAATCCCCTGCTCAGCGCCATCGCCTCAGGTGGCCTCATCTCCCAAGAGGCCCTGGCGAAATGGCGGCTTCCTTCCGGCGGAAAGACCGGAGAACCCGGTGAGGATTGGACATTGGAACTCGAGGTTTGGCGGGACGACATCCTCGAGCGCTATAGCCGGGGCCAGTGGTCCATCGGCCCCGGATCACATGTGGCATGCCACCAACGGGAGGGCGAGGTCTACTGTGAGGCTGCACTGCATCCGCTGCACCTGGGACCGGTCAGGGTCCACGGCCTGGCAATGCATGGAAGTGGAGGCCGCACGCCCCTGTCTTGGACATTGGAGGCCGACAGTGCGCGCCACACCCAATGGGGCCAGATTGATCACGTGCACATGGGTGGCGACGTGGCCCTGGACAAGGCCTCACGGCTGCAGGCGCGCTGGGATGGCTACCTCAGCGGATCATTGGACATGGTTCACGCCTTGACCGATGGCCAGACCCACAGCCTGTATCCCCGTGCAGTGCACCTTGATTTCGATGGGGCCTCATGGAACCTTCAACCCGATTCGGCGAGCAGCATCGTTTGGTCGGGAACCGATTGGCGCACCCTGCGTCCTCAAGGGATTTCTCTGAAAGGCGAGCAAGGCATCATCGGCTTCTATGCCGCCGATCAAGACCTGTACCCTTGGGCCGCTATGGAAATACAATTGGACCGGTTTCCTGTCGGACCGTGGATGGACTTGCTGGGGCGCATCCAAGAACAACCTTTGCCCAATGGCGGGGGCTTTGTTCACGGCTCGGCAGCGGTTGGACTGCAGCAATTGGAGGCCATGGGAGAGCTCCAATGGCAGGATGCGACGGTAGAAGGCATCGACCTCGGCGACATCTGTTTGGCGGGCAAGTGGGGCCAAAAACCAGAGGCTGTCCTCCAGCAATTCTTGGGGCCGGAAGAAGTCGTCCGGATGGCGTTTCGCGACATGCATCGCGCCGAAATCACCTTGAATGAATGGCCGCTCGGGCTGATGCAGCCCTTGCTCGAATCGACGGACATCAGCATCTCGGGCAGCGCAAATGGCCAGTGCGCCCTTTCATGGGATGACGGTCTACCCGCCCTTGGTGGTGCGATTGATATCGCAGCCGACCGGCTGTTTATCGGCGCTACAGGCATGGATTACGCCGTCAATGGCCGGCTTCAATTCAACGACGCCTATATCGGGATGGACCTGGGGCGCATTGTGGACCCCTTGGGCAATGAAGCCCTGCTGAATCTGTCTTTGCAGCACACCGATTTCGACGAATGGAACTACGATGTGGGCCTGGACCTCCCCCGCGCATTTGCCGTGATGGACCTGCCGTCGGACCCGGGCAAGCTCTACCACGGTCAGGTTTTTGCTACTGGCGAGGCCAACGTTTCAGGCACAAAAGAGTACATGGACGTCGAAGCCCATGCGATCAGTGCCGAGGGCACGAAGTTCACCATGCCTTTGGACGCCTTGGAAGGGCCGGAAATGCCCTCTGGAATTCGCTTCACCGGGGGCACTGAGCGCCGGGTTGAAAACACAGCGCAGTCCTCCCCTGCCCTTGACCTCTCCTTGGCGCTGGACATTGAGGTGACGCCGGAGGCAGAATTGTCCTTGGTGCTGGACCAACGCGCCAACGAGCGCATCGATGGCCGGGCCTCGGGGACATTGTCTTTTGTGCGCAACAGAAGCAGGCCGCTGGCTATGGAAGGCGCCTTGGAAATTCAAGGTGGACAATACCGGTTCAGCCTGCGCGACCTGTTCACCAAGAACATTTCCATCGCTCCCGGTGGACGCATCGACTGGGACGGTGATCCTTATTCCGCCCAACTTGAGCTTTTGGCCACGGCGCCATTCAAGACGAGCGTCGCTCCGCTGTTGGTCCAGAGCGTGGGGGGCGCCGCCAAGACAGAAGTAGAGCTGGGCTTGGGCATTACCGGACAAATCACCAGCCCGGTGCTCGATTTCATCATCTCCTTTCCTACTTATGAGCGTGACGACCCCTATACACTCTCCTCTATTGGGACGGTCCTCAACACTCCTGAAGAGACCGAGCGCCAGGCGTTTGCCTTGCTGGCCACAGGCCAGTTCATCACACCGGAGCAGCAGCGCTTTGACTTGTTGGGCAAGACAGCAGCGGCAGCCCAGGCGTCAGAATTGGTCTCTTCCGGGATTTCTGAACTGCTCAGTGGCCTCTCCAAAGATGTGGACATCGGTCTGCGCTACCTCCCATCGGGAAGTGCGGGGGACGCCGATGAACCATTGACCGAAGACACCTTCGAGGTCGACCTTGGATTGCGTCTGCTCAACGACAGGCTCAGCATCTCTGGCACCTTGGGCACGTCCGAATTGAATGGGGTAGAATCCAATGACGATTACCTCACAGGCACCATTGACATTCGGTATCAATTGACCGCCGATGGCCGGTGGGAGCTCATCGGTTACAGGAAGCCGGAAAGCAACCTTCGTGATGACATGCAATCGGGCATCGGGGCCCTGTACAAGGTGCGCTTCGACCACCTTCAAGACCTGTTCAAGCGCAGTGAACTTCGACAGGCGCCCTAAGAAATAGGGCCATCCGTCTGTACCTTTTCCGCATGATGCGTTGCCCATTCTCCAGCCTCGGCACAGCCCAGGCAGTCGTATTCGCGGTTCTTTTCGGCTCCCTTTCCGCACAGCCTGTCCTGACCAGTGCCGACTTGCCCCAAGGCGGCACCACCTATGCGCGGGCCAATGCTGCGCCCCCGTTTTTCGCCGGCGACCTGGGCGCATCGGGCGAGGACTTGACATGGGATTTCAGCGACATCCTGCTCACCACGGACGCCGAAACTGAGTATTTCTCCATGGGGGCGGCGAGCATCACCACCCAGTTCATTTTTTCCTCGGCTGACCATTTCACCGCCTTTGAGATTCCCGATCTCGGCATCGAAAACCCGCTGCCCATTTCCGGCGCCACGACGTACTTGAGATTTGGCGGTGACGCCTACGAGGTCATTGGGCTCGGCATCACCACGGATATTTTTGACCTCCCGGTCATATATGACGATGAGGAGGAATTGCTACCGCTGCCCCTCACTTACGGCGCCTCGCTCGAAGGCACTTCGGCCTTCACCTTGAACCTGCCGGAACTGTTGTACTACCAGACCGCGCAATCCTCGGTTGTCGAAGTGGACGCTTGGGGCACCCTCCTGTTGCCCGGCGGCAGCTATGAATGCCTGAGGGTGACGCGCACTTATGCGGCGCAGGACTCGGTCAACGTGCCTGCCGCTGAACTCGGATTCAGCCTCCCACGGGAAGGCACGGTATACGAGTGGTATGCCCCTGGAGAAGGGATGCCTGTGCTGTCGGTTCAGGAAATTATCGGCATCCCGGCCGTGTGGCAATTCAAGCCGGGCGAAGATGTCTCGGACATCCCGAATGCTGCGGATACAGAGGCGGCTTTTCAGGTCACACCCAACCCTGCTGCCCTTGGAGGGTACGTGAAACTGTCATGTGCCGAAGATGGCCTGCGCGTTTTCGAGGTGCAGGACGCCGCGGGCCAATGTGTGTTCAAAGGAGAGATTGAAGTCCACCAAGGCCAGGCCCTGCTGCCCGCTGCCACTTGGACCGCAGGCGCCTATACCGTCAGTACGCCCGGGCAACAGTCCGTGCGCTTCATTCTTGAGTAACCGGAACACGGGCTTCCGCCTCGACTTCCACCGCGACAGTTTCTGCCGTGGGCATGGGCACGAAGGTGCCTGCCCGCTCCTGCAGCCAGCCTTTGGCCACCCTGCGGTTGCGGAACACGCGCACATTGGGGCGCATATTGCTGATCAGTTGATACAGGCGGTCGCGCCACACCAACAAATGGGCGGGCACCACCACGGCCCTGTGGTGCACTCCTGAAAGCGCGCCGCTTTGGGCCAACCAAGTCAATGCCGTGCGGTCCAGCAGCAAATGGGCGCGGGGGACCACGATGAGTTCGGCCACCTCTCGCTGACCGAGCAACTCCATCCGCTGGGCAGCCACCCGCTGCATCAGGGGCAGGTCTACAATCAAATCTTCAGCGAGCTCAACTGTGAGCAAACCGTTGGAGAAATGAAACACCCCGTAAGGCGCCTGATATGTAAAGGCATGGGACATGGGTTCAATATGCGGCGACTATTTGCGCCGTTTGCCCCTCCACCGTTTCAGCTATCCACATGCATGTCCTGATTTTCCACCTTCATTGTTGAACTGGTCTCAGGGACAGGCATATTCTGCCACATCCCCTTCCGTTTCTGGCGGGAGGCAGAACTGCAACGCTGCGGTGTGTGGTCCTTCCACCAGCTCTTGGACCGAAGGCTTGGAAATGCCCAAGCCATCTACCGATTGCCGTGTCCTGCTGGCAAAAAGCCCCAAGCCACCGGAGATATTGGTGTAGACCGGGCGCTCCTGAATGACGCCGGTGACGGGGGCGTTGACCGACAAATAGGTGTCGAGCTCTGCGTTGGCGATGCTGAGGACAAAATTGAAGGCCCGCACGCGGTCGATGTTGTCGTTCCACGTTCCCAATTCACGGGTGATGAAGGGATCTTCTTCGAGGCGGCTGGCAAGGAACTGAAAGAAAGCTTCACCGTTGGTGGGGAGCTTGATTTCCTGCCCGCCTTCGTCGTCGTCTGCCTGCTCTTCACCCAAATCCCAGCGCAGCACCCGCTCGGTTTCCGAAGCGAGTTGAGTATGGGCCGCATCCACCCAAATGCGCTCGGTAAACATCACTTCGATGGAGGCCTCGTAGCGCTTGGCACCGGCTGTGGAAGACCACTTAAAATTGATGTTGGGGTAAGACACCTGGCTCCCTGAGCCACTGGCGAAATTCAGATTGAATCCCGGAATCCCTGCAGGTGGGTTGCTGATGTTGCCTGGCGATGAGCCGATCAGGGTCGTGACCGCGGTCATGGGCAGGCGCCCGTCGGCAAATGAAACCGTCATCCGGTACACGTAGAGGTCTTCGGGGTCGTTGCCCGCATTGACCTCCAATCCGTCCGGTGTTTCAAAGTGGTAGGCGCGGTACTCCGGGCCATAGAAGATGCCGGCGTCATCCTTGTCCTGCAGCACCGTATCCTGGGCGGTAAATACCGCGAGGGGATTCTCAAATCCGATGTCTCCGGGACCAAATTGCTCCACGGTCACCGTCACTTGGCCGGGCGCATATTCGCTGCTGTCGGCCACCATGGCGATGTCCAGGTTGTTGCCCTCGCCCAGCCAGGTGCGGTTGACCCTCACCCATTGCTCCTCGGCGCCGGGGTCCAGCAGGCAAAACGCCAAGCTGCGCTCCTCATAGGGGGCATTCAACGCTACATCTGTGCTGCAGCCCGCACCCCAAAGGATGGCAAGCAAGGCGGTCCACACCCCCAATTTTCCTGTAAAACCTCGCATCATGCCGCGAAGTTAATGCCCCAATCCTTCGAGGAAGGCCATCGTATCGACTCCGTCTGCATAATCGGACAGGCCGGGGCACTGGGCTTGGCCAAAAGGCAGGCCCCCATGGCCCACTCGGCATTGGATTTCGCCTGCGCCTGCTGCGATTCGCTCTTCAACGGCAGACAGCGCATCATAGCGCTGGTAGTGCAGCGCGCCCACCGGAGAGATCCAATCGGGGTCCTCCTTGAGCAGGACAAAACCGTTTTCGAGCAAGTCCACCGCTTCCATCAACCACAAGGCCTTGTGGTAGGTGTAGTTGTTGTAGTAGCGGTTGTGGTCGGCCAACCGTTGCCAATCCACAAACGCGGCAAAGAGCCGGTCGAGGTCGAAATCGCGCGGGATGAAGACCTGCGTCACATTGCGACAGCCCAGACCGAAGTAGCGGAAAATATCGTCGGAGAGTCCCCGCAATTGCTCGAGGCTTTCCGAGCCGTCCAACACCGCGACCGAGGTGCGCTGGCCGCGAATGATGTGCGGCACTTTGCCGAAATAGTGCCGGAAGTAGCGTCCGCTGTTGCGGCTGCCTGTGGCGATGACGGCGTCGTACCCGGTGAGCGCACCTTCGGCGATGGTTACCTGCTCGCCGATGCCTGGACAGGCCAACTTCCACCCCTGGAGCAGTGCCGCCATGAGTCCCGCGTCTTCGCGGCTCGGCTTGAGCTGGATGCGGTGGCCCGAGACCACGCCGCAAATGAGGTCGTGCAGGCCCACGAATGGGATGTTGCCCGCCATGACGATGCCCACATTGACTGCGCTGCCCGTTTCCGCCCGCTCGCCTAACCCATCCATCCAGCGACCGATCTCATCGGGGGCCAATGCCGCAGTCCACCTTTCCAAGGCGCAGCGCACCTCTCCTTCGGTAAACCAACCGTTGGCATGCACCGCCAAAGGGATGGCTGCGGCGAGCGCAGCCCACTCTGGGCGCGGGTTTTCGGACAGTACGGAGGACAGGCCCTCCCACAAATCGGTCAGCACTTTTCGGTCGCGCTGGGCGCCCACTTTTCCGGTTTCAGTCAGCATCGGTGGCTTTTGTTGTGGAAATGCAAAGATGGTCCCAACATCTGAAGGGGTTGACCGGTTATTTTTGCAGTGCGGCAACTGCCGAAAAAGAATTGTGCCATGTCCATCATGATTACCGACGCCTGCATCAATTGCGGAGCCTGCGAACCAGAATGTCCCAACAACGCCATCTACGAAGGCGGGGCTGAATGGACTTTTGCGGATGGAACTGGGCTCAAAGGAGATGGCAACCACCCTACCGCCGGCGCCATCGTGGCCGACGCCACGCAAGAACCGGGCAGCATGGACGTTTACTACATAGCGACCGACAAATGCACTGAATGCGTAGGCTTCCACGACGAACCCCAATGCGCCGCCGTCTGCCCGGTAGACTGCTGCGTCGACGACCCCGATCACCGGGAGTCCGAAGACCAGCTCCTGGCCAAAAAAGCCTTCATGCACCTCTGATGGTGCTGAGGGTGTTGTTGACTTTGTGCTGGGCCGGGTGGCTCAGTGGGTTGCAGGCGCAGGTCGGGCCTTACGATGACATCCGTCCTTATCACACAGCCTTGGCGGGATGTGAAGCTGGGGATTGTGCCACGGCGAGCGACGCCCTTGGGGCGGCACTTGAGGAACTTGTGGGGCGTCAAGACATGGAGTCCCCGGCCACAGCGTGTGATTTCATGGGATTTGTGGCTTCGGCGGATGGCCGGTTGCGCGTGTGGACGTGGAATTGGGCCAACGACAACCGAACAGCGGGATACGGCGGACTGGTGGCGTTTTCCGAGGGCCGCGGAGAAGCACCCCGCTTCACGAAATTGAAAGACGTGGACAGTGCGGACCGCCCCGATGAACAGGCCGCGGTGAGCGCCGAAAATTGGCATGGGGCGCTTTATTACGCGATGGTGCCCGACGCAATAGACAAGAATACGTGGTTGCTCCTCGGGTGGGATGACGGGGATGCCCAGGTGACGCGCAAGGTCATCGAGCCCATACAATGGCGGCCGAGGGGCTTGCGCTTTGGTGCGCCGGTGCTGCAATCGCCCAAGGGGATGAAGAAGCGGCACGTTTTGGAGTATGCCGATGCCGTGCAGGCGTCGCTGCGGTTCCAGGCCGAGACCCGGGGACGGGAGGGCCACCCAGACCGCATCATCTTTGACCACCTCGCACCGAGCGCACCACACTTGGAGGGGATCACGGCATTTTATGGCCCCGACATGACCTTCGACGCCTATGTCCCGGGAAAGAAAGGGGGAGCGCCTTGGGTCCTGCAGCTTGAGGCCCCTGCCGCGGTGATCTTGGAAGGTGACCGGCCCTTTAGTGACCCCCGCCAGCGAAATGGCCGGGGGAATCAGCGCTGAGAAGGAGGACCTTTTCTATCTTCAAAACATGGATTATCGCCTCTGTTCCTGCCTGCTTCTGTGGATGTTCTGTTGCGCTCCGGGAGCGCTGTCTGCCCAAGAAGTGCACGGAGACCTCATTGATATCGTCTACGGGACGTTGCCAGAACGCCCGCAGCAATTCAGTTTCACCAAGGTGATCCACTACGACATCATTCAACAAGTCCAGCCTACCGGCGGCATGCCCGTGCAGCAGATTGAAGGCTCCATGGATTTGTACTACACCCCCGGAGGCACATCGTATGGAAGGGTGGTGGAATCCGAGGACAGCCGCCTGGTTCACATTGGCGACTTGGGGCTCGGCATGCGGTATACTTTGACCGAAATCGGGGAGCTCAAGATCGGCAGTGAGTCGCCATTGGGAGAGCGGATGAATGATACCATCACCATGTCGCGTGTCTCTGGTGACCGAGAAATCGAAGGCCGGATGAGCGCCCACTATTGGTTCGAAGACGGCACCGTCATCGACGAGCTTTGGGCAGACAGTCAAGCATCGGAGGAGGAAGTGACCATCGGCCGGTTGTGGCCCAAGTTCGAGCCCGGTTTCGCCAGCCTGGCCAACGGCACTTACGAAGGCCTGGTCACCCGTTGGGTCGCCATCGATACCAAGTTCAGCCGGGACCCCCGCGTCACCTTGGATTTCAAGGGCGCGGAATTGTTGGAAGAGGAACTGGTCATCTCATTGGAAGGCTTCGTATTTCCGGTGACCGCCGCGGACAGCATGCGCGAGCGACTGGAAGCCGAGCGCCAATAATCAGCCGTTTCCAAACCTGACTTCTGTGGCCCCGTGGCCATATTTCCGCGGGTCGCCTTCTCGGCAAGTGCACTGCGGCCAATAGGCTGACAGGGCGTCTCGTATTTCTTGGCGCAACCGCCCTTGTCCCACGCCGTGGATGAAGATCACCCGGGGGATGCGCTTCTCCTCTGCGCGGCGCATCATGCGGTCGAAGTGCTCCATTTGCAAGCCCAGCATCTCGTGGGGAGCAGCCTTGTCGCGGGCCCCCGTCAAGGCGTGAAAATGCAGGTCCACTTCCATGTGGGCATCCCGCTTGCGCATGTTGGTGGCGTCGGGATTGCGGTACTTCACATCGAAATCGCGCTGCGAAGCCTTGAGGGCGTGCTCGTCCACATTTCGCTCCAGCAATTCGCCCTTGCTGATCTCCTTGGAGGCATAGGCCTTGATCTCTTCGGCAGCATTGGGAATGGGCAGACAGTCTTTGGCCGCGAAACGCATGGGGAAACCATCACTGTCATCCACCAGCAGGGTACGTCCCTCCTCCTCTATGGCGCGCACGATGCCCTCCCCTGTTTCATGAAGGAAACGGACACGGTCACCGACGGCAAAAGGCTTGGACATGCATGGCAAGTTACCTTACGCCGCGATGCATAAAGCGTATTTGATGGTGGCCGGCCTTTGGGCGGTCTTGAGCGGTCCCCTGTTGTGCCAAGAGACGGCAGACACAGCCGTATTTCCCGCAGGCTTCAGGCCCTTTGTGCACCTCATAGATGCCGCAGAAGTGGTCGCGCCGGCCTCGGGCCCGAACTGGCGGGCCATGGACATCAAGGCTTACGACCAAAACCGCAAAAAGTACATGGAACTGGAGGCCATGGTACTGAAAGTGTGGCCCCAGGTGCAGATCCTGACGGTCATGATGGACACGCTGCGTCCGGCCTTCCTCGCTGGTATAGCGTCGGTCCCCCAAGACACGCTTGCTGCACAGCGCAAGGCGATCAAAGCCGACCAACAGGTGCAGAAAGCCGAAAAGAAAGCCGAAAAGAAAGCGGATCGGTTGGCGCGCAAATCAGACGCCCCAAAGGATGTCGGCGCAGATGAAGGGGATGCGGCGTCCGATGACGTGACGTTGAGTTTGGGCGGTGACGGTACAACCGGTCCCGACACCTTGAGGATTGCGGACAACGACTGCATGGTCGCCTTTCAGCAGCAACAGGGCTACCTCGACCTCGACAGTCTCGACGCTGAGGGGAAACACCTGATGCTGCAGGACACGGCTTATGACGGGGACTTGGGCATCAAAGAGGGTTTTCTACTCGTGCACCTCCTCGACCGCCAAAATCCGGGCATGCTCGGTTTTGCCGATGATTACGCCAAGGCGGTGAAGCTGCCCTATTGGGGCGCCATCAAAACCTTGAGCCGCTTCACCGGCTACAGGCTCAACAAAGTTTACGATCCCGAGCGGTATGACGGCCGCCTCGAACACATCATCCGCAAGCACG
>DGOE01000163.1 GCA_002389295.1 Flavobacteriales bacterium UBA4474 | reverse complement strand
CCCACCGCCCATACCACCACCGCCGAGGTCAGCGTCGATGTTGGTGTCAAAGTTGGCATTGGAGTACATCTTGTTGTCATCGGCGTACACGAATGGAGCGATGAGTTCTGCCCCGGCATCGATGCGGGGAAAGAGATACGCCTCGTTGAAGAACGCCTCAGTGAGGTCACAAACCTGCGCCAGGTAACGCGCGTAGAGGTCGGGGTGGCCGAGCATCTTCTCGAGCAAGGGCCGGGGCGCATCGCTGTAGTCCACTGCCAGCGTCTCCATGTTGCCCGCATTGTTGGCGTATGAGCCAAAGGCTTCATTGCCGTCCCACTTGATCCACTCCCACAAGTTGGTGTCATCGTTGTGGTAGATGTAATAGTTGCGCGCCGAACCTGTGTAGCTGTCGAGGTTGCTAAACAGCATGTCCAAGGCAGCCGAACGGAGATAGGCATCCACCGCCACCCTGAAATCAATGCCTGCCGCAAATTCTTCGGAAGTGGTATTGGTCAGAAAATCGACCAGAGAAATCAAGTCGCTCCAGTCGTTTTCGTCCTCGTTGGTCTTGAGCTCATAGCGGTCCGCATAGGCCGCCTGGTCTTCGCCGTAGTACACCAAGTCGGCAGCGCTGGTGTTTCCGCCAGCCCCGGGAGGCCCACCTCCAAAGTTGTCGCCCGCCTTGAAGAGGTTGCCATCGTCTTCCTCGATGTTCCAATCCAAGAATTGGTCATCGATTTGCTCGATCACCGTGTAGAACCCCCAAGGCTCACCATTGAAGGTCACTTCGGCAAAGCTGGCGCGCGGTGCGGGCACCCCTGCGGCGCGGCACACATCGGCAAAAATCTTCTCGCGCAGGAAGGTGGGATCCTTGAATCCATTGCTGAAGTTGAGCTTTTTGAGCCCATCGTAGTCCAACCCGCTCACGAACTTATTGAAGTCAATCTTGAAGGACTTCTTGTCGCCGGGATGCATGTAGCTCGAGTTGCCCTTGAGCCGCACGCCTACAGAATCCATACTGGTGGTTCCGGACACGTCCGTCAGGGTCAAGTCCGCTGCGATGTAGGTGTTGCCTTCTGCTTCGTAGTGGTCTACGAGCAGCTCCCAAAAGTCCGGTTGCGGAAAATCCAGGTTGATGCTGATGACCTGATCGACCGAAAAGATGTTGTCTCCATCGATCTGGGCAAACGCACAGCAGACAAGCAGCTGGGCGATGGACAAGGAAAAAAGGCGTTTCACAGCAACAATATCTAGAAGGGTTGCATGCACAACGCACATGCACCCGCAAGGTTTGCTCAGCGCCAAGAGAAAATCAGACGACATGGCATGACCCGGCAAAACCGCACATGCCTCTCACAATGCGGAGTGATATCGCTGCACCTATTTTCGCGCCATGTTGCAAAAAGCCACACCCGTTCTCTTTGCCCTTGCGCTGACATGTGCCAATGCATGGGGTCAATCACCCTGTGTCAATGGCATGGCCGGTGGATACCCCTGTCAGAACGTAGACCTCGTCTCATTCATGGGCACCGAAGAAGTGGGTGGAGGCAACAACATGAACGACATATGGGGGTGGACTGACCCCGCAGACAGCACCGAGTACGTGCTGCTGGGACGTTCGAACGGCACAGCGTTCATCGACATCTCCGATCCGATCAACCCCGTTTTGGTGGCCAACCTGCCCACCCAAACCTCGAGCTCCCTCTGGAGAGACATCAAGGTCTACGACAACCACGCTTTCATCGTGGCAGAGGCGGGAGAACACGGCATGCAGGTGGTGGACCTCACCCAGCTCGGCAGCATCACCAACCCGCCGCAAAGCATCCAAGCCGACGCTGTCTACAGCGGATGGGGCAATGCCCACAACATCGTAATCAACGAGAGCACGGGTCGGGCGTATGGCGTGGGCACCAACACCTTCAGCGGCGGACTCCACATCGTCGACATCAGCGATCCCCTCAACCCCGTCCTCCTGGGCGAATTCTCGGCAGATGGTTATACCCACGATGCACAAGTCGTGTCCTACATCGGTCCAGACGAGGGCTTTAGCGGCAAGGAAATTGCCTTCTGCTGCAACGAGAACACCATCACCATTGCCGACGTCACGGACCCGACGGACGCCACGCTGATCAGCGCCACGGGATATGCCAATTCAGGCTACACCCACCAAGGCTGGCTCACCGAGGACCACCACTACTTCATCAGCAATGATGAGACCGACGAGCTCAACCAGGGCATCAACACCACCTCCTTTATCTGGGACGTCAGCGACCTCAGCGCCCCCGTGCTCGCGGGCACCTTTGTGTCCACATCCAGCGCCATCGACCACAACATGTACGTGCGCGACACCCTTGTGTACCAGTCAAATTACCGCGCAGGCTTGCGCATCCTGAGTACCGCAGAGATCGACAATGGCACGCTCGAGGAAGTGGCCTTCTTCGACGTGGATCCCGCCAGCGACGCCGCGCAGTTCAGCGGCACCTGGTCCAACTACCCCTACTTCGCCTCCGGGGTCATCGCCGTCACGCACATGGACGAGGGACTGTTCCTGCTCCAATTGTCCGGTCAACTCAGCGCATACGGTTGCACCGACCCCTTGGCCTGCAACTACAACCCCGATGCCGAAGAGGACAACGGATCCTGCCTCGACTTCAACGAATGCGGCGAATGCGAAGGCGCGGAACTCTTGTGCATTGGCTGCACAGACGCCGAAGCGTGCAATTACTCCGAGGTGGCCACAATTGACGACGGTTCCTGTTTCGAAATCGAGGCCCCAGAAGCCCAAACCGCCATCCAAACGGCGGACCCCGTTACCTTCAACGCCGCACCGGGCACCTATTGGTTCGAAACCGAAAGCGCCCCGAATCCCATCTTCATCGGCGCATCCTACACCCTTCCCTTTGCGCCATCCGATGTGTCAATTTGGGCGGCCAACAGCAACGGCGAATTCGACTTGAGTGGCGGCAAGTCGGCGCCGGATTTTGCCAACGGCCAATACCACCCCAACAGCAATTACTGGATGGTCTTTGATGTTTACCAGACGTCTCTGCTTTCATCGGTGGATGTATACGCCCTCAACGGCGGCAATCAGACCATCGAGATCCTCAACGCTGCTGGCGAGCTCATCCAATCGACCGAACAGGAATTGGTGCCCGGACTCAACCAATTCTCGCTCAATGCTGAACTTCCAGCAGGAGATGGCTACCAAATTCGTTCTGGAGACCAAGAGCCCCTCCTGTGGCGCGACGACAACGGAGCAGAGGTGAATTTCCCCTATGACATCGGCACGATCGCCAGTATCGTGACCACCACCATCGCGGGCGAAAATGCGCTGAACTATTACTACTTCTACTACAACTGGAAAATGTCCTCCATCGACCCTTGCCAGTCCCCGCGCACGGAGTTCACTGTCACCGTCGAAGAGGTCAACGGCCTTGACGAGCAAGCCGCAAGCGGCTCGCGACAATTGGTGAGGATGGTCGACATGACCGGCCGCACCGTGGACCAGGCCCGCAACCAAATCGTCTTTCTGCTCTACTCGGATGGCACGGCAGAAAAGCGGTTCATCCACGGTTGGCGCTGAGCGCACATGACGGCTGCGCTTTAGCGCCCCATTTCTTGACGCAGTGCATGCGGAAGCCCCTCTTCATGCACCATGATCCCAATGGTGTGGTGACGGAAGTAAGGCATGGAGACAAATTGCTGGCCACCATAGGGATTGTCCTTTCCCCAAGAGTTTTTTATCACGAAATACAACCGCCCCTGAACGTCGGTGGCACGGCCTACAATGTGCATCAAGTGATCGTCCGTATTCTCCTGAGAGTCAAAGGCCAATTGGCGCATTGTTTGATCCACAGCGGGCTCATTCGGCATGGCCCCCAATGTCTTCCACACCGCTTGGGTCTCCGCCACCTCGGGCATGATGGCCCAGCCATCGGCAAAGGAGAAGCCGGCATTGCTCACATCGGCATCCCATGCCACCGTATACCCGCTTTCGAGGGCTCGGTGCACCACCTCCTCCAGCCCATCCAGTGGAACATTCCAAAATTCACCCTGGGAATGGTTGTCGGGCACCTCCAAAACAAACGGCGCACCAAATGGGTGGTGGGTAAAAGAGGACAGCGTGACATAGTCCGCCGGCTCGATGCCCATGGCGTCTCGGAAAGACGCGGGCGTGTAGCGGGCGCCCCGGTAATCAAAGGACTCCGGTAAAGCCCCGAGGTATTCGTCGAGTGTCGCTTCGACAGCTGCTGCATCTTCAGCCTGGATGCTGCCGGACTGCTTGACCAATTTCTTGGCCAAGGACTTGAGCTTCCGGTCCATGGCCCCGTGGTCATAGGCGTCCACCGCTTGACCCCCTCGGTAAACAGATTGTGGCACAATGCCATACTCAGCGGCAGCGTGGGTCACGTCGTGGGACAATCCACCTGGACCGAATTGATGGTGCCCCTGATAGCGCACGTAGCGCTCCACCTTTTCGGGGTAGATGACCCGGACATTCGCCATCTCACTGAAATCGTGCAACTCGCCGGTCACCCGATGGGCTTCAGATTCCAAAAAACTGGTGGTACAAAAGCTCCAGCACGTACTGGTGCGCCCTTGACTCACGACCCCTGTAGCCGCGAGGTTGATCTCAGTCTCGGGGGCCTGGGCGCAGGCAGTGGCCGCCAGAAACAGCAGCCCGGCCAGTGCATGGGCCTTGCTGATGACCGCGGTTTTGAGCGTGACAACATCCATACAGTCAAGATAAGCATCACGGTGTTTGGTCGCTGCACATGCAGTCCCCCAAGCCCCCCAATCTTAACAAAGCCCCCCAAGCCCCCCAATCTTAACACAACCGTAACCATTCAATCGGCACCAGAACAGCCCGGTGCGCGCGTAATTTTGCGCGTTTTTTGAAACGAGACAGTCATGAATGTCATAGGTAGTGTCGAGTGGTGCCGCTTCCCGAAGTTGGGTGTTCCCGCAGTCAGGGCCCGGGTAGATTCCGGAGCAAAGACATCCACCATTCAAGCGAACAAGATCAAGCCATTCATCAAGGATGGACAGGAGTGGGTCAAGTTTGAAATCAACCCCATACAGGACAACCGCAGCATTGTGATCAGCTGCGAGGAGCGGGTGACCGGGCGCAAGCTGATCAAAAACACGTCCGGCATCTCTGAAGAGCGCCTGGTCTTTGAGACCACCGTGCAATTGGGGGCGCATGAATTCAAGATTGACCTGACCCTGGCCAACCGGGACTCGATGGAATTCCGGATGCTGCTCGGTCGGGAGGCATTCATGGACAAGTTTCTCGTCGATGTCTCTCAGGAATTCCTCCAGGGCGACATCTCAGAGGAAGCGTTGATTCAACTGTACAAGCCCTTTGCCAGCGACAAAAACGGGCTCCGCATCGGCGTCCTCGCTTCCAACCCCAAACTGTACAGCAACAAACGCATCCTCGAAGCCGGGCAAGCCCGCGGACATGAAATGGTGTTTCTCAACGTAGAGCATTCGTACATGAAACTCGATGTGCACTCGCCTGAGATCCGGTATCGCGGAGGCAACATATTGAACCAGTTCGATGCCATCATCCCGCGGATCAAGCCGGCAGTCACCTTCTACGGCTGTGCCCTGTTGCGCCAATTCAAGCACTTGGGCGTGTACTGCCTGAACTCGGCAGATGCCATCACGCAGTCGAGGGACAAACTGTTCGCCTCCCTCCTGTTTTCGGAAAACGACATCAACATCCCCATCACCGGGTTTGCCAAGTCGCCGATGGACACCAAGGACCTCATCCGCATGGTCAATGGGGCCCCGCTGATCATCAAGCTGCTGGAGTCCACGCAAGGCAGGGGGGTCGTCCTGGCCGAAACCAACAAAGCCGCCGAAAGTGTCATCAACGCCTTCAAATCCGTCAAGACCAACATCTTGGTGCAAGAATTCATCAAAGAGGCGAACGGCCAGGACATCCGCTGCTTCGTCGTCAACGGAAAAGTGGTGGCCGCCATGCAACGTCAAGCCGAAAAAGGAGAATTCAGGGCCAACATCCACCAAGGCGGCCAAGCCTCCCTCATCAAGATCACCGCGGAGGAGCGGCGGCTGGCACTGAAAGCGACCAAGGTGCTCAACCTCGCTGTGGCCGGCGTCGACATCATCCGCTCCAACAAAGGCCCCCTCCTGCTCGAGGTCAACTCCTCACCCGGGCTGGAAGGCATAGAAAAGGCCACCGGCGCCGACATTGCCGACACCATGATTCAAGCCATCGAACGGAAATTGAAGTTCAACGCATAATTTTTGAGTTCGAAAAAGACAGGAACCATCCCCGTTGGGGCTCCACCGATCACCTTGCACATCGGGCGCATGGTCGGGGCTTGGATTTCGGCATTCACCGCATTCCTTGTGGTCAATGGGACCATGCAGCCGCCCATCCTGAATTGGCTGCTGCCCACGGTCATTGGCGTCCCTGTCATCGTCTTTTGGATCGGAAAAAAGACCGCCGGTTCACCCCGACGCCGGTGAAGGCGGAGCTGCAGTCTTTCGGGCCTTAATGGCATAGCAATGGGGCAAGCGCTGATCCGCCCTCGACGCCAACACAAACTGCCCTTTCTCGCGCTCCACCATCCCCGCCAAACCCCAAGGAGAGTGGTCGAACTCTTCGAAAGACAGCAGTTCCAAGCCCGCCTTTTTCAAACAGCGGAAAAGCGCGGACAGCGGGTGGTTCCACCAACAAGTCGTGATGGCCGTGTCTGCTCCACCATCGGTGTAGGTCCCGTTTTCTGTTTCTATATCCGGCTGCGTGGAGAAGAAATAATCCGCCCGTGTTGGGTCATCCAACAGCCACAGCAATGGGTGGAATTCCACAAGCACCAATTCCCCGCCTGCAGCGAGGTGCAAGGCTGCGGTGTCCACCCATTTCTGGAGGTCGGGAATCCAACCTATGACCCCGTACGAGGCGAAGACCACGTCAAAGGTTTCGCCCAAGTTCAATGCCAATACATCGCTCAAAACAAAGCGCGCATCCACCCCGATCTCCCGGGATAAACCGCGGGCGTATTCGATGGCATTTTCTGAGAAGTCCACCCCGGTCGTATCAGCGCCCATCCGCGCCAAGGACAGCGTATCCTGACCAAAGTGACATTGCAAGTGCAAGACCGACTTGGAAGACACGTCCCCCAGCAAGCTGAGCTCAACACCCTTTAGCGACGAGCGGCCCGCCTTAAACCCGGCCACATCATAAAAATCCGAATCCACATGGATCTCGGTCCGCTGGTTCCATGCCACTTTGTTTTTCTCGAGAAAGGCCCCAAACTCTGACATGGCTTTGAATATCGGAAACTTCAGTCCGCGGGGGTCAACCGGCACACACCCATGTCAGGGTCCTGTCTTCGCGCATTCTATTGTGAACGCGTTTTCTATTGTTCCGTATCGCGAAGGCAACGCACCGACATTCCATTGAACGGCATGGTGTTCGATCTCCAGATCCCCGATTCATCATCACTCAATCGACGATACCACGCCGACTGAAAACTCCCGTTTGTGGACCACCACCACCCAGTGGCTCCTGCTGTGCCGTATGTGCCGTAACTGTATCGGAGGCCTCCGGGCAACGCCGCAAAACCAACGGAATCGGTTCCGTTGCCATCCCACCACTGGTTGAAGTACCACCCATCCGTTGATTTCAATTGGTCACCCTGGTCGGTGCCCCTCCAACCTTCAATTTCCACCTCATCCTGCGTCATACCCTGGGCCATTTCCAAAACCATCCAATCCCCATCACTGGGCACGTGCCAGCCTGGGGGACAGAGGTTGCGCTCATCTGTGGCGGCATACCAATTGTAAAGCCGGCCGTATTCGGTCAGAGAAGGCACGGTATCACATGCATCGAAGTCCAGCGCATAGCTCAAGCAATTATCCCCGTCTCCATACACCGCCATGCGTCCAACCGCAGGATACGTCGCCCAAGCACTGTCGCTGATGTTGGTCTGAATGGTGTCACCATTGGCGTAGTGCTCACTGCGCAAGTTCTCGGCAAACCAACATTGATCGCCCACCTGAGTCGTCGCATACTGATGGCCATCAAACACCAAGGCATCCCCACACATCCAGGTCGCTGCCGTATCGACACACCCTCCGAATACCTGCAAGAAGGGAATGAGGTCTGCGACCGTATGGCAACCGTCCCCGTTGTAATCGGGGTCGTAATTTGGATTGACCTGTGCCATGGCCGCAACAGGAAGAAACGCCAAGGCAATCAGAAATCTGTACATGTCTCAATATCAGCAATTTCCGCGCCGGAACCAAACCCAATTTGCTGATGGAAGCCCAGGCTTCCCTTCCTCAGGGTTGGGGCAAGCCACCAGGGGCTGGCGCCTGGCGATGCTATTTGGATCTGCCGAAGCCGAGTCTGAGGCCTCCTGAGAACCGCAAGCCGCTTGGCGGCGGAAACAACGCCGTGGACTCGTAATATGGTCCCGGGTACTCGTCTTCCGCCCATGTGCATCCGGCATATCCGTCCAGCACGACACTGCCCAGCCGCAATTGGTGTCCAATGTGCACCGATGCGCCAACAGAAGACCAATCGTCATTGTCAATGAACCCGGTATCCGTGGTGTATTCGGCAAGGCCAAAGACACCCGAAAGCGAGGCATAGGTCCCACTCAGGGCCTCGCCCCGATAAAGCCTGACTTGCGGCTCAAAGACAAAACCCTTTTTTCTCACCGTCATGGGCTCATACCAAGGGTGATCAGATGCTAAAAACACCTCCTTGCTCAGGTAATCCATCTCGACGGCCACGCTCAGCCCTCGCGCGATGTTTTTCTCCAAGCCCAGCCCATAGCGTCCTGAGAGTGGGTCCGATAAACTGAATTTCAAAATCGACTCACTTTGCGCTGCCACACTTGAGGCAAAAACACAAAGAACCAGGGCGAATCCGGCTTGTTTGAGGTCGTTCATGTCACTGCAATCGCTGAATAAGCACAAATATTGTTTGACACTGCACAATGAACAAGGCGGGGATCGGCCATACTTTGCCACCACCACTTGCAACTTTCCAATGCGTCCAATGAACCGCACTGTTTTTTTCCTTGCTGCCCTGTCCGCGAGTGTCGCCCACCTCGCCGCCCAATCTGAATGCGATGGCGAGCGCTACCGCTACACCTCTGCATACAACAACGTTTCGGTATCAGAGGGCAATATCTACGGCAGCAACATCGATGCGCTCGGCACCGATACGGCGCTCGACTTCGACTTTTACGAGGCGGTGGACAATGGCGAGACCAACCGCCCCCTGATCATCATCGCCCACGGCGGTTTCTTCCTCGCCGGCTCCAATGACGGCATGGATGTGGTGCCGATGTGCGAGGACTTCGCCCGCATGGGCTATGCGGTGGCCAGCATCTCCTACCGACTGGGCATCGCCAATTTGCTCGACCTGGAAAATGAGCTGATTCGCGCCGTTTGGCGCGGCGTCCACGATGGACGGGCCGCCGTGCGCTACTTCCGCAAATCGGTGGAAGAGGACGGCAACCCCTGGGGCATCGACCCCGACCGCATCTACATGGGCGGCGTCTCCGCCGGCGGCTTCCTGGCCGTGCACCACGCCTACGTGGACGATGACGCCGAAGTGCCGGCCAACATCGACCAATCGCAGCCCGGCATGGGCGGCGGCTTGGAAGGTCAATCCGGAAATCCAGGATACAGCTCCCAAGTGGCGGGCATCTTCAACGTCTCCGGAGCGCTCAAGGACGCCGATTGGATCCAACCCGGCGACGAACCCCTCGTCTCCGTCCACGGCACCGCCGACGGCACCGTCCCGTACGGCACGGGCTCCGTATCGCTTCTCGGCTTCAACGTCACCGAAGTCGATGGCAGCGCCACCCTCCACGAGCGGGCCGAAGAGATCGGGCTCACCCATTGCTTTGTCACCATCGACGGAGCCGGTCACGTGCCCCACGTCACCAATGCCGATGCCTACGACGTGACCCTCTCCACAGTGGCGGGCGCCCTTTCCTCCTGGATTTGCGCGGACTACCCGGACCAGTGTGGCGAATACGACTACACCAGCGACATCCGAGAGCAGCTGGCCCAGGCGGTGCGGATGTACCCGAATCCTGCACAAGATGGAAGGGTCACCCTCGTGCATTCTGCTGCCGACGGTGCTTGGCAAGCCCACGTTCGCGACGGCCAGGGCCGGGTGGTCGCCACCCATACTGACTTCGGTCCTCAAGCCACCCTCGACTTGAGCGGATTGCCGAGTGGCCTCTACTTCGTGGAGGTGGCTGAATGGGGTTGGCGCAACCCCCTCATCGTCCGCTGAGCGGCTGATCCGCGAATCTTCAATTCCTCTTACCCGTTACCAGACGGTCAACCGGGTCCGCGTCGACTGGACCATCATCGAGGTCGTGGGCCCCACAGAATGGGAGCGTTCTTTTGGCTTTCCGAATGGCCACGACCCCATGTTGGATTCCGCACCCCACTTGGGGCAGGATGAACCTCAGCTGCGGAGCGTGTTCAGGC
>DGOE01000146.1 GCA_002389295.1 Flavobacteriales bacterium UBA4474 | reverse complement strand
GGCTTCGGGCGTATCAAACCCTGCCGCGGCCACGTGCGGTGCCCAGTCAGCTGAAATCCCCAAAGCCTGCAACGCATCGAGGTCAGGGCCTGTGCGGAAGACTTCCGGCCGCATCTGCGGAAACAACAGCACCTCTTGGATGGAGCGTTGATCGGTGAGCATCATCACGAGGCGGTCCACGCCTATGCCCACGCCGCTGGTGGGCGGCATGCCGTATTCCAAAGCGCGCAGGAAGTCCTGGTCGATGAACATCGCCTCGTCGTCGCCGCGCTCGCTGAGCTTGACCTGGTCTTCAAAGCGCTCGCGCTGATCAAGCGGGTCATTGAGCTCGGAGTAGGCGTTGGCGACCTCTGTGCCATTGATGAACAGCTCGAAGCGCTCCGTGTACCCGGGCTTGTCGCGGTGCGCCTTGGTCAGGGGTGACATCTCTACCGGGTAGTCCGTGATGAAGGTGGGCTGCACCAAGTGGTGCTCACACTTCTCCCCAAAAATGGCGTCGACCAGCTTGCCTTTGCCCATGGAATCGTCCACCTCGATGCTGAGGTCTGCACAGGCTTGGCGGAGTCCGGCTTCGTCCATCCCGTCGATGTCCACGCCGCTGTGCTCGAGGATGGCATCGCGCATCGAAAGCCGGCGGTATGGAGGCGCAAACTCAATCGTTTGGCCCTCCAACCGGGCTGTGGTTGTCCCGTGGACCGCCTTGCACGCCCGCGCGCAGAGCTGCTCGGTGGTCTCCATCATCCAGTGGTAGTCCTGATAGGCTACGTAGAGTTCGAGTATCGTGAACTCGGGGTTGTGCGTCCGGTCCATGCCCTCGTTGCGGAAGTTGCGCGAGAACTCAAAGACGCCGTCAAACCCCCCGACGATCAGGCGCTTCAGGTAGAGCTCGTTGGCAATCCGCAAGTAGAGCGGGATGTCGAGCGCGTTGTGGTGTGTCTCAAAGGGTCGGGCAGCAGCGCCGCCAGGAATGGCCTGCAGCACCGGGGTGTCCACCTCCAGCCATCCGCGCTCGGTAAATGCGTCGCGCATGGCCTGAATGATGCGGCTGCGGGCCTCGAAGGTGCGCTTGACTTCCGGGTTGACCACAAGGTCCACGTAGCGCATGCGGTAGCGCAGTTCGGGGTCGGTGAATGCGTCGTGCACCTGGCCGTCCTCATCGGTCTTCACCGAGGGAAGTGGGCGGATGGACTTGCTCAATACCGTCATCTCCTTGACCAGCACACTCGGCTCCCCGGTTTGGGTGGTGAAGGTGGTCCCCTTCACTCCGATGATGTCTCCACGGTCGAGGAGCTTCTTGAAAACCGTATTGTAGGTGGTCTTGTCCTCACCGGGGCAGAGCTCGTCGCGGTTGAGGTATATCTGGATTTTTCCCGTCGCGTCCTGCAGCTCGGCAAAGGAGGCTTTGCCCATGATGCGCCGCGAAAGGATGCGGCCTGCAAGGCAGACGTCAAGCCCTTCCTGGAAGTCCTTCGCCAAGGGCGCGGCGTGGTGGTCTACCGGGTAGGCGGCGGCGGGATAAGGGTCGATGCCCAATTGTCGAAGCTGCTTCAGACTTTCCAGTCGGACGCGCTCCTGTTCGGATCGGATCATGTCGAATCGATGTAACGGCGGATGCACAGCGAAATTAGGATGTTCCGGCCCGTCCTGCAGTAAGTAAATTTGCAGGGAACTTCGAGCCATGCGCGACCTTATTGCCTCTTTTCCCGATCAACTTTCTGAAGCGGCCCAATCCATGGCGGCCCAACCGCTTCCCGAAACAGTGCCTGATCACGACCGCATTCTTGTGCTGGGCATGGGAGGGTCGGGTATAGGCGGGCGCTTCTTGTCTGGTTTGCTGGGCGACGCTGCCCGGGTGCCCGTCGCTTCTGGCCACGACTACCGCATCCCCGCATGGGTGGGGCCATCGACCATGGTCCTGGCCTGCAGCTACAGTGGAAATACTGAAGAAACGCTGGCCGCTTTGGCCGCTGCTGTGAACCAAGGTGCCCAAGTCCGCGCCTTGACTTCGGGCGGCAAACTCGGCGCCATGGCGGAAGCCAACGGATGGCCTGTATTGACCGTGCCCGGCGGACATCCCCCGCGCTCCCAATTCGGGTGGGCCGTCACCGGACTGCTGCACCACTTCTCCGCTTTGGGTCACGCGCCGTTGGATGCCCCCGATGTCCTCGCAGATGTGGCGGCGTCCGCAGCGTTGTTGACCGCTCAAAGCGACAACATCACCGCACAGGCCGGGCAATGGGCAGACTTGCTGGCGTCCAAAACACCCATGCTCTATGGCGATGCCGCTTTGGAGCCCGTGCTCATCCGGTGGCGCCAACAAATCAATGAAAACGCCAAGCGGCTGTGCAACCACCACGTTTTTCCCGAAATGAACCACAACGAACTCGTGGGGTGGGAAAGCGGAGACGGAAGCATCGCCACGGTTTTTCTGCACACTGGCGAAGACCACCCGCGCACGGCAGAACGCATGCGCTTGTGCAAGGAGATTTTTGCCAAAGCCGGTGCTGCTGTTGAATCCGTGCAGGCGATCGGAAGCAGCCGCCTGCAGTCGTGGATGTTCTTGGTGCACCTCGGTGATTGGTTGTCCTTGATCATGGCAGAGAATGCCGGGGTGGATCCTGTCGACATCCGACACATCGATTACCTGAAAGGCGAATTGGCCAAGATGGCATGATCCCCCGCGTCCACGTCCAAGACTTAGGTCAGGCGGCCTACAAGCCCACTTGGGACCTGCAGGAACGCTTGCTCAAAGAGGCGGTGGACCGCAAGATTGCCCGGCGGCGGGCAGGCCTCAACGAATCCGGGAGAACGCCGGAAGACGACGACCCTGAATTCCCTTGGCCCGAGCACCACTTGCTCTTCGTAGAGCATCCCCACGTGCTGACCTTGGGCAAGAGCGGCGACGCCAACCATGTCGTGGCATCGAAAGAACGCCTGGACGCTTTGGGTGTCACCTACCACGAAATCAACCGGGGCGGCGACATCACCTATCACGGACCCGGCCAACTCGTGGCCTATCCCATTCTGGACCTCGATCAATTTCGGACCGACATCGGTTGGTATTTGCGGCAACTGGAAGAGGCCGTCATGAGAACCTGCGCCGATTGGGGGGTCGCCACCGGGCGGATTGACGGCCTGACCGGCGTGTGGGTGGAGCCCGAAGCGGGATTGGGGGCGAGAAAAATCTGTGCGATTGGCGTCAAGTGTAGCCGCTGGGTCACCATGCACGGCTTGGCATTCAACCTCTCTACTGACCTTGATTTCTTTAACCTCATCGTTCCGTGCGGCATTCAGGACCGTGGGGTGACCAACCTCGTCCGCGAATCAAACAGGCACGTTTACCAACAAGAGGTGCGCGAGGCGCTGGCGTCACACCTTTTATCCGTACTTGGCGCAGTCCCCGCTGGACAAACTTCATGAAACGTCTTCTCCTCCGGCTCACCGTTTTCTGCATTGCGGTTTACGGCTTGAGCGTCATCACAGACAACGCTCACGTTTGGCACGGCTTGAGGCAGTGCTACCTCCGCGGCTACAAAAATGCCCAGGTCGACGACCTGCCATACCAATCTGTGCGCAGCCTGCCCGCCTCGGAGTCGCCGCGTCCTTGGGCCCTGCACAGCCGGTTCAATGAGGTGTCCATTCCCGAGCATGTCCTCGACTCAACCCGCCAATGGAAAACGGTCGCCCTTGCCGTCATTCATCAGGACTCCCTCTTGGTGGACTGGACTTCAGATGAAGTGCCGGGAGCAGATACGATGAGGACCAACGCCTTCTCTGCGGCGAAAAGCCTGACGGCCCTGGCCATCGGCGCGGCAGAATTGGACGGCCTGCTTTCGGTCGGAGATCCCGTTTCCAAGTACCTGCCCCGATTTTCTGAAGGGCCTGCCGCGGAGCTGACCATAGAACACGTGCTCCAGATGCGGAGCAGCATTCCTTACACGGAGAACTACAAAAACCCGATCGGGTTTATGGCCAAGTGCACCTATGGCAAGGACATCATGCGCCGACTGCAGGACTACACTGTAGAGGGCACGGCTGGTATTCCGTGGAAGTACCAAGGCGGAAACACCTTGTTGCTGCAAGAAATCCTGTTGCAGGTCATCGATGTGCCCTTGGGTGATTGGTTCCACCAAAAGATCTGGGACCCCCTTGGTGCTACGGAGGAGGCCTTGTGGTCCATCGACAATGCGGGCAATGAACGCAATTACTGCTGCTTCTATACCCGGGGCACAGAGTACGCCCGCCTGGGGAAGTTGCTACTGGACTCCGGGAAGGTCGGTGACCGCACGGTGTTGTCTCCGGACTTCATTCGCCGGATGACCACGCCCATTGGCCCCTTGCCCGACGGAACGGACATCGGGTATTACGGGTATCAAATGTGGATGGGGCACCACCGGGGCCATGCGTTCAAAAGCATGCAAGGGCTGCACGGTCAGTATATCGTGCTCATCCCCGACCTGGACTTGATCGCGGTGCGCACCGGATTCTTCAGGCCAAAGGGAAAGTTGCGCGGCATCGACCGCGATGTTTACAGCACAATTGACATGGCGATGGCGGCATCTGGAATTGAATAAAACGAATACAAATTCAATTCTATCGTCTGCGAATTTGCTTTTTATAAAGTTCAATTCGTATATTAGAGTTTGTAGCCTTGTGGGAAACACCCACTATGCGACAACCAAATCGTCCGCCCATGAATGCCCAGCTCGATGCTATCATCGTTGATGATGAAGCGCCCGCCCGCGAGGTGCTGCACAGCCAGCTCGAAAGACATTGCCCCTTTATCAGGGTCATTGACCAAGCTCCAAACGCCCGAATAGGGTACGACGCCATCCGAAGCGGCAGGCCCCACATCGTTTTCGTTGATATCCGAATGCCCTTCGAGTCAGGCTTGGATTTAATCGACCGCTTCGACGACCGCGAATTCTATGTGGTCTTCTACACCACGTATCAGGATTACGCCATCGATGCGATCCGGAGGCAGGCCTTCGATTATTTGTTGAAACCGGTGGACGCGGTGGACCTCAAAGCCTGTGCCGAGCGCATTCGCGAGCACTACAGAATCAAAATGATCGAGAATGGTGACTTCCACCGCAAGCTCGAAATCACCACTTCAGGACAGCGTCATTTCATTCGCCACTCTGAAATACTGCATGTCGAAGCCAGCGGAAGCTATGCGTGCATCTACAAGACGGACGGCGGACGGCTCATGGTCTCGAAAAACCTGAAATACGTCGAGAGCCTGATCAACAACCCCAAATTCGTTCGGGTGCACAACAGCCAACTCGTTCACTTGAACAAGATCCGCCAGTGCAATTACCGGACGAACTCGATCACCTTGGTCAACGGAAAAGAAATCGCCTTGGCCGTGCGCAAGCGGGAAGACTTGAGGCGCCGGATGGCGGAAATGCTCTCGACGGACGAAGACCCATCGGGTTTTGATGCGGCCGTCGCCTGACCTCAAACGCCTTTGAACACCAAGGGCGGCGAACGGCGGCTACCTTCGCGTGAGCATGGCCGCCAACAATGACATCAGAAGCCTGGACGACGAAGGGCTGAAGTCCGCTGCAGTGCAGCTGGGACAACCTGCTTTTCGCGGTAAGCAATTGGCCGACTGGATTTGGGCCAAGGGCGCTAACCAGTTCGGGGACATGACCAACTTGCCACAGGACTTCCGTGCGGCTTTGGAATCCCAATTCGTTTTGGCGCCCATTCGGGCAGAAGAAGAGCAGGTCAGCAAGGATGGCACGGTCAAATGCGCCTTTCCGATCGAGACGGGCAAAGTGGTTGAGGGCGTCCTGATTCCCGCCAAGGACAGGATGACAGCCTGCATCAGCAGCCAAGTGGGGTGCAGCTTGTCTTGCTCTTTTTGCGCCACTGGAAAGCTCAAACTGTTGCGCAACCTGACGGCGGGTGAAATCGTGGATCAGGTCCGGCACATTGCCGCTTTGGCCGAACGCCACCACCACCACCGGCTGACGAACATCGTCTACATGGGCATGGGCGAACCCCTGCTGAACTACAAGAACGTGCTGCAATCGGTGGACCGCATCACCGGAACGCCCGGCTTGGGCATGAGCCCCAAGCGGATCACGGTCTCCACCGCCGGCATCGCCAAGATGATCCGCAAGCTCGGCGACGACGAGGTCCGGTTCAACCTCGCGCTCAGTCTACACGCGGCTCAGGACGCCAAGCGCAACCGCATCATGGAGATCAACGAGACCAACGACTTGGACTCCTTGCGCGATGCGCTCATGTACTTCCACGAGAAGACCGGCACCCGGGTCACGTTCGAGTACATCCTGCTGGGTGGGTTCAACGACGACCTGGAAGACGCCAGAGACCTGGCGCGTTTCGCCTCATGTGTGCCGTGCAAAGTCAACCTCATCGAGTACAACCCCATTGACGACGCAGAATTTCGCAAGGCGGACCATGAGCGGACAGACAACTTCAAGGACCTGCTTGAAGACAAGTTCAACATGGTGGTGAATGTCCGCCGCTCCCGGGGCGAGGACATCGATGCCGCATGTGGCCAGCTGGCCAACAAAAACAAGCTGGCCACAGGAGAAGCCTGAGCCCTTTAACCTGAAGCGCGGACTGAGTTGCAGCGCGCACAAAGGCGCGCCTTTATGTCGCGTTAGTCGAGCTTGAGGACGGCGAGGAACGCTTCCTGGGGCACCTCCACAGAGCCGACCTGGCGCATGCGCTTCTTTCCTTTCTTCTGCTTCTCGAGCAGCTTACGCTTACGCGTGATGTCGCCTCCGTAGCATTTGGCCGTTACGTCTTTTCGCACGGGCTTGATGGTTTCGCGCGCAATGATCTTGGCACCAATGGCCGCCTGGAGTGCGATCATGAACTGCTGCCTTGGAATGAGCTCCTTCAATTTGGCGCAGATGCGTTTGCCAAGGCTGAAGGCATTCGACCGGTGAACCAGGGCAGACAGGGCATCCACTTGGTCGCCATTGATCAAGATGTCCAGCTTGACCAGTTGGGACGGCTTGTACTCATCCGGGAAATAATCGAAGGAGGCGTAGCCGCGGGAGACGCTCTTGAGCTTGTCGTAGAAGTCGAAGACGATCTCGCCCAACGGCATGGAAAACGTCAACTCCACGCGGTCCGAGGTCAGGTAAACCTGGTTGTTGAGGATGCCGCGCTTGTCAATGGCCAGATTCATGATGGCCCCCACATACTCGGCCTTGGTGATGACCTGGGCTTTGATGAAGGGCTCTTCCACATGATCGAGTTTGCCCGGGTCCGGCAACTCCGAAGGGTTGTTGATCACGATGGGGCCGCCCTTTTTGGGGTGGCAGATGTAGCTCACGTTGGGCACCGTGGTGATGACCGTCATGTTGAACTCCCTTTCCAATCGCTCCTGGACAATTTCCATGTGGAGCATACCGAGGAATCCGCAACGGAAGCCAAAACCCAACGCGGCCGAGCTTTCGGGCTCAAACACCAGCGAGGCGTCGTTCAACTGGAGCTTCTCCATACTGAAGCGCAGCTCCTCATAGTCCTCGGTGTCCACCGGATAAATGCCCGCAAAAACCATGGGCTTGACATCCTCAAAACCCTTCACTGCCTCATCACAGGGGTTGGAAGCCAGGGTAAGGGTGTCCCCCACCTTGACCTCTTTGGCGTTTTTGATGCCCGAAATGATGTAGCCGACGTTGCCTGTTTTCACCGTTTGCTCCGGCTGCAGCTCCATCCCGAGGACGCCGATTTCATCGGCATTGTACTCCTTGTCCGTGTTGAAGAACCGCACGCGGTCGCCCTTCTTGATTTCCCCATTGAGCACCCGGTAGTAAGCAATGATGCCGCGGAAAGAATTGAAGACTGAATCGAAAACCATGGCCTGCAAGGGCGCCTCGGGGTCTCCTTTCGGTGCAGGGACCCGGTCCACGATGGCCTCAAGGATGGCCTCGACACCCAAGCCCGTCTTTCCACTGGCGGGTAAGACATCGCCCGGATCACACCCAATCAGGTCCACAATCTGGTCTGTGACTTCCTCCGGATCCGCGCTGTCCAGGTCCATTTTATTCAACACCGGAATGATCTCCAGGTCGTGCTCGATGGCCAAATACAGGTTGGAAATGGTCTGCGCCTCAATGCCCTGTGTCGCGTCAACGATCAGCAGTGCGCCTTCGCAAGCGGCAATAGAACGGCTCACTTCATAGCTGAAGTCTACGTGTCCTGGGGTGTCGATGAGATTGAAAATGTAATCCTGGCCACCCCTGGAGTACCGCATCTGGATGGCGTGGCTCTTGATGGTGATGCCCCTTTCCCTCTCCAAATCCATGTCGTCCAGGGTCTGCTCCTGCAGTTGGCGCTCGTCCACGGTACCCGTGACTTGCAGCAGGCGATCGGCGAGCGTGCTCTTGCCGTGGTCGATGTGGGCAATGATGCAGAAGTTCCGAATGTTTTCCATGGGCTCCGCAAAAGTACGCCCGGTCAGGGCGGGATGGTGCTGCGCCCAAACCTCTATTCCCCGACGTTCATTCGCCCCATTATACCGTCTATCCTCCAGCATGAGGCTGAAAGGGTGTGCGATGGCGTCGGCTTGGGGTATATTGCGCCCCCCCGCGAGAACCAACACCATGAGATTTTCAATAATTCTCCTCATTGCCTGCGCCCTCCCGTTTTCCTTCAATGCTCAGGAAAACCTTCCGGCCGAAATCGACGCGCTCTACAGCAAGTATGGTGGTTTCGACTTTGCCGTCATGATGATGGACCGAGACGAGTGGGATGTTTACCGCAATTGGGAAGGCTACGACCAAGAAGCCGTCATTGCCGTCATCAAGCGGCACCAAAACACGCCTGAATACCTCGCCAAGAAGGCGTTGCGCAAGCAGCAACGCCTCATGCGCTCAGGTGAGTGCGACTGTTGGATCGAGCCCACGGAATCCTACACTGAGATTACCCCGGAAATGCAGCAATTCACCGGTGGCGCCGGTATTGATGTGGACTACGCCCACGGTCCGCTTTCCTTGCCGTTCAGTTTCAACTTGTTCGGTCAGACGTACGATGAGTTCTACATCAACTCCAAAGGCATGATTTCCTTTATCGAGCCGGTCATCGACTGGACGCCTGAGGAACTTCCCGATTCTGAATACAACATCATTTCTGGTTTTTGGGCGGACGCGGATTACCGCCTTACAGGCGACATTTTCTACCGCATCACACCGGAGGCCGTTTATGTGAACTGGGTGGACGTTGGGTACTACAACAACGGCGACGACCGCACCAACAGCTATCAGATCGTGTTCTCTGCCGACGGCTCCATTGCAGTTGGTGGGGGCAACAACGTCCAGCTCTGCTACGAATCGATGGAGTGGGCCCACGGCGATGTGGGTGGCGAAGGGGGTTGCTGCGGACCTGACCCCGCCACAGTGGGTGTAGACGTCCAAAACAACAGCGACAACTTTGTGCAATTCGGCCGTTTCAACTTTCAAGACGGCAGCTACAATGGACCCTATGGTGGCGGACCCGCCAACCAAGATGGCTGCTTTTGGCTCAACGGAAAGGACTTCTGCATCAACGTTTCGGGCGCAGACCCGAACCAAGCGCCCATTCCCACGGAAACCCCTGGTTCCGGTTGCGATGACACCCTGTATGTCTGTCTCAACGACACCCTTGATTTGAACCTGGGCTTTCTCTCGCCAGAGTCGGACCAAACCGTCTCCATCGAATTGTCGGATGTGCCCGCTGTGACCAACAATGGCACTTACGTGGAAGATGGCATCACCTATTTGGATGCCTTCCTCGCAGGAACAGCCGACAACGTCGGGACTTATTTCCTCGAAATCACAGCCACAGATGACGGCACCCCTGTTGGAGAAACGGTGTTGAGTTACTGGGTTGAGGTCATCAATGTGGAACTCCCAACGCTGACCGTTGAGGGCGACCTCAGCATCTGCTCAGGGCAAGAAACCACCATTACCTGTAACGACGACTTCGACAGTTACCTGTGGACCCTTGGGTGCAGCGGCCCCGAGTGCACCTATCCTTTTGGAGGCACCTTCAATGTGACCGCCTCCATCGACGAAGGGTGCTCTGCCTCTCAGGATTTCTTCATTTACCAGAGCCTGTATTTCTTGCCCGATGTCTGCATCGAGCCCAATCCTATTTGTGGTGACGATACCGCCATTGTAGCCGTCTGTGACGAAGACATGGACGAATTCGTCGAGTACGAATGGGATGGCGACTGGAATGGTGCTGGTGGCGAAATTGTCATTCCAGCTACCGAACTGGGCGACACCGCCATCGGTGTGACGCCAGGTTCGTTCCGCATTTTGGTTACCAATGACGATGGATGTCAGGGACAGCGCGTGTTCAATGTGGAACAAGTCACCCAGGTCATTCCCGAGGTCACCATTCCACCCGTGTGCGACAGCCTCTACAGCGTCCAATTCAGCGGAGGGTACACCACACCCGATGCCGGACCGCTCCTGATCTACATGACCGCCTCCGACCCGAGTGGATGGGGTGGCGACAACTATTTGGAAGTGACGGTCACCGACGCCGACGGAAACGAGTCTACATACGTGCTGACCAGCTTTGAAGTGTTTACGGCCCACACTGATATTGAAGTCTCGCTGGGGGACCTCGTGGAAATCATCCTGGTCACAGGTGCAAACGCGCCCGTAGAGGACTTCAGTTTCACCGTGTACAATTGCACGACGCAGAACCCTGAGCCTGTGGAAGACCTCCCTGCAGAGGGTGGATTGGTGTATTCCGCCACAGCCAACTGCGAAGTGGACCCCGTCGGCGGGTCATGGAGCGTCAGTGAAGGCTCCGGCACCTTCTCTGAACCGACGGAATTCAATACGTTCTTCAACCCTACCAGTGGTTTTGGCGTCTACGAGGTGTGCTTCACGGATGACAACTGTGGCTATGCGGCGTGTTATCCCATGGAGGTGAGCACCACGCCTGTGGCCAACCTTGTCGGCCCGACCGCCAACCTGCAGGCCGATGGCAGCTACCTCTTGTGTGGTGGTGAATCTGCCAACTTCCAGGTCGACACCCTCTACGAAGGCGCCATCTATCCCTTCGAATGGCCCGATGCCGAATCGTCCCAAGGCTTTTTCGCTGAGTATGAGTACAACACCGATGGTACGTACGACCTCTCTGTGGAAATCAGCAATGCCTGCGGATCCCTTGAATTGCCCTTCACCATTGTGGCCTCCGCCCAACTGGAGCCCGAGCTTGAAGACATCATCGTGTGTGAGGAAGGAACTGAAGTTGTGCTGGATCCGGGACTGGACCCTGGCAGCGATGCAGAAATCGAATGGACGCTGGACAATGCCAACCTCAACGAGGACGATTTTGTGATCCTGGCCGATGCCGCCGGTGAATACTGCATCGAGGCCACCAACGAATGTGGTGCCGCAGAAGCCTGCTCAGAAGTACAGGTTTTTGTGCCCATCCCCAACCCCATGCCGGCGTACAGCCTGAATTGCGAGGGTGGAAACACCGTGCTGGTGGATCCTCTGACGGACAATGACTGGACGGTCACTTGGGAAGATGGCACTGTAGGCAGCACCTATACCGCCACCTTCAACCCCTACCACGACACTTGGCTCTCAGCCACTTTCGAGGACCCCCTGGGCTGCACCGTCTTTGACGACAGCACCTTTGTCTGGATGGGATATCCTGTGGAATTGGGTACATCCGAACCCATCATCCCCAGCGACATTGAATCGCTTTTCCTCTGTCCCGAAATCCCCAACACATTTGAGCTCAATAGTTTGAATGCTGTTGACTGGAACTGGTCCCTCGAATTCCAGTTTGGCACCCCCAGCCCGAGCAACCTCAACTTCTTGCAAGAAGACCAGGTGACTTTCACTTCGGCTCAAATCTTGGACACCACCTACTGGTACGCTCCACTGTTCTTGACCGGAACTGCATTGAACCCCTGCACGCCTGCAGGATTGAGCTATCAATGGGAAGTGCAGGTGGACGCTTGCGAAATCAAGATTCCAAACATCTTCACTCCTGGAACGGCCGAAGGGTCGGTGGGCAAGAACGACCGGTTTGAAATTGAGGGCCTCTTGCGTTACAACGGCGCCATCCTGATGGTCTATGACCGCTGGGGTAACCTGGTCTTCCAGAGCGACAATTACGATAACCAATGGGATGCCCGGGACGCCTCTTCCGGCACCCATTACTACCTGCTGACCTTGCCCAACGGCAAGGAGTTCAGTGGTTCGGTCATGATCCAACGCTGATCGCGCGGCGTGGCCAAGGCGAAGACACACTTCGTCTGCAGTGACTGTGGACATACGACAGGCCAGTGGGTCGGGCGGTGCCCGAGTTGCAAGGCTTGGAATACCGTCACCGAATTCAAAGAGTCGGCCAACCCCCGTATGGAGCGGTCTGCCGTAGCCGCAGGTGCTGTGGTGGCCCGGCCTTTGATCGACTACACTGAGCACAAGACCGACCGGGCCAGCACCGGAGAACCCGAATTCAACCGGGTGCTGGGGGGCGGCCTCGTCCCCGGAGCGCTGGTGTTATTGGGAGGGGAGCCGGGGATTGGAAAGTCTACGCTGAGCTTGCAGACCGCCATGAAGGCGGGCGGAACCGTCCTCTACGTCAGCGGAGAGGAAAGTCCGGAGCAAGTGCGGCTGCGCGCAGACCGATTGGGGGTATTGGGTCCCGAATTGCTGATTCTGCCCGAGACGTCTACCGAGGGCATTGTCAAGGCCATCAAGGACCACAAACCCGACCTGCTCTTTGTCGACTCGATCCAGACGCTGCACACCCCGCGTGTGGAAAGTGCGCCGGGCTCCGTAGCGCAAGTGCGCGAGTCCACGGCCGAACTCATCTTGGCGGCCAAGCCGCTGCAGCTGCCGGTGGTTCTCATCGGCCACATTACCAAAGAAGGGGCCATTGCGGGTCCGAAGGTGCTCGAGCACATGGTCGATGTGGTGCTCACGTTTGAAGGAGACCGGCACCATGCCTACCGCATCCTGCGCGCCGCAAAGAACCGGTTCGGCTCTACCCAAGAGATTGGCATTTTTGAAATGCGGGGCGATGGCCTCCATCCTGTCACTGATCCTTCCGGCGCCCTGTTGGGCCATACGGACTCCCGTTTGAGCGGCACCGCTCTGGCTGTCGCCATAGAAGGTGCGCGGCCTTTGATGGTGGAAATCCAAGCGTTGGTCAGCAGTGCGGTGTACGGCACACCGCAACGCTCTGCTACGGGCTATGAGTTGCGCCGATTGAACATGCTGCTGGCAGTGCTGGAAAAGCGGTGCGGCTTCAAGTTGGGCGCATCCGACGTCTTCCTCAACCTCGCCGGCGGCATCCGTTTGGGCGATCCCGGCATCGATTTGGCGGTGGTCGGCGCCATTTTGAGCTCCACGCTGGACCTGACGCTGGACCCCAAGACCGCCTTGTGCGGAGAAGTGGGGTTGACCGGAGAAGTGCGGCCTGTGGCCCGTTTGGAACAACGGATGATGGAAGCGGCCAAACTGGGCATGAAGCGGCTGGTCGTGAGCGGCCTGGCGGGCAAGGGGGCTGCGCCTCCGAAAGGGCTCGAGCTCATTCGCGTGGACCGCGTGGGCGAGCTGCAGAAGGTCCTATTCTGACGGCCTACCGGGCGGCGTCAAGGCCGCCAAGGCCATGAGGAGCGTCAAGGGCGTCAAGGGCGTCCGCCCACCACCACCACAAATTCGCCTTTGGGCGGGTGGTCATCGAAATGCGCGCGGACTTCCTTGCATGTTCCGCGGACCGTCTCTTCGAATTTCTTGGACAGCTCTCTGCTGACGCTCATCGGGCGATCGGGACCACAGTGCTCCTCCAGTTCTGCCATGAGCTTGACGATGCGGTGAGGCGATTCGTACAAGACGGTGGTGCGGACCTCATCCGCCAAGGCCTTGAGCCGGGTTTGTCGGCCCTTTTTGTGGGGCAGGAACCCCTCGTAAACGAAACGATCGCAAGGCAGCCCACTGATGACCAGTGCGGGAACGAAAGCGGTCGCGCCAGGAAGACATTGCACCTCCACCCCTGCCTCGATGCAGGCGCGCACGAGCAAAAACCCAGGATCGCTGATGGCGGGTGTGCCCGCGTCGCTGCACAGGCAGGCAGATGCCCCGCTCACAAGGTCGGCCACGACACCTTCGAGGACTTTGTG
>DGOE01000160.1 GCA_002389295.1 Flavobacteriales bacterium UBA4474 | reverse complement strand
CGGTCTATTGGGACGATGGGGAGACAGGGAGCGTCCGTGTGATTTCGGAGGCGGGTCTTTATGTGGCCACCCATTCGACCGATTGTGGCTCGGTGGCAGACTCTGTTCTCGTAGTTGAAGTGCCCTGCGGGTGTGCAGTCTTTGCGCCCTCAGGGTTCACCCCGGACGGTGACCTCATCAACGATGCTTGGCGCCCCGTTTTTGAGTGCGCTCCAGAGGAATATCACCTCAAGATCTTTGACCGTTGGGGTGGCATGGTCTGGCAATCCCAAAACCCTGAAGAATACTGGACGGGTGGATTTCGCGAGGATGAGCGGCCCTTGGATGAGAAATTGTTCTTCGTGCGCGATGGGGTGTACGCCTTTCAGGTCACGTTTCGGGACCCGACATCGGTGGTGCGCAAGATCATCAGGAAGACAGGCTACATCATGATTCTGCGGTGACCGGCGCTGTCCACGATGGCACATGTGGAAAACTATGAGGCACCGCACATATGAAATCCGCATGAGGGGCCGTTCCAATGATGAAGCGCGGGATGCCAAGCGGACATCCCAGACTTCAATCGAACCACAACCCGAACCAAACATGCGCTCCCGCCGCATTTTGCGCACCGTTTCACCGCCCATCCAAATCGGCATGGTCTTGCTTGGCCTGTGGGGGTGTTCATTGATGAATGCGGACCAGGATGTACCGCGTTATTTGATTGTCCCAGACATTGAATACACCCCGGGGGAAGACCAAGGCACGGCATCCACCAACGTGACCGACTTGTGGGTGTACAGCGCCACGGATGTGGTGGGCGTATTTCCCCTTCCCGCCATTGTCCCCATACTGCCTGCCGATGCCGCAGGCAGCCCGGTGACCTTGCTCGCGGGCATCCGTGAAAACGGCATCAGCAACAGCCGCGCGCCATACCCCTTTTACACCACCGTGGATCACTTCGTGGACGGCACCGCCGGTTCACGGGACACCCTCCTTCCTGAGATTGGACTGGTGGACAACGTCCGCCTCATCGCGGTGGAGGACTTTGAGAATTCGAACGTATTCGCCAACATGGCGGGGGGAGCAGGCTTGGTCAGAACCGATCTGGAGGGGGAAGTATTCGAAGGGGGACACTCCGGCAGGATCGATGTGGACACCGACAACCCCCTCATACGGGTGCGCACGGTGGAGCAGGAGTTCGACTTGACATCTGGACTGCCCGTCTTTTTGGAATTGGACTACCGATGCGACCAGTCTTTTGCCGTCGGACTGTATGGATTTCGGAACGGGCAGGAGACCAAGCACCTGGCCTTGGTGGTAAACCCCACGGAATCGGCAGGACAAGCCGCCACTTGGAACAAATTGTACGTGGACTTGGGCGCGGTGGTCATGGCGCAAGGGGCTGCTGATCATTTCGAAGTCTATGTGGAGTGCATTTTGGAAGCGGAGCGCACGGCGGGTTCGGTGGGGCTGGACAACGTGCGCATCGTGACCTATTGAGGAGCATGACGGAACCTCTGCCCAATAGCCTCATGAACGCCAAGCCGATCACCTCGCGGGACCGCTGGTGGGCCACGGTGCGCTACGTATTGGGGGATGTATTGGCTTCAGCAGTGGCATGGACCACCCTCTATCTCTACAGGAAAAATGTGCTGGAGCAAGCGCCGGCTTTCAAAGACCAGTGGTTTCCCGAAGCCCTGTTGCTGGACGGCAACTTCAAGTACGGCCTGATGTTCGTGCCGATGTTTTGGGTGGGCTTGTATGGTCTGGCCGGCATGCATGGAGAGCCTTTCCGTAGGCACCGTTCGCAGGAGGTGGGACAGGTCCTGTGGACCTCATTGCTCGGTGCGGTGACGCTGTTCTTCGTGCTGATTCTGGACGATACAATCAGCAGCTATACCCAATACTATCAATCGCTGATGGTCCTGTTTGCAGCGCAGTCCGCAGCGGTGATCGCCGTGCGCATGCCCCTCACCACCCGGACCGTCAAACGCGTGCACAAGGGAGAGGTCGCCTTCAATACGTTGATCGTGGGGTGCAACGAAGAGGCCGTCTCCACCGTCCGCGAAATCCGCGCTTTGCGGCGCAATCCCGGTTTTCGCTTCATCGGGTTCATCCAAGTGGGCCAAGAAGCGTGCCGGACCTTGGAAGGCATTCCATGTCTGGGCTCTACTGAGGCATTGACCGACCTCATCGACGAAAACAATGTGGAGGAAGTCATCCTTGCGGTCCGCAGCTCGGACCACGGCGAATTGGAGTCCATCATCAACAAATTGGAAGGCACCGGGGTTGGCATCAAGATCATCCCGGACATCTATGACATCCTGAGCGGCCTGGTGCGCATGCAGAGCTTGTTTGGCGCTCCGCTCATCGCCATCCGAAAGGAGATCATGCCGGCGTGGCAGGTGACCGTCAAGCGGGGCATGGATGTGGTCGTCAGTTGTCTGGCCCTCGTGGCATTGACCCCCTTGCTGCTGAGCATCGCCTTGGCGGTGAAGGCCTCGTCCAAAGGGCCGATACTCTTCCACCAAGAAAGGGTCGGCCGCTGGGGCGCGCCATTCATGATCCACAAATTCCGGTCCATGTACACCGGCGCAGAGCGCAATGGGCCCCAATTGTCGAGTGACAACGATCCCCGAATTACAAGGGTAGGCCGCTTCCTCAGGAAGTCCAGATTCGATGAGTTGCCGCAGTTCTTCAATGTCTTGGTCGGTGAAATGTCGTTGGTGGGGCCGCGCCCCGAGCGGCAGCACTACATCGACCTGATCTCCAAGGAAGCCGCCCACTACCAGCACCTGCAGAAAGTCCGTCCCGGCATCACTTCGTGGGGCCAGGTGAAATACGGCTATGCTGAAAATGTGGAGGAGATGGTCCAGCGCCTCAGGTTTGACCTGATCTACATTGAAAACATGTCGCTGGGCCTCGATTTCAAAATACTGGCCTACACCGTTTGGATCGTGCTGCGCGGTCGCGGAAAATGAGGCGGCGGTTTCGCTGGCGAGGGGCACAAAGCGCTCATAATGAGTTAAATTGCAGTTGCCATGTTGCGCTGCGAAGCCCGGAACCTATTGATTGCCATGACACTGTCTTGGTCGTGTGTGGTGTTGTCCATGGGGGCGGCCTGTGCACAAGGGCAGCCAGTGGATGAAACCGCCAAGCGGTATCAGGCTGTGGTGATGGAGGTCCTCGCCACGCGCCTGGCCTCCGATGTTGCGGTGGACCGCGGCCGCGTCACCCTCAAAACCCCCATTTCCCGGACCATGAAGGCCATGACCGCCGTCGTCAAGGCCTCAGTGCCCTACTACCTCGAAGGGGACATGGTGGAGTTCAAGCGCTTTCGTCCCCGGGTCAAAGAGGCGCTCGCCGGGCTTGAGGGATGGGAAATCCCGCCTGCGCCGAGGGGGTGGGCCGACGGTGAGTGGACCTATTTCCAAGTGCAGGGCGAATTAGAAGATGTCTTGCTCTTGGTGGCCATGGACATTGGCGTGTTTGCCAATGCTGCATTGGCCCGTGAAGTCCAAGCCCGGGAAGAATTGAATACGGATTGGACACAGTTGCAAGGGGGCTCAGATCCACTGGACCCCATGCCCTTGCCAGATTTTGGAGAGGTGTCCCGTGACGAAAGCACCCTGGACGGGCTGGGGACGGGAGGTGAGCCGCTTGATGGGCTGGGCGATGAGGTCGCCAAGGCGCTCAGCGCATTGATCGAGCGGGTGGAGGCCCTCGAGCGCAACCACCCATCGGATGCAGGTGCGGGCGCACAAGGCGGGTTTCCCAACCGGGGACTGGATGGCGGTTGGCAGCCCGGCAACACGACGGGTGGTGGCGTGCCGGATCGGCTGCCCGAGCAGTTCACACTGCAGTTCCCCTCAGGCAGTGCCGCCTTGGGTTTGAGCGCCGAATACGGATTGAATACCCTCGTGGAATGGATGGTCACCCTGCCCACATTGCGCGTATTGGTGACCGGGCACAGCGATGCCACCGGATCCGAACGGGCCAACATGGAGCTCAGCAGACGGAGGGCCCAAATCGTGCGCTACTACCTGCTTGAGCGCGGCATCGCCGCCGACCGGGTGACGGCAGCGCATTTTGGAGAGCGGCAACCGGAATGGGGGGCGGTATTCGATCGCCGCGTGGAAGTGCGCCTGTTCATGGATTGAACCGGGCCTTGGCCCACCTTTGCGTCATGAAGATCGTTTGCATCGGGAGGAATTATGCGGACCATGCCGCAGAGCTGGGCAACACCGCGCCCAAGGAGCCCCTGTTTTTCTTCAAGCCCGAGAGCGCCATCCTGCACAAGGACCACCCCTTCGCCATACCGGAATGGACGACCGACTGTCACTTCGAGGTAGAGCTTGTGGTGCGCATGGAGCGCGCCGCCAAATGGATCGATGAGGCGCATGCCGCCCGCTGCTACACCCAAGTGGGGCTGGGCATTGATTTTACCGCCCGCGATGTGCAAGGAGCATTGAAGGCGGCGGGCAAGCCCTGGGAAAAAGCCAAGGCCTTTGATGGCAGCGCGGTTGTGTCCAGGGAGTGGGTGCCCCTCGTGGAATTGGGTGGCGACATCCAAGATGTGCGGTTTTCACTGCTCAAGAATGGCGAAACGGTCCAGGAAGGCCACACCGCCGACATGCTGTTTTCGGTGGATGCACTCATCGCGCACGTGTCCCGTTACAGTACCTGGAAGACCGGAGATTTGCTCTTTACAGGAACGCCCGCCGGAGTGGGCCCCGTCCGGTCCGGAGACCGGTTGGAAGGGCGGCTCGGCGGGCGCTCCATGTTTGTGGTGGACGTGCTCTAAACGGTTTCAGCTCACCGAGATGAGCGCCTCGTCTTCGAGGGGCTGACGAAACACCACCTTTCCGTCAAAGATGTCCATCACTGTTGGACGGTCACCGGCGCCATCCTCAGCCAGGATGACCTTGGACAGCGGATTCAAGACAGCCCGCTCGATCAACCTTTTGACGGGGCGGGCGCCAAATGTCGGGTCATGCCCCTCTTGGGTCAGCCAATCCAGTGCATCCGGGGTCGCTTTGAGCTGTATGCCCGCTTCTTGCAGGCGGGCTTTGAGCCGGCCCAGCTGCAACCCGACGATTTCCCGGGTGTGCGATACGCCCAAGGGATGGAAGACCACCACTTCGTCCAGGCGGTTGATGAACTCTGGGCGCAGGAATGAGCCGAGGGCGTCCATCGCTGTGGCCTGCATGGCTTTGGACCCGGCCACTTGTTCGGCGGGGTCGCCATTTTCCTGGGCCTGATCAAACCGCTCGCGCAGGGCCTCCGCCCCGGCATTGGAAGTCATGATGATCAGGGTGTTTCTGAAGTCCACCAGGCGGCCTTTGCTGTCGGTCAGTCGGCCTTCGTCGAGCACCTGCAGCAGGGTGTTGAAGACGTCGGGGTGGGCCTTCTCGATTTCATCGAGCAGCACCACGCTGTATGGCCTCCGGCGCACCGCCTCGGTGAGCTGTCCGCCCTCGTCGTGTCCGATGTATCCCGGAGGGGCTCCGACCAACCTGCTCACCGTATGCCGCTCCTGGAATTCTCCCATGTCCAGGCGCACCATTGCGCGCTCGTCGTCAAAGAGGAAGTCGCTCAGGGCTTTGGCCAATTCTGTCTTGCCTACCCCCGTGGAACCCATGAAGACAAAGCTGCCCATGGGTTTATTGACGTCGGCCAAGCCGGACCGCGTGCGCCGCACCGCTTCGCTGACCGCCTCGATCGCACCGCGCTGGCCGATGATGCGTTTTCCGAGCGCTGCTTCGAGGTCGAGCAATTTCTCTCGGGTCCCCTTGAGCATGCGGGATACGGGTATGCCGCTCCAGAGGCTGACCACCTCGGCAATCCCCTCAGCATCCACTTCTTCCTTGACCATGCGGGACGCACCTTGCATGTCAATGAGCCGGGCCTTGGCCGATTCGAGCTCCGCTTCGCGCTCGCGGATGCGGCCGTATCGGATCTCGGCCACCTTGCCGAAATCGCCTTCCCGTTCCGCGCGCTCAGCCTCGCCTTTGAGCGCTTCCAGGGTGCTGCGGAGGGCCTGAACCTCGTCGATGACATCGCGCTCGGCGGTCCACCTGGCCTGCAGGCCGTCGCGCTCTTCGCGCAGGTTGGCGAGGTTGATGTCGATTTCGGTATTCCGTACCGGATCCTCTTCTCCGGCAATGGCGGCCTTCTCAATTTCGAGCTGCATGATTTTGCGCTCGAGGTCGTCGAGGGCCTGCGGTTTGGAGTTCATTTCAAGGCGCAAACGCGAGGCGGCCTCGTCCATCAGGTCAATCGCCTTGTCGGGCAAAAAACGGTCCGGCAGGTAGCGTGTGGACAGTTCCACGGCGCGCACCAGGGCTTCATCCCGGATCTCCACCTGGTGATGGACTTCGTATTTCTCCTTGATTCCGCGCAGAATCGCCAGGGTGCTGTCCCGGTCGGGTTCTTCAATCCGCACTTTCTGGAACCGCCGCTCCAGGGCCTTGTCTTTTTCAAAAAACTTCTGGTATTCGGCCAGCGTTGTGGCCCCAATGGTGCGCAATTCACCGCGGGCAAGGGCGGGTTTCAAAATGTTGGCGGCATCCATGGCGCCTTCGCCTCCGCCGGCACCCACGAGGGTGTGGATCTCATCTATGAAGAGGAGAATGCGCCCATCGCTCTCGGAAACTTCGTGGACCACGGCCTTGAGTCGCTCCTCGAATTCACCCTTGTATTTGGCGCCGGCCACGAGCGCTCCCATGTCCAGGCTGTGGACGGTTTTATCCATCAGGTTATCCGGCACGTCGCCGGATACGATGCGGTGAGCAATCCCCTCCGCGATGGCGGTTTTGCCCACGCCGGGCTCGCCGATGAGAATGGGGTTGTTCTTGGTCCGGCGGTTCAGGATTTGCAACACCCTGCGGATTTCCTCGTCGCGGCCAATGACGGGGTCCAATTTGCCTTCCTTGGCCAGCGCATTGAGGTTGCGGGCATACCGCGAAAGCGACTCCATGGCGTCCTCATGGCTCGCGCTGTTGGCGGTCCGGCCTTTTCTGAGGATGCGCAGCGCTTCTTTCATCTGTGCGGCTTGCACGCCCGCATCTTTCAGGATGCGGGATGCGGTGCTGTCGATTTCAACCAGGGCGGCGAGCAGCTGGTCGAGGGCCACGTATTGGTCGCCTGACTGCTGCGCAGAAGCTGTGGCGGTGCGCAGGACGTTCTGGGCGGGTGATGACCAAGGGATTTGCGCAGCGGGCTTTTGCAATGTGGCCAGGGAATCCAAGGCTTTGTCGGCGGCCATGCGGAGCGCCGGAACAGCCACTTCCAGCCTGTCCAACAGGCGGACGGGCAGGGGGTCGGCGCCGTGCAGCAGGGCGTGGAGCAAGTGCAGTGGTTCCACCTGGGCGTGGCTGCGATCTCCTGCGCTCCTTTGCGCCATTTGGAGTGCAGCTTGGGATTTGAGTGTAAATGCGTGTTGTTCCATGAGGAGAGATTGCCGTTTTTTGATCGATGAATCGACGGTCGGACAAGAGCGAATTCAATGCCAGTTGCCCATGGTCACTGTGAGCACGTCATTTTGTCGGTTCGCGGGGGTTTCGGGTGACTTTTTGTCAGACACGACCGCATATCTTCGACAGCATGGCACCTGACCGCATTTTCATCGTGGGATACATGGGCTCGGGAAAGACTTCTGGAGGCCAGCGTCTTGCGGGTGCGATGAAGTGGCCATTTGCAGATACGGATGCTGTATTGGCCCGCACCGCTGGGCAGTCCATTTCGGCGCTGTTTGAATCGAAAGGGGCGTCCGGTTTCCGCGCTGCAGAACAGGAGGTATTGAAGACGCTGTGCGCGCGTCCGGGTCAATGCGTGGTGGCCACAGGCGGCGGAACCCCTTGCCATGAGGACAACATGGACATCATGCTGGCCAGCGGGGCCGTGGTGTACTTCAAGCTTTCTGTGGAGGCCTTGGTGCGGCGCCTCAGCGCCAAAAGAAAAGAGCGCCCCCTCATCGCAGACATTCCAGAAGACGAGCTGGAAGCATTTGTCCGCCGACACCTTGCCCAACGCGAGCGCGTCTACGAACGGGCCAACATCACTGTGGATGCAGACGCTCTGGATGGCCAGCGGTTGGCATCCTTAATAGGGATGATCGAGCGGTTGGGTGGGGTCAGTCCTTGAGCAGGGCCACATCGGGACCGGGACCGCTCAGCTGGACGGCAATGTGGTCCTTGAGGTTGGTCGATAGGCTTTGACCTACATAATCCGCCCGCACGGGAAACCGCCGGTGGATGCGGTCCACCAAGACGCAGGTGCCCACATGCCGGGGCCGGGCAGGGAGGATGTGTGCCACACCATGCAGCAAGGTGCGTCCGCTGTTGAGCACATCGTCGACCACGATCACAACCGCTCCAGAAAGGGAAGTTGCATCGAAGGGTGAAGCGTCCGCATCCGTGAGGCTCACCGGATGATCCAGTGGGTCGTCCTTGTCCATGCGAATGACGCAGGAGAGGACTTCAGGCGCCTGAATGGCGCGCAATTCAGCCGCGATGCGCTCTGCCAACACCACGCCCTGTCCTTCGATGGCGGCGACCACCACCCGCACCGCGCCGTGGTGGTCCTCCAAAATTTGACGTGCGATGCGCTGAATACACCTTTCGATGCGCTCTGCATCAAGGATGACAGCTTCTCCTGCGGTGGACTGAATCGGGGCGCTCATGGTGTTGCAAGTTCGTCCTTTCCATCATTTTCGCCAGCGAGGGCGGGGTCCAATTCCAACAAGGCCACGGCCTCGATGTGGGAAGTGTGCGGGAATTGGTCGACCAACTTGAACTGCCGAAGCACATATCCAGCCTCCCTGAGGATGACCAGGTCCCGGGCTTGCGTGGCCGGATTGCAGCTCACATAGACCAGCCGCTCGGCGCGCAGGCGGATGACTTTTCTGAGGGACTTGGGGCTGATGCCACTGCGGGGCGGGTCGAGTACCACCGTGCCAATGCGCCCTTGGTACTCGGGGTGTTCCAAGAGGAAGCGGCCCACATCGGCGGCGTGAAACTCCAGCCCTTGCACCCCATTGCGGTCGGCGCTTTTGCGGGCATCGTGTATGGCATCTTCCACGAGGTCCACACCGATCACGCGGCGCTGGCCTTCCTTGGCCAGCAGCTGGGCGATGGTGCCCGTGCCGCAAAACAGGTCCAAGGTCACGGCATCTGCCGTCCCGGCCAGAGGAACGGGATCCTGAAAGGCATAGGCGAGGACCTGCGCATAGAGCCGCTCCGCGCAGGGTGGGTTGGTCTGAAAAAAGCTCTTCATCTGGATCTCAAAGGAGAGTCCATGGAGCCGTTCGACCACGTGGTCATCTCCCAAAATGAGGCGGGACGACCCTTCCCGAGCTTCGACGCGCTCACCGGTGTCGTCATTGAGCGTGTGGATGAACCCCGCCAGCCTTTCTCCCAACTGTGACTGAAGCCACTGACCAAAAGCCGGGACATCGAATGCCTCCAATCCGTTGGAGGTGGTGACCAGGTTGATCAGCAAACGGTCTTCTGCCAGGCTTCTGCGCACCACCAAAAACCGGTAAAACCCCTCGCGGCGGGGCGCATGCCAAGCCGGAAGCCCCGTGGCCTCCAGCCACTGGCGGATGCCGGGGAGCAGGTTTTCCATCGGGGCATCAAACAGGCCGCTGTCGGCATTGAGGTCCTCCACGGCCCACCACGTTCCGCGGGCCTTGAAACCCAGGTGGAATCCATCGCCGAATTCAGCTTCCGGGTCTGCATCGGGACCGCGCCCGATGGCCGAGAAGCTGTATTCCATCTTGTTGCGGTAGTGGAAGGGCAGGGGGGAATCCACCCACCCTTCGTAGAGCGTCTCGATGTCGTCCTGCTCGCCTATCCTGCGGTAGACCTCCAGGGTGGTGCGCTCCTTCAATTGCCGCTGTACCTCCAAGGGAAGGGTGATGTACGGGGCGCCGGGGATGGCCTGGTAAGGGACTTCTCGCTCTTCCGGGGCCCGCCGCAAAACAGCCGTGATTTTGGCTTCTGCATGGCGGCGCTTGCAGAGTGACACCCGCGCCCGCACCTTTTGTCCTGCGATCGCATTGGGAATGAACACGGTGAAATCGCCGTCCTCGGTGGGGACCTTGGCGATGCCTTTGCCGCCAAATGCGACGTCCAGCACTTCGAGGTCGAGCATGGCGCCTTTGTGAAAGAGCCTCTTTTTGCGTGCCAATGGGAAGGGGTGAAGGGGGGTTAGCGGATGGTTGGCTTTGCTTCGCCGAAGCGCGAAAATAGGCCCCGCGACAATGCTACCTTGCCACCATGATCAAGGGTGCAATCCGAGCGGGGATCCTGTTGGCCGCGGTGACCTGGTTTATGGACGGTTCATTGCGGGCCCAGGACCCGGATGAAATGGCCGTAGTCACCTTCAATGTCCGTTATGACAATCCCGGAGACCCCTTGACCTGGGAGCAGCGCCGAGACCAAGTGGTTGCTGCCATCGGTTATTTCGATATCCTCGGCTTTCAGGAAGCCTTGGCCAACCAGGTCGCCGACCTCGCAGCGGGACTGCCCGAACACGATCACTACGGCGTTGGCCGGGACGACGGTATTGCCGGCGGCGAGCACTGCCCGATTTTCTGGCGGCGCGACAGGTTTGACCTCCTGCACGCCGAGACCAAATGGCTGAGCACCGAGCCCGATGTGCCCGGATCGGTGGGCTGGGATGCGGCGTTGCCCCGGATCGCCACCATCGTCTCCCTCCACGACCGGCGCACGGGGAAGGTCATCCGGATCGCCAACACGCATTTCTCCCACATCGGCGCCCGTGCCCGCGCCCTCGCCGCCCGCATGCTTTCACTGCAGTTCTCCATCAGCGGCGCCGACATCGATTTGCTGCTGGGAGACCTCAACGCCGAGCCGGGCAGCGAACCCTTGCAAATCCTCCAAGGTTCGGGCCTCAGCGATGCCCACGACGCGGCCTCCAGAAAATGCCGGGACAACATCGGAACCTACACGGGGTTTCCCACGGGCGGATTGCGCGGAGCACCGCGCATTGACCACATCTTCGTCCGGGGCGCCTCCGTGCCGTGGTACTGCACAGAGGAAAAAATCGTGGGGGCCTACTACATCTCGGATCACCTTCCGGTCTACATCGCGCTCATGCCATGAAGTGGCGGGCGCTGTTGGCCTTGTGGGGTGGCCCTGTCGGGTTTTTATGCGCCCTCTTGTTCATCCCTTCAGGCGAATGGGGCCACGACGCCGCGCTGGCCGGAACGGCTTGGTGGATGCTGTGGTGGTGGCTGGGTGGCGCGGTGCCGATTGGTCCGACGAGCCTCCTTCCCCTCGTCCTGTTTCCCACCATGGGCGTGTTGGACTTGGGTGAGGCCGCTGCGCCTTTCGGCTCCCGTTTCATCTGGCTCTTTTTGGGCGGCTTCGTGCTGGCTTTGGCGCTGGAACGGCACGGCTTGCACCGCCGGTTCGCGCTCCAGCTGCTCGGCAGGCTCGGGGGCGGACCCCGGCGCACCTTGCTGGGGTTCATGCTGGCCACAGCGCTGCTGAGCATGTGGATTTCCAACACCGCGACCACCCTCATGATGTTGCCCATGGCCACTGCTGTATTGGGGTTGCTGTCCGAAAAACAACAGTCCATTCCGTGGGGTGGCGCGCTCATCCTTGGCATCGCTTACGGGGCAAATGCTGGAGGCATTGCGACTTTGGTGGGCACCCCGCCCAACGCCGCGTTGGCGGGGGTGGCCATGGACCGTTTTGGCGTCGACATCGGATTCGCCGAATGGCTGTCCATCGGCCTCCCCATGTCCGCGGTCTTGCTCGTGACTGTATTCCTCTTGCTGGTGCTCTTGCACAAGGTGCCGGCTGGCAGCGGGGGAGAGACCCAGGCGGTGGTAGAGCGTGAGAGACGGGCCCTCGGACCGATGTCCGTGGCTGAGAAGCGGGTGATGTTTCTTTTTGTCAGCACGGCTGCGCTCTGGATGCTGCGTTCTCCGCTGAACATGCTCCTCGGGGATGGCCTTCAATTAAACGACACCTCCACCGCCGTGGCCGCCGCCGTGGCGTGTTTCGCTGTTTCGGCCGGCCGGCCGACGACAGAAGAACCCGGCACCCGCCGGCACATGGCACCGCGTTTGCTGGCTGCGGGTGACCTCGCGCGGTTGCCTTGGGACATCCTGCTGTTGTTTGGCGGTGGCTTGGCCCTGGCCAAGGGGTTTGAGGCGGCAGGTTGGGCGGGCACCTTGGCCGCAGAGGCTGCAGGGTGGGGCTGGTCACCTGCTGTCATGCTGGTGCTCGTGACGGCGATGGGGCTGTTTGCCACAGAACTCATGAGCAACCTCGCCTTGACGCTGCTCCTGACCCCCGTGGTCGGCGCCATGGCAATCGGGATGGGATTGAACCCCCTGTTTTTTGCGGTGCCCGTGACCCTGGCATCGAGTTGTGCTTTCATGCTGCCCATGGCCACGCCACCCAATGCCATCGTCTTTGCCTCAGGGCGGATCGGGATGTCCACCATGGCGCGGACCGGGTTTGTGCTCAACGTTGTCGCTTGCGCCTTGATCCTGCTCATGTGGTGGAATGGGGCGCCCGATGCCTGGAGATAGCGGATTGATTTGATATAAGGGTCGATATACCTTACATTAATGCTGCCAAATTGCCTTCTGTGCAGCTTCAAATCGAAAAGGTCATTGGGGGATGCTCCCTGGTCCTCGCTCTGTTTTTATCCAGTCCTGTCCAGGGGCAAGGCTCGTGGATGCCTGATTATGATGGCAATGGGTTCATTTCGACGCCTGACCTGACCGGCTTTCTCACCGCGTGGGAAATGCAGGTAGACTCGGTGGTCAGGGGCTCCTGGGAAGTCCATTGCGATGCGCTCATGGACGGCGCCGTTCCGCTGGACAGCGTGGAGTTCCACATCGCCGCCATCGATATTCAGTTGCGCCCGGACAGTGCGGGCAACGAAGTGTTGGATACGGCGTGGGTGGACCAATCGTGGATGGTCACCAACATCCCTGTTGAGCTCAATCACGTGCGGTTTTTTGCGCCCACTCCCTTTGTCACGGGGCAGATCAGCTACCACCCGGAGGAAGACAGCTACATCTGGTATATGGAGTTCAATGAGAGCCTGGCCTTGACCCCAGAGGGCAATCCCTTGGGGGCCCTGCAGGAGGACGGCTGGTTCCAGAACCTTTACGTTTTTGAAGAGCTCCTCCCGTACAGCCAGTCCATTTTGTTGCGCCACGAGGGCAGCTGGTATTTGGGACCCCGGTTCAGTGGTGGCGGTTTTAGCCTGGAGACGTGGACCGTCCTGGATTTTTCCGTGCGCTTTCACGGAGAACCTTAATGCCCGGGCGGTGCAACATGCGACCGCCATTTCTGGTTGCATCTTTGGTACGGTGAAAAGGGAATGGATATACGGACTGTGGATGCTGGGGTGCTTGTGCACCTTCGGTTGCTATCCGGATAACCCGACCAAGGAGCCGCCCTCCACCTACACGACCGACCTTTTTGAGCTCCCCGAAGGATTTGATCCACTCCTCTTTCCTGAGGACAACGGATTCACCGATGTCCGCTGGGCGCTCGGCCGCAGGCTTTTCTATGAAAACCGGCTGTCGCTTGATGGCAACGTCAGCTGCGCCACCTGTCACCTGCCTGACCGGGCCTTCAGCGCCCCGGAAGCCGTGACACCCGGTGCTTTCGGTGTGGTGGGCGAGCGCAATGCCTCCACATTGACCAACGTCGCCTATCAACCCCATTTCATGTCGGAAGGGGGGGTGCCCACTTTGGAGATGCAGGTGCTGGTTCCGTTGCAGGAGCCCTCGGAGTTCGCACACAACATCGTCACAGTGTGCGAGGAGCTGCAGGTGGAGTATGCCGAAGCGGCCAATGCAGCGTATGGCCGAGAACTCGACCCCTTCGTGCTCACGCGCGCCCTCGCCACGTTTCAGCGCAGCCTGATCAGCGGCAACGCCTTGTGGGACCAGTGGCAACGCAACGCGGCCACCATCGGCGCCGACGTCGCGCGCGGCGCTGACCTTTTTGGTGCCGGTGGCCTTGGGTGTGACCGTTGCCATACCCCGCCGATGTTCACCAGCCATGGGTTTGCCAACAACGGCCTCGAATCGGTGTCCGTAGACCCCGGTCGCTGGCGCGTGACCGGAGAACCTTCGGACAGCGGCGCCTTCAAAATACCCACCCTGCGCAACATCGGGTTTACCGCGCCCTACATGCATGATGGCCGTTTCAACACGCTCACGGAGGTGCTGGAGCACTACGCAACGGGCGGAGCGGGCCATGCCCACCAAGACAGCCTGCTCGCCGCATTTGCCCTGACCGAACAAGACCGCACCGACCTGATCGCCTTCCTTTCGGCATTGAACGACAGTGCTTTTGTAGTCGATGAACGGTGGACGCCCTGATGGGTTGTATTTTCAATTTGCCGTGAAGCGCTCTTCTCTATTCTCCGCACTCCTGCTCGGGGGTCTCATGATCTGGTCCACATTGATGTGGGCCCAGCCGGATGCACCCAATGACCTTCAGCTCGAGCCACTGCGCTCGTGGATCAAGCAGAATTGGTACGACGGGCTCTTCACCAACCTCGGGTACAACGAAGCCCGCGAACAGATGTACGGTTTCGTGGATGCCGATGGCGGCCAAATTGCGTGCATCTACACAGGGTTTGAGCAGTCCAGCGGCTTTGTGACCTACCCCAACCCCATCAACGCAGAGCACATTGTCCCCCAGTCGTTCTACGGCTCTGCATCGCCCATGAAATCGGACATTTGGTCCATCCGGCCATGTCACGGCTCCGCCAATTCTGCCCGCTCCAATAAACCCTTCGGCGAAGTGGCAGACGGGAGCGCACAGTGGTACGGCGTGAATGGCTCCGGGGATTACTTCAGCACAGGATCGACCCCCGCCAACGCCGATGATTTCAGTGAGAGCTCAGGCGGCATTTGGGAGCCCAGAGAAGAATTCAAGGGGGATGTGGCCAGGAGTGTGTTCTATTTCTACACCATGTATCCGACGCAGGCCGGAGACATCTCAGGGGTATGTGACCCACAGATCCTCTACGACTGGCACCTCCAAGATCCGGTCAGCCCGGTGGAGCAGACCCGCAACAACAGGACAGAGACCGCCCAAGGCAACCGGAATCCCTACGTCGATCATCCCGACTGGGTCTACCTCGGCTGGTTCTGGGAGCCGCCGACGGACATCCCGGGGTGCACCTTGGCCTCGGCGTGCAACTACGATGAGGAAGCCACGTTGGACGACGGCTCCTGCCTCGCAGTGGGCGGCCCGTGCAATGACGGCGATGCCAACACCTTTAACGACGTCTACACCAACTGCAATCTGCCCGATTTCGGTTGTGCAGGCACGCCGATCAACGTACCGGGCTGCACCTTGAATTCAGCGTGCAACTACGATGCGGAAGCCAACCTCGATGACGGGTCTTGCATCAATGTAGGTGCGCCTTGCAATGACGGTGATGCCACCACCTTTGACGACATCTACACCGATTGCAGTCTGCCCGATTTCGGTTGTGTGGGCACGCCCGGGCCGCCGACCACGCCGGAGGGGCCCATCCTGTATCGCGCAGCTTTTCATACCTCGGGGCTGCAATACGGATATGATGGCACCAACGACAGCGCTGCAGGTGAATCCGAATGGAGTGTGGCGCCAGCGGCGGCCACGGACGCCATGTGGACGGAGGTGTTTCAAAACGATACCGTCCTCGCCGTGCGCGACACCGATGGGCTCGTGACGTGGACCTCCAGGGAAGTCGACGTGCAAGGCGTAGAAGATTTGGCCGTTTCGGCAGACTTTCTGGGCAGCGGTGGCATGACAGGCCCCAACGATTACCTCGAGTTTGAGGTGCTCCTCGATGGCCAGCCCTTGTACATTGATGGGCAAGTAGGGGATGGTGCCACCACGGTCAATCCGCTGGCCCTGCCTGAAGCCACCACGGTCCAGCTGAGCGTGCGGATGCGCAACGATGCCGATGGCGAAGTGTGGCGCCTGGATGAACTCATTGTTTGGGGCACCTTGCCCGAATTGGGCGATTGCCCTTCCGACCTCGATGGGGATGGCATCGTGGCTGTGGGCGACGTGCTGATGCTGCTCGGGCAGTTTGGCTGCCTCTCGGATTGCAGCGCAGACATTACCGGAGACGGCGCGGTCACGACCGCTGACATGCTTGCTATCTTGGCGGAATTCGGCAACATCTGTCTTTGAGCGCCGGCCACGTCATGAAAATCACCTTCGCCTTTTTGGCGCTGTCTTGTGCGGCGCTGACCCTGCAAGCCCAAGTGCCAACACCCGCCGCGTTCCTCGGCTATGAATTGGGCGACCGTTTCACCCGTCACCACAGCGTGGTCGATTACGCCAAGGCCCTAGCGGAGGTGTCCGATCGCGCCGTGTGGCAGCCATATGGCCGCACCTCGGAGTACCGCGAGCTCGGACTTCTGGTGGTGACTTCGGAAGCCAACCAATCGCGGTTGGAGACGCTGCGCGCCGAGAACATCGCCCGCACCGAGGGCGGCGGCGTGCCAGCGGGCGACGCGGGCGTGGCCTTCGTGTACCTCAGCTACAACGTCCACGGCAATGAGGCCGTGTGCACCGAGGCGGCCCTGCGCACCATGCATGCCCTCGTATCGGGCAAGGATGCAGGTGATGGCGATGTGGCCGCATGGCTGGACCGCACCGTGGTCATCATGGATCCTTGCGTGAACCCCGACGGGCGCGACCGGTATGTGGCCTTTCAAGACCGCACTTCGGGGAGCGCGCCCAATGTCGACCCGGGAACCGTGGAGCACGATGAGCCCTGGCCCGGTGGACGGAGCAACCACTACATGTTTGACATGAACCGCGATTGGGCTTGGCAGACACAGGTCGAGACCAAGGCGCGTGTGACCGCTTACCGCCGTTGGATGCCCCAGGTGCACGTGGATTTTCACGAGCAGGGGGTCAATTCACCCTATTACTTCGCACCGGCGGCAGAGCCCTTCCACAAGATCATCAGCCCTTGGCAGCGCAAGTGCCAGGAGCACATCGGCGCCAACAACGCCCGTTGGTTCGATGCCCGCGGTGCCCTGTACTTCACCCGTGAGGTGTTTGACCTGTTCTACCCCGCCTATGGGGACACCTGGCCGCTGTTCAACGGCGCCATCGGCATGACCTACGAACAGGGCGGAAGCAGCCGCGCCGGCCGCGCCATCACCACGGCATTGGGCGACACCCTCACCCTCGCATACCGCATCCTCAACCACCACGAGTCGGGCATGAGCACCGTGGAGGAGAGTGCCCGACGGGCGGATGAGCTCGTGACGCAATTCGCCGAGTACTACAATCAAAACGTCTCAGACCCCTTTGGCGATTACGCCAGTTATGCATTTCCAGCCGAGCAGGATGCCGCCAAAATGGTGGAGCTGCGCCGCATCCTCGATGCCAATGGCATCGCCTATGGCCGGGCACAGACCGCCGCTACCGTGCCAGCCTATGACTATGCATCGGGCCGCACGTCCAAGCGCACCGTCCGCCAAGGCGACCTCATCATCGACGCCCACCAGCCCCAAGGCGGCATCCTCCAGGTGTTGATGGACCCCGATCCCGAACTGGCCGACAGCATGACCTACGACATCACCGCCTGGGCATTGCCCCACGCGATGGGCCTGGAAGCGCTGGCACTGACCTCCCGCATGCAGGGGGCTGGACCTTGGACCGATGCGCCGGCGGCGTCGCGCGCAAATGCACTGACCAACCCCTACGGTTGGGTGCTGCCCGGCCATGGAGCGGATGCCATCCGTGGACTGGCTTCCTTGCTTGCGGATGGCGTCACCGTCAGGCGCGCTGACACCGGTTTCAGCATGGACGGCCAGGTGTTTGCCGCGGGCGATTTCGTGGTGACGCGGAGAAACAACGAGACGGTGGCGGACCTCGCCGGCGCTGTACGTCGCGCAGGAGAGGCTGCGGGGGTGGCCACTGCAGCGGTGTCATCAGGAAGGGTCACCACGGGATACGATTTTGGCAGCAGCCATTACGACGCCATTCAGGCGCCGCGCATTGCGACGGTGGCCGGTGAAGGGGTCAGTTCGCTGAGCGCTGGAGAGATCTGGTACCACTTTGAGCAGAACCTCCAATATCCGGTGAACCGGGTGGGGGAGATCGGCGACCTGGACCTGGACAACCTTGATGTGGTGGTCCTGCCGAGCGGCTGGTACCGCATGGACGATGACGACCGCAGCAGCCTGGCCAGCTGGGTGCGCGGCGGCGGGCAACTCGTCGCCGTGGGCGGCGCCTGCAGCGCCTTCTCCGGCAAGGAGGGGTGGGGCCTGAACCGCTATTCCGAAGGCGAGCGCGCAGACATCGAAGCCGAAGAGGACCGCATTCAGGCAGCAGCCGATGAGCGCAACGCCCATGACAATGCCGCCCAGGGACTTGATCCGCTGCCCTTCGCCGCCCAAGGCCGCGACCGCTTGCGCTACGACCTCCCCGGCGCCATCTTCCGCGCCGCAGTGGACGACACGCACCCGCTCGCCGATGGCTATGGCAGCAACTACATGACGCTGCGCACCTCCGGCCGCCGCTTCGCGGCCCTCGAGGAGGGCAACGTAGCCGTGTTGCCCCCGGGCGACCAAGGCCGGCCCTTCAGTGGACACGCCGGTGAAATGTCGGTTCCCGCCCAAAAGGGCTCGCTGGTAGCCGGCGTTCACAACATGGGCCGGGGCAGCGTCGTCTACCTCGTCGACAACCCGCTCTTCCGCGCCTTCTGGAAGTCCGGCCACCGCCTCTTCGACAACGCGGTCTTCCTCGGCCCGTCGATGTAATCGTTATACAACTTCGTGGGCGGCATTGATGTATTAGAACTACAGATTATATTTCTGTATCGAAAATTACGGCATGCGTTCACGCCACGATTCCATCGGGGTTTCCAAGCCCCGAAAAGCCCCATTATGCCCTCCTGAAACGGCTGATCTTCAGGAGTCAGGGTCGGTGTGCCCAAGTGGAGCAAGTCCACCGGCCGCTGCGCCTCAGCGCCACGTATGGGTCCTTTTTGTCATGGCCGCCTGCTGGACTTGCTGTCCCGCGGAGGCAAAGGCCCAGTCCTC
>DGOE01000123.1 GCA_002389295.1 Flavobacteriales bacterium UBA4474 | reverse complement strand
ACATGCGCTATTGTCGAGACACCCGCCACAGCTGGTGAATTCACAAGAGCCATCTTCAAAGTCAGCTGCCGGGACATAGTTGCACGCCGTACTGTCGGTACACCCGCTGAGCTCGTCTTCATCACAGATGCCGTCTCCGTCTGCATCGTTGAGACACGACCCGCCACAGGTGAGGTAATTGACATTGTACAGATCCAGCACATAAATACAGCTGCCGTCATCCGTGGTGGCGCCTGGGATGTAGTTGCAGCCCTCGGGGTCTGTGCATCCTTGGCAGGCCGTGTAGTTGCAAGAGCCGTCGTTGATGGTGGCGGTGTCGTCAAAGTTGCAGGCGCCCGGGTTGGTGCAGCCTGCACATGTGCTGAATTCGCAGCTGCCGTCCTCATCTGTGGCGGTTTCGCTGAAATTACAGGCGTCCACATTGGTACATCCGCCAATTTCTAATGGATCACATACCCCATCAAAATCTGAATCAGACAGACAGTTCCCGTCGCAATCCAAGAAAGTCTGCAGCGGATAAGTACACGCAGTGCTGATCGTGGCGAAGGGGCTGTAATTGCAAGCATTGGGGTCGATACAACCAGCGCAAGTCTCGTATTCACAGCTGCTGTCGGGCTTGGTGGCGCTGGCGTCAAAGTTGCACGATGTCTCGTCCATACAACCCGCGCAGGATGTAAGGTCACATGAACCGTCATCTTCTGTTGCTGCAGCATCATAGTTACAGGCAGCGGCATTGTCGCAACCCAATATTTCATCGCCATCACAGACGTTGTCGCCGTCGGTGTCTGCAAGGCAGTCTCCGTTGCAGTCCACTGCGTTCGAGCCGTAGACATCAATCGGGAATTCACAGTCTGCATCCAACGTCGCAGCGGCGTCATAATTACAAGCGGTTTCATCCGTGCACCCGGCACAAGCGAGGTAGTCGCAACTGCCGTCGTTGAGGAGGGCAGCGGCATCGTAGTTACAGGCTTCTGCGTCGGTACACCCACCACATGAGCTGGTTTCGCATGAACCGTCGTCATCCGTGGCGGCGACATCGTAGTTGCAGCTGTTCTCATCCGTGCACCCCGGTACTTCGTCTTCGTCACAGGTGCTGTCTCCGTCGGCATCGTTCAAACAATTGCCGCTGCAGTCCACATTGGCATTGCCATAAACGTCTTCTGGCGTTTGGCAGGTTGATGTGCTGAGGGTGGCACTGGCGTCGTAATTGCAAGCTGCTGGATCGGTGCATCCTGCGCAGCTGTCAAACTCACAGGCAGCATCCGCCAAGTAGTTGCAGGCAAATGGAAGGTCACACGTCTCAAGGAAAGGCATGCCGGCGCTCATTCCATACGTGCAGCCGTAGATGAGCTGGGGCAGGATGGCGGGGTCGTAATTGTTGGCGGCGGGGTCTCCACAGCAACTCAAGTAGTCGCACAGAGATCCGTCGTGGATGGTCACGTTCGGGTCGTAATTGCAAAAGCCCTCGATGGCACAACCGGCACAACTTGTGGATTCACAGGAGCCGTCATCCACGGCGGCATCTTCGTCATAATTACAGGCTGTCACATCGGTACAGCCTCCAAAAATGCACGTGCCGTCATTGATGTTTGCGTCGGCATCGTAATTGACCGCGGCCGCATCGGTACAACCTAATATGCGGCAGGAGCCGTCATCAATCGTGGCCCCAGCATCATAGTTGACGGCATCAGGATTTGTGCAGCCGCGGCAAGATGTGAAGTCGCAATCATCGCTGCTGATGGTGGCGGTGGCATCGTAATTGCAGGCGCGGGGGTTCAAGCAACCTGCGCAGCTTGTGAATTCACATGTCCCCAAATTCAGGTTGGCGGTGTCATCAAAGTTGCACGCCATCGGGTCGGTGCAGCCATAGAAGAAGCACACCCCATTGTCGAAGTTTGCCCCTGCATCGTAGTTGTCAGCTTCGGGGTTGGTGCAGCCTGGGAAGAGGCAACTGCCGTCGTCAAAGGTGGCCGTCACAGAGTAGTTCAATGCGGAGGGGTCTGTACACCCGCGGCAACTGTCGTATTCGCAACTTCCGTCTTCAATGGTGGCCGAAGGGTTGTAATTACATGCTATGGGATTGATGCAATCTGCACAACTCTGGAATTCACAACTGCCATTGTCCACTGCGGCGTCTTCATCGTAGTTGCATGCTCCAGGATCCGTGCAGCCACCAAAGAGGCAATTTCCGGAATCCACTGTGGCACATGGCTCGTAGTTCGTGGCCAATTCGTTGGTGCACGCATCGACTCTGATGGCAGGGTTGTTAAAGTCATTGCCTTCGCACAACCCGATGCGCTGTGCGGTATTCAATCCCAAGATTTGTATTTCAGATTCGGTGAAAGTGCCATCCTCGATGCGATAGCCGCATTCCGCATCAAAGCGCAAGGCGTAGCTATGCAAGGAAGCGGTCCCTCCCAAGACCACGAGACTGTCACCTGCGTCAACAGCGGTCACGGTGTAGGCGTCGGCGCCCGCATTGCGGAAGGTGCAATTGGATGCGCGCAACGCATCGGATTGACCGTTGGCTGAATTCAGCTCCACCCCCATGCTGTTGTCGGATACAACACAGCTGGTGAGGGTCAAAGTCCCTTGTTGATTGACGGCTCCTTTGGGCCAGTTCCGCATGGAACATTCAATCAATTCCGCGTTGCCCTCGTTGATCACGCCGATTGGCGTAGGATCTCCGTTCTCTTCAAGCCAACCCCGAATGACGGTGTTTTGGACTGTGACATTGTCGCTGCCCGCAGTGACGTGGAGGCCAAATGGCACGCCATCTTTTGCCAAGAGGCGGATGCCGTCGATGAAGACATTGGAAGAAGAAACGATCAGCCCCCCTTCGAAAATGGCTTCTGTAGTGCGCGCAGGGTCGTCCGCGGCCAACCCCTCATTGGGGCCAATGATGTTGAGGGCCTTGTCGATGGTGATTGGTGCGGAGTCATACACGCCCGGCTGAACGACGCGGATGGTTTCATCGCTGTCAGATGCATCCACTGCGGATTGCAGCGACATGCCAGGCCAAACCTCCACTTCACCTGAAAGGAGGTTTCTGCCCAACAGATCGGAGACGCCGAGACCGTTGGTCAAATTGTCGGACAGTGCCGCGACATTGCTGGATTTACAGAGCACATATCCCAGTGGATTGCCATCGTATGTGGTGGTTCCGGTTAATTGGTGGACCAGCCCTGCCTGCATGTCGATGTCAAAAGTGAGACCAATACCTGGATCAACAACAGTAGAATCAGATTGAATGATGATGCCTCCTAAGCCATCACCTTGGGGACCCGCCAAATCCATGCTGCCTTCGAAAGTGAGGTCCGCTGTGCGGTTGTCCGTGTATGCACTTTCGAGGATGCCGATATCTCCGTAGCCGTTTTTGGACGCGTAAAAGTCTCGGATCACAACATTTTGACAGCTGCTTAATGCCAGTCCAAATCCAGCGGCTGCATCGAGCACCTCACACCCTTCGACAAGGTTTGTCCCTGGACCGACCAGGCCATTGAGGTCAATGCCTGATGAACCATTGCTGAGGACCCTCACATTGCGCAAGGTCAGATCCGTCGTGCCCGGATCGCAGTGCAGGCCATAACCTTCGTGGGACACGTCAGACAGCACCGTGACATTTTCGAGCGTAATCCCACTCGAACCCAGCCAAATGCCCCAACCGGTCGTGCCCCGAACATCGATGACCGTACCACCTGCCGGGTCTCCGGAAATCGTGAGGGGTTTTTCAATCAAAACCCTCTCGGTGAATGTCACTGCTCCAAGGGTAAGGATATCCCCTTCGGCAACTTCTTGCAGGGCGGCGTAAATGCTGACATAACTCTCGCTTTGGGTGTTGTTTACCACAGCTCCAGTTTGCGCCCAAACATCAACGGGAAGTGCGCACCACAGCAAGAAGCACGGCACTAAAAACAGGTTTATTCGGTCCATACTATAAAAGTACAGCCTGCATCTTCATAAATGCAAAAAATTAAAGGGGATTTTAGGCAGTTTCATTGATAAATATGCCATTTAGATGGGTATTATATAATTTATACTGTTAACTTTAGTGCGACCCTTTCGCTTTAGGACTGCGAACGAGTAAATTCACGTAACCAAATTATTATCATGACCCGCGTTATCGGCTTCATACTCGCCATGGCTTCCATGGCTCCCCTCTCTGCCCAGTTCAGTATCAATGCGGTGGCCTATTCAACCCGCTGTGCTGGAAGCCAGACCGGACTGGTGGAACTCTCGGCATCTGGAGCTACTGGACAGGTTACTTATTTGACAAATGTCGACTTGACCACCCTCGCTGCCGGAGACTACACCATCATGGCTGAAGACGAAGCTGGCGCGGAGGCTTCGGTTTCATTTACCATCTTGGATCACCCGGCCCAATGCGGATGCACCTACCCCACTGCGTTCAATTATGAAACCAGTGCCGAAGTCGATAACGGCAGTTGTGTGTTCTCAAGTGACCAAAGCTGCTTGGCGGACATTGTACCCGACGGGATCGTGGGCACCAACGATTTGCTCCAACTCCTGGTGGAGTTCGGGGTCATCTGCACCGATTAATTCGATACGCGCGCCGCGTTATTCGTCTTCCGAACTCGAAGACATGGTGTGGAAGACGTTTTGGACATCGTCATCTTCTTCCAGTTTCTCTATGAGTTTTTCTACCTCGAGGGTGGCCTCAGGGTCGAGCGCTTTGGTGGTCGAAGGGATCCTGTCAAATCCTGACTCGACGATTTCTATGCCTTCTTCCTCCAGCTTTTTTTGCAGTCCCCCGTAGCTCTCAAAAGGTCCGTAAATCATGATGGACGATTCGTCGACACCGATTTCTTCTGCACCAAAATCAATCAATTCCAGTTCGAGCTCTTCAGGATCGCGTCCTTCCGCGCCGATCTTGAAATGACACACGTGTGAAAACATGAACTCCACGCTGCCCGTGGTCCCCAGGCTGCCATTGCACTTGTTGAAATGGCTCCTGACATTGGCAACAGTACGGTTGTTGTTGTCAGTAGCTGTTTCAACAAAAACAGCGATGCCATGCGGGCCATAACCTTCAAACGTCACTTGTTTTAAGTCCGCAGCATCCTTGTCGGTGGCCTTTTTGATGGCCCTGTCGACATTGTCATTGGGCATATTGGCTGCGCGGCAGTTCTGAATCACCGCGCGCAGACGCGCATTCAAATCGGGGTCGCTGATGCCGCCTCCCTCCTTGATTGCCAGAATTATGTCTTTGTTGAGGCGGGCGAATGTCTTGGACATCGCTGCCCAACGCTTCATCTTCCGCTCCTTTCTGAATTCAAAGGCTCTTCCCATGCTTTCAAAGATAGCCGGCGGTTGGCACGCATAAATGAAACCTGCAGGCCATATGAGACGTAAGTGGTGGAAATTACTTGGACATGGCCCGATTCTTTCTTCCTCTTCTTGCGCTGATGCTCGTTTCGTCGGCAGCTGATGCGCAAACCCCCGGAGTGGCGCAGCTTTCTCGGCCCAGTGCTTTCGACAACAGTTATGCCGGGACCTTGCCCTCAGGTGGGGCGGCCCGTTCTTTTGAAGAAGGACGGTATGGTTTCTTGGCCCTTTTTGAGATCAGGGTGGTCCCCGGCGTGGTGAAGACCTTGGACGTACGCCAGTTTTATCCCACCGAACAGCAGACCGTTGAAGGATTCTTGCGCGTGCAAGCGGCCATGCCGAACAGTGCCAATCTTGTTCAAGTAGAATGGTTGTCGCCACCCGAAGGACAATCGGGCATGGGGAACTGAGTCCTATTTCTTGGTGCGGAGCAGGTAGAACCCGATCAGCACCACCAGGGCCACGGCACCCACTGCGAAGTACATCGGGTCGTCATTGGCTGTGCTCAGCGTGGCCCCAATGCCCAGCGTTCCCAAGAACAGCAGAACGTAGACGTAGTCTGGAATCTTCTCCGACACTTCCGTCAATTTTTCTGCACGCTCCGTTTTGACCAAGCGGCTCAAAGCATCCTGCATGTCCCGTCCGTAAGCGGGCACCTTGACTTCCGTTCCGTCTATTTCACGGATCGTGATGAAGTACTTGTTGAATCCCGGGGCGGAATTGCTGTCCCGCTGCCATTCGGCCTTGATGGCCATGCGTCGGGTTCTGTTGGGCTTTGACATCGCTTTTAAAATCGCGGCGCAAAGATGTGGTCAATCTTGCGATCAGCCGCTGATTTTGATCAACTCCTTCCGTCGGATTGTTCCGTCTTTGCCTGGTCCTTGCAAAATGTAGGTCCCTGAAGCGCCAACCTTGAGCCCGAAGTGGGCCTCTCCCCTTTGATTGGCGGTCGCTTTGAGGACCTCTTTGCCCTGCGGGTCAAACAGCCGAATCACGCCAAGAGGTTGCCAGCCTGCCGTGTGTACTGTGCTGGCAAAAGGCACAGGCCAAGCCACAATGCCTTGGTCTGGCGCAGTGTTGGACAGCCCTGAAGTGGCAACATCGTGAATGACCAAGTCATCCACAGCGGCCTCTATGAGAGAACCACCGTCGAACTCCAGGCCCTGGTCGGGGCGCAGGCTGTCAGAGGCTGTGAAGCGGATTTTGAAGGCGTCGGTCAAGGGCACATATTCCTGGATGGAAAAGGCATGGCGGCGCCACGAGATGTCCTGGGTCAGCGTTTCTTCCACTTTGACCCAGTTTCCGCCCCCATCGGCACTGACGTGGACTTGCCACCAATCAGCGCCGGGGTTGGCACCACTGGCTGGGGCATTGACATACCAGCGCCAGTAGCTCAATACGGGCGCGGTGAGTCCAGACAGGTCAATGGCCTCGGATTGGAGTGTGGTGCTGCCGGCATCCACATCGTTTGACCCGATGCCCGCGTCTGAACCAGGGCTCACACCTGTGATGAAAGCGTAGAGCCCATCGCCCGGCGTGTGGTCTTCGTCAGGGGCGCAGATTGAACTTTGGTCGCCCGGGTCGCTGAATGAACCCACGGGGATGGTGGATTCCCATTGTCCCGTGGTGGCATTGTCTTCGGGCAACCCCAGCTCCCAAAAGCCGAACTCGGAATAGTCGTCCTGGTCGTCCACCAATACGGGAGTGAGGCCGACAATGGTGTTGAATGGGAGGTTGGGGTTGGCTGGGTCATTTGCACTGTATGGCGTGATCGTGCTCGTCGCGCCATAGATGTCGGTAATGCCGAAATGGTATTCGACCACGGTGCCTTCTTCTTGGGCTGGAATTTCAACTGAATAGACGCTGCCCGCTGTTTGTACCATGGCTATGGGCGTCCAGGAAGAGAAGGGGTTGTTCCTGAAATAGACGTCAATGCTGCTGAAATATTGACTGAAAGGAAACAGGATTAACGCATTCACATCCAGCTGAATAGGGTCTGCAGCTACAGTGAATCCTGAGGCGTCGTGGCCGATGTCAACATTGCTGAACAAGGTGATGCCATGTAGGCCAAAGCCCTCGAGGATAGCCGCACCATTGGGCGTGCCATCCGACAGGTCTGCATTGTCATCATCTGCTTGGAGCGCGTCGAGCAGGATCTCTACAAATGCTTCGCCTTCATTGCCATTCTGAGTGGTGGCTTGCTGGCCCACGTAGGCTTCGACAAAGAGCGCTTTGGTGGCTTCCCAATCGCCGCCGAGCAGCAGGTGGGTGTCGTACCATGCGCCGCAGATGATCTCGCCGTCCGCATGCACCTCTCCCACAAGGTCGAGTGGGTAGACCTTGGGGTTTTCATCGTAACGACGGATATAGAATTCGGGGTTTTCGGAATAACAACCTGCCCCCAATATGGGGTTGTCTGTCAAGCTGATCGCCCAGAGGTCAGCGTAGCCCTCATTGATGGCGCCATTGCTGAAGTTGCTGCCCAAGCTCTCGTAAAACAGGTCATTGATGCCATGTCCGTATTCGTGAAAGACGACATCGCTCACGAGTGAAAATGCATTGCACCCATCGCCTTCTGAATAGAAATTGATCGTGGGCGAACCGGGGGTGTAAAAGGCATTGCAGGTGCCCGAAACGTCTACGATGGTGGGCATCTGGAAATCCATGCCATCAAAGTCTGGAAGCCAGGCTTGCAGGTGCTCATGGATGCGGTTGACGTTATGGTATGCGCTGAGTTCTCTGATGTTGGCCATCTCATCGAGGGCCACCACGGAGTCCCCCGTCAAGGTCACCTCCGTGCTCGGTGTGTTACCGCTGCTGGTCACGATGCTCCACAACCCTTGCAATTGCAGCCCGAGCTGCTGGGGAGGGGCACCATCCAACGTGATTATCCCGCCTGCATCCGTGGTCATTGCCCCTTGACCGGTTTGCACCATCAAGTGGGCCAGTCCCACTTCCACCGGGGCTTCGAACGGCTGTGTCAAGTGCACGGTGCCGACGAGCTGACCACTCAGCATTTGGGCCAGTGCGGGAGGACCCATGGGCTGCGGGGATTTGCGCTTTTTGTCGTGGCCGTGATCGCCCACATGGTGCACCTGGTTCAACCGCTCCAGCACCACGCCATTTTCCAAGTCTACCCAGGTCGCATATTGTACAGGGATGCCCGCATCGGAGAAGCCTGCGACCATCACTTCCCGCGCTGGCCGATAGTCAAACCCGCGCCACTCCCCTGCTGTTTTTCGCAGGGGAATGAGGGCCTCTCCCCTCAATTCCACGCTCATTCCATCCAAGCTGATGTCCGCTGTCGCGGCGGCCATGACGTCACCGCTGGAGAGCAGCGTCGCCTCTTCTGGCCAAGTGGCATTGGGGAAGCACTGTGCGCCCCACATGACCACACCTTGAGGTGCATTTTTGACGATGAACTCGGAGCCCCAAACAGGCCTTCCCGAAGCCATCTGAACTGTCCTTGACACAGTATGCTTGCCCATGGCGGCAGACTTCCATGCGTCCATTTCCACAGTCCAACCGGCATGGGTGACTTGCGTGGCGAGCCATTCTTCGGGATCTCCTGCTGCTATGGCCGGGCCAAATGCGCGGTGCACCGTGCCATTGGCGGGGTGAAACTGCACCTGCCAACGGGGGTGTTCTGCAGCAAATGCCGTCCAGAATGCCCCTTGCCGCCAAAGCGATTGCTGCACGGGGTCGGGCCCGTTCCAAGTACTGGGCAGCCTGACCTCTGCGGGATCGAGGTGCACAAAAGGGTCGGACAATTGCGCAAACGCGGGGCTGGCAAAGAGGCAAACGAAACCAAATAACAGGGCGAAATTGGAGAGCTGTCGTTGAATCATGGGTTGGCAAATTATGGCCTCTATGCCTCTGTTGCATCACAATGGGCAGGAACAGCCCTTGTGAATTCAACACGACCCTCCAGTTTGTGACCCTTTTTATCTCCGATAAAGACTTGTGCTTCATCTTTGTGGAGCGGTCTGCCTTTTTCTTTGGCAGGCTTTTTTTATTGTTGAAATGAGGGTTGGAATTCAAGGCATTCGGGGGGCATTCCATGAGGAAGCGGCATTGATGTGGTTTGGAAAGGAGGTGGAGGTCCACCCCTGCCCTGACTTTCCGGATATGCTGGATGCTGTCTTGAATGGCACATGCAGCCATGCGGTCATGGCTGTGGAAAACACCATTTCGGGGACGATGCAGCGCAACCTGAAACTCCTTTCTGAGCGGGATCTGTTTATCGTGGGTGAGGTCAGGATGCGCGTCATTCAAAATTTGGGGGTCTTGCCGGGACAAGACATGGATGACCTGCAGGAAGTGCGCTCGCATTACATGGCCTTGAATCAATGCCGTCGGTTTTTTCTTCCCCACCCCAGCGTGCGGTTGGTCAACGATGAAGACACGGCACTGGTGGCCCGCCAGATTGCCGAGCATGGGTGGGCCGATGTCGGATGCATTGCCAGCCGGCGCGCATTGGCGCTCTATGGATTGCAGTGCTTGGCCGAAAACATCGCCGATGACAAGGATAACCTCACCCGTTTTCTCGTCATCGAAAAAGGGCGGGTCAGGGACACGCCTGCAATGGCCAACTTGGCGACCATCACGCTCGTCCTCCCCCACCGCTCCGGCAGCCTCAACGCGGCCCTGGGCTGTCTGTTTGACTGTGGCATCACCTTGTCCAAGGTGGAGTCCATGCCCATTTTAGGCCGACCCTATGAATATGAATTCGTGATGGATTTGGAGGCCGAAACTGCGGAAATATTGAGCACCGGCATCGCCGCATTGAATGGCCATGCCGATCATGTGACATTGCTCGGGATGTACCAACGGGATTCCATCTCTTGACATGAACAAGGTCCACACCTCTGCCCGGGCTGCAGGCCAGTCCAACTACTATTTCGCCGACAAGCTCCGGGAGATTCGACAGCGTGTGGCCCAAGGAAGGGATGTGATCAATCTCGGCGTGGGCAGTCCGGACTTGGCACCTGGTGATTTCGTGGGCGAAGCGATCGGCCAGGACATGCCCGCAGATGGGGCATTCTCCTATCAGCCCTACCGCGGTGTGAGCGGCTTATCTGCAGCTGTTGTCCAATACATGCAGCGGCATTTTGATGTGACCCTTACCGAGGAAGGTGTGCTGCCTTTGATGGGGAGCAAAGAAGGTTGCGGCTTCCTCTCTTTGGCACACCTGGACCCCGGTGACGGGGCCCTCGTACCGGATCCCGGCTACCCCACTTATGCCGCGGCAACGCGGATGGCGGGCGGTGTGGCTCTGCCCTACGCACTCCGGCCTGAAACGGGCTACCACCCTGAGGTGGATGTCCTTGATAAACAGCTTGCCCAGGCCTTGGATACAGGGTGTGAGGTGCGCATACTGTGGCTGAATTACCCCCACATGCCTACGGGGGCTTCGCCTGATCAGTCGCGGCTGAAACCGGTATTGCAATGGGCACAGCAACATGGCATTTTGGTGGTCAACGACAACCCCTACAGCCGTGTGCTCAACAGCGCAGCCCCGTTTAGCCTCCTGTCGTTGAAGGAAGCCGAAGGCACGGCCATTGAATTGCACTCGTTGAGTAAATCGCACCGCCTGGCCGGTGGCCGGGTGGGGTTTGCTTTGGGAGCGCCACACTTGTTGGCCCCGCTGTTCAGGGTGTCCACTCAATTTGCCTCAGGCAGTTGGAGGCCCATGCAATCCGCAGCCATCGCGGCCATGTCGCAAGGGGAGGCGGACATTCAGCGGGTGAATGGCATTTACGGGCAACGCAAGAGGATTGTGCTCGAACTCCTCGAACGGCTGGGGTGTGACGTCAGGGCGGATCAAACCGGTTTGTTTGTTTGGGCGCGCGCGCCGCACGGCACAGACGGTGACCAGCTTTCAGATGCTGTTTTAGACCAATGTGACGTGTTTGTCACCCCGGGCAGCATCTTTGGTTCTGAAGGAATTGATTTCGTGAGGGTGTCATTGTGCACGCCAGAAGCCCGCATTGAAGAAGCCCGTTTGAGAATTGCCAGCGCCTTTGCCCAAAGCCATGAATAGCCCCTTTTCCCCCCTGCTGATTGCAGGACCATGCAGCGCGGAGTCGCGCGAACAAGTGCTGGCCACTGCAGCAGGTTTGGCCGAAATGGACATTGCTTATTTCCGCGCGGGCATCTGGAAGCCCCGCACCCAACCCGGTGCATTTGAAGGGGTGGGCAGGACAGGCCTTCCCTGGCTGAGCGAAGTCAAGGAGCGCCATGGCTTGAAGGTCTGCACCGAAGTGGCCAACGCCCAGCACGTGGAAGACGCCCTCAAGGCGGGCATAGACATGTTGTGGATCGGCGCCCGGACCACCACCAACCCTTTTCAGGTCCAAGACATTGCAGACAGCCTTGCGGGCGTGGACGTACCTGTGGCCATCAAGAACCCCACACACCCCGACCTGGCGCTCTGGCTGGGTGCCTTTGAAAGGCTGGAAGGTGCCGGCATCAAGGACCTCATGGCGATTCACCGGGGGTTTGCCGTTCACGGGCAGAAGAAATTCAGGAATGCCCCACTGTGGCAGATTCCCATCGATTTCCGCAACCGTTTGCCCCACATCCCCTTGATCAATGACCCCAGCCACATCTGCGGCAACAGGGCTTTGCTGGCCGGAGTATCTCAAATGGCCATGGACCTGGCTTTTGACGGATTGATGGTGGAGACCCACCCCGATCCGGATGCCGCCTGGACCGATGCGGCTCAGCAATTGACACCTGAGGCCTTCCGCGCCATGTGCAACGGCCTGGTGATGCGCAAGGCCGGTGATGCAGCGGGGGTGGATGACTTGACGGCACTGCGGACTGAAATCAACATGATAGATGACGCCCTGATTGAGCTTTTTGCAAGGAGGATGGGCATTTCCGAGAAGATTGGCCAATACAAGAAGGCCAACGGCCTGACCATATTGCAAAACAAGCGGTGGAGTGATCTCTTGAAGCGCAATGTGGAACAAGGTGCTGCTCAGGGTGTGGATCCCGGTTTCATGGCGGAAATCTACAAGTCCATCCACCAGGCGTCCATTGCCATTCAGCGCGGCATCATGCACCGGGATGGACATTCAGCCGAATAAAAAAGCGGTCCATGGGCGGACCGCTTTTACCGTCGGGATGACTGGATTCGAACCAGCGACCTCGTCGTCCCGAACGACGCACGCTACCAACTGCGCCACATCCCGGGGCCTTTCTCTTTTGAGAAAAGGGAGATTCAAAGATAATCAAGGCCCGTGCTCACCTCGTTTATTGTGGGCCGTGGCGCGCTCCAAAAACGAGCCAATGGCCAACAACGGTAAATGCTGAGCGCACCTTTGCCCTGAAGGCGCAATATTGCGGGTTGATGCCAAGGAAATTGAAAGGGTTATTGCTGTGGGTGTGTTCGGTCGGCATGGTGGCACTCCCTCATGGGGCGCGGGGTCAAGCGGCGGCGCATGCGCTCAGCGGCTATGTGGTTGACGCCAACAGTGGAGAGCAGCTCCTGGGTGCCACAGTATGGCATGCCGCCAGTGCGTCCGGTACAACGGCCAACACTTTTGGCCATTACAGCCTGCAGCTGCCCGCGGGCAAGCAGGAAGTGCTGTTTTCCTACCTCGGGTACACGCCGCAGAAGCTGGAGGTGGACATCCAATCGGATGTGAAGCTGGATGTGGAGCTGGTGTCCGGATTGCAGCTCGGCGAGGCTGTTGTGGAAGCTGGCGCTTCCGAAAAAATTGAGGAGCAGGTCCAAATGTCGCGCATTGATGTCCCCATCGCTCAGGTCAAAAGGCTGCCCGCCATCGCGGGCGAAGTGGACCTCATGAAGACCTTGCAGTTGCTTCCCGGCATACAGTCCGGAAGCGAAGGTTCCAGCGGGATATATGTCCGGGGCGGCAGCCCAGATCAAAATTTGATTCTCCTTGATGGGGTGCCGTTGTACAGCGTGAGTCACCTGTTTGGGTTCTTCTCCGTATTCAATGCCGATGCGGTCCGCAACATCTCCATCACCAAGGGAGGGTATCCCGCACGCTTTGGCGGGCGCCTGAGCTCCATCCTCGAGGTGACCATGAAAGAGGGGCACAAAAAGGAAATCCACGGAGCGGGCTCCATTTCAATGCTGGCTTCAAAGCTGACCTTGGAAGGGCCCCTTGTCAAGGACAAAGCCTCCTTTATGATCAGCGGTCGCCGCACGTATTTGGACCTTTTGGTCAACCCGATCATCCGGAATTCTACGCCACCCAATGAACAAGTGGACCCGGCCTACTTTTTTCATGACCTCAATGCCAAGGTCAATTGGCGCTTGGGCGACCGCGACCGCCTCTATCTGAGCACGTTTCAGGGATTGGATGACTTTGGGGTGAAGACCCGAAGTGAATATGGAAGCTCAATTGATGAGATTGATGTCGGTCTGGATTGGCGCAATTCAGTCTTGGCGCTGCGCTGGAACCACGAGCATTCGGCCAACCTCTTCAGCAATGTGACCCTCATGAAGAGCCGATATGACTTCAATACCGGCTTTGATTTCAGTCTGACTGACGAAACACCGGACGGCGACATCACCGAGCGGTTTGCTTCACTGTACAATTCGGGCATTCGGGATATTGGTGGACGCATCGATTTTGACTACACGCCAAACAACCGGCACTTTGTGCGTTTTGGAGGAAACGTGACCCGTCACCAGTTCTATCCTGGCGCAACCCAGGTCATCTTGGATTATGGAGACGACTTCAACCTCGACACCACGTTGGGCGCGCCCGACCTGTTTTCGACAGAGGCCTTCATCTATGTGGAAGATGAAATCGACCTGAATGAACGATGGAAGGCCAATGTGGGCGGTCACTTTTCGACGCTGTTTGTAGAGGGGGTCACGTACACCTCCTTCCAGCCCCGATTGGCGGTAAACAGGCGCCTCCCCAATGGAATGGCCTTGAAGGCGTCTTATGCGGAAATGACCCAATTCGTCAACCTGTTGACCAATGAAGGATTGACACTGCCCACGGACTTGTGGCTGCCCTCGACGGCGCGGATCCGCCCTCAGGACAGCTGGCAAGTGGCGGTGGGGTGCGCCAAAACCCTCGGCAAATACGCCTTGAGTTTGGAGGGCTACTACAAGGGTATGGATGGCCTCCTGGGTTATAAGGAGGGCGCGAGTTTTGGGACCGCGGCCTTTGCCTTTCAGGGCGGCTCATGGGAGGATGAAGTGACCCAAGGGACGGGCCGCAGCTATGGTGCGGAAATCCTGGTTCAGAAGAAGAAAGGCAGGACATCAGGATGGCTGGGGTACACTTTGAGCTGGACGGACCGCCAATTTGATGATGTGAACGGCGGACAGCGCTTTCCTTTTACATATGATCGGCGCCATGACGTGTCTTTGGTCGTCGTGCATGAACTGGGCGACAAGTGGACCTTGGGTGCGACTTGGGTCTATGGGACGGGGCGGGCGTTGACGTTGAACGAGGTCTCCTACATGAGCGCTTTCAGCAGCTGGGATGGGTCGTTGCAGCCGGTTAATTTCAATGTCCCCTCTTCTCGCAATGCGTTCAGATTGAGCCCATACCACCGGCTGGACCTCAGTGCCACCCGGACCAAAGTCAAGGCGCATGGTGAGCGGGCCTTGGTGTTTAGCATCTACAACGTCTACAACAATGTCAACCCCTTCTATGCACTGCCAGAGACCAACAGTGCAGGGGCACCGATCATCACCGAATACGGTCTGTTTCCCTTTATTCCCTCCATCGCATGGCAATTCAACTTTTGAAAAGCGCATTCCTCTGCTCAGTGCTTCTGCTATTTGCTGGCTGCGAAAAGTGGGCAGATGGTGTGGTGCGGGAAATCGAATTCCCAGAACATGAGCCTGAAATCGCGGCGACTGTGGTACTCACCTCTGGTGACACCGAGGCGGTGGCCTGCCTGTATCAATCGGTCAGTAATCTAACGGACCAGCAATCAAACATCCCGTCTGGTGTTTCTGCGCGCATTCTCAAGGATGGTGTGGAGGTGCTGTCTTGGGCGCCCGGAGACACGGGGTGGATCGGGCAGGAATGGGACAAGCGCATGATGCATGTGATTGGCTTGGACGCCCCCTTGGACCTGCCGCAAGGCGCTTACGCGCTGGAGGTGACGGCACCCGGACTCGAAGAGCTCACGGCAACGGCTGTCCAGCCTCCAAAGCCCACTCCGGCCGTCACTTATTCAGCAGGTGTTGACACCCTCTATGACACCAATGACTGGAGTTATGGCGAGGAAAAAGTGCGGGACGTGATCGCGTTTGATTTGGTCAACAGTGTCGGGCAACGCGATGTTTACGGCATCCAGTTCTTGGAAGGTGATGTGCAGGGGTTGGGAGATACGGCATGGTATGTCACGGCGGTGAACCAAGACGACTTGGATTTGGATCCTCGCATCACGTTCAATTCCGCCTGTGCATGCTACATCATCGACGACCAAGATGAGGATGGCCAGTCCCTGGAGGGGATCAACTTTGACCGATATGGTTACCCCAATGCGTTTGAAGATTGGCGCTTGCCCTTGAGAATGTACGTGACCTCGATGTCTCCGGGACTCGGTGAGTTTTACCTCTCCATCGATGTTCATTTGAATTCAAGCGGCAATTTTTTTGCCAATCCGTCTACTGTGTACAGCAACACCAGCTCGGGCTTCGGTTGCTTTGGCCTCGCTTCCAAAACCGTGTACACTTTCGACTGAAGGACCGCAACTTCTTCACTGGTTTACAGCCTGCAGGCAGGATGTGCGCGCAACCTTTCTTGGTTTTCGGGTAACTTGTCTCCATGATTGGCCTCCGCTGTTTGCTTGTACCCGTCCTCTTTTCGGTTGTTTTGACTCCCCGTGCTTTTGGGCAGGGATCGACACTCAACGTCACCATTGAAGGGCTGGCTCAAGACGACCAGGCCACGTTGACCGCAGAGCGGGGCGTCGGAGGATTGTATGACGCCGTGATGACCGGCGCGGGCGAATCCACTCCGGTCACGCACACCTTTTCATTGGATTCAGGACCCTGGGTGCTTTCGATTGATGCTCCGGGATACATGACCCCCCTGGCGGAAACCATCGATGTGGATGGGGTGGTGAATGTCACCTTGGATGTCGCATTGTTGGCTGGAGACAGCACGACCTATACGTTTACTTGGGAGGAAGATGGAAGTTTTGCCGGGCATGCTACGGAGTTTGTTCCGGCTGATCCACCGGTGATCGAGGTCTTGGGCGAGGCCTATGAGGTCCCGGAGGGATTCAGCGCCCAGACCTTGTTTCACCAGTATGGATTTGTATTGGACGATCACGAATTGGAATGGACCACAGACGACGCCTTTAAACTGCATGAGACCATTTCTTCCTTGCCTTACCCCCGTGCCAACGCCGATGAAGACGGCACCCCGGTCATGGGCGTTTGGCGGCTGACAGGCGACATGCTGGACGGCGACTACATGGTAGAGACCATTGCCGGGACCGAGGTGGTCACCGTTTCCAAGGATGCGTTTACCTACGCCTCGCCGCTTGTGGTCAATTTTGATGGGGACCAAGGGCAGTTCTTCAGCCGAAGGTTGTTCAAGGCCTGCCTCTCTCACCTCACGGAAGCCGGCACCGACGCCTGGAAGGTGAGTGAGATTGCGGCCGATCGCTACGGGGTCGAATTCATGGTCCCCGGTCCAGCAGTCGAAGCGTTGATGAGTGAAACGCAAACCAATTTCCAGCCCTTTCCCGCCTGGGAAAAGTTGCAAATCATGGGGATGTTGGAAGAGTTTCCCGAGGGCATGCGCAAGCAAGACGGGCTGTCCAAGCTCGTGCGCCGCATCAATGGACAACCCAACCCCTTCTACCCCACTGCACCGGCCATCGCGTGGACAGGCATTGAGACCATTGAATGGATGGAGAGCGGTTTCAGCAACTTTTCGATAGACTACATCCACAGGCTCGTCCTGCATGAAAAGGCCCACTTTCTGTGGGAGTACACCTTTGATGACGATCTGCGGGAGGATTGGAGCGCCCTGGGCGGTTGGTTTGAAGACCCCAACGCTCCCAGCGGATGGAGCACGACGTTGACCACTGAATTTGTGAGCGCTTATGCCCATGCCATGAACCCCAATGAGGACATGGCGGAGAGCATCGCCTATTACATTTCCAACCCCCAGGTCTTGCTGACCCACGCACCGGACAAGTATGACTTCATTCGGGACCGCGTCATGCACGGTGCGCGCTATGTGGCCCTGATTGCCGAAGAGCTGACTTTTGAGGTGTTGAACCTTTTCCCCGATTACACCTACCCCGGGAAGATTGTGGGGACGGATGTGCAAGTGGTAGGCCAGCCAAGCGACGACAAAGAATTCACACTGACGGTCACGCTGCACAGCGATGACCCTGCTCAAGACGGCGCGGTCAGCGGTCAAGTGCGGTTTGTGAGTGCGGTTGGGACCATTTTTGATATGTGGCTGTCCCCGCAGAACGGATCAAGCGACTCAGTGCTCACAGGCACCCTGACGCTCAACAAGCACATGAAGGCCGGCTGGTGGAATTTTGACGGGCTCCATTTGTGGGATGCCGTGGGCAATGACCGCTACGAAAGTCCCGCCACGATTGGATTGCGCTTGTTTCTCAACAACCCCCTCGAAGACATCGTCCCCCCTGCCTACATCGACGACACCTTTGTCATGGAAGAGGTGGTGGGCCTTGAGGTAGGCGATGGGACCAATGGACCGGCCACGGTGGATGGCATTCAGGTTGAATATGACACCTGGGACAAGATTCCGCTGAGCCGCGGCTTGACCCGCGTGTCCTTCCCGACCAGCGACCCGGATTATGGGCAGCGGTACTCCATGGATATACAGTCGAATCAGTTTGAGACCAACGGCTATGAAGAGGTGAAGCACCACAGCATGACCCTGCCCGTGCCCCATTACTTCCCCACCGGCCACTATACCGTCAACTTCGCCGCGGCGGACGATGTGGCCGGAAATTCAAGTTTGATTTACTTCACGGGCGACCCCAACTACTCCAATGCGGATGACGTTCACATCTTCGCTGAAGACCGGGACTCCGTCTATATGGAAACCGCCTATCCAGACCTCTTGCCCCCTGTGGTGGACCTCAATGGTTTTTTGATTGAAGCCAGCCCCACCAGCCCCGATGCCCCCAACGGGGAGACGCTGGTAGAGTTCACCCTGTCCGTCCAGGACACCAGCGATTTTGACAGCTTCGCTTCTGGCGTCAAGGAAGTGACGTACACTTTGCGGAACCCCATCGGTGAAGAATTTCACTTCAGTGCTTGGGAAGAACTCGGCGGTGCCAATTTCTACTACGATGTGTACCCCGAGGCGGGGGCCAATGAATGGACATCGTTGACGCTGACCACCCTCCTTCCGGCCGGTTCAGTCCCCGGTTTGTGGGGCGTTTCAGCGATCGCGATCCGGGACCGGGCGCTCAACATCAAGCGCTACAGCTTTGTGGAGTACGTCCAGTTCGTGCTGGACGAAGTGCCCTGTCCTGCTGACCTCGATGGCAATGGCTCCATTGGCGCGCCAGATTTGCTGTTGATCCTGGCAGAATTTGGATGTTTGGAGGACTGCGGCATCGCGGACATCGATGGGAATGACCAAGTCGACGTGGGAGATGCCTTGTTGTTTTTAGCCGACTACGGAAGCCCCTGCGACTGATTCCCCGGATTAACTTCGGGCCATGCGATTGATTCTGCTTTCAGCATCCCTGATGCTTGTCTTGTGCTCATGGGCACAGACCCCCAATAACATTGAAGCTGTGGAGTACGACCCGCAGGGCAACCGGTGGTTTGTGAGCAATGGTTCGAGCATGCTGGTGACGTCGGACCAAGGGGAAAGCTGGGATTTCTTTGGGGAGGCCGAAGCTTCTCATGGCATGGAGGTCATGAACGGCGTGCTATACGCCATAGGTCAAAACGTCATCCGGGCCTATGACCTGCAGGATGCCGCGCTGATCGGCACCTTGGCGATTCCCGGCGTGGGCTTCCTCAACGGCATGGGCAACAATGGTGCGGGCACCTTGGTGGTCAGCGACTTTTCCAGCGGGCGCCTGCATACTGTCAACGCCAGTGACCCCACGCAGATGACCTCCACCCAGCTGACGGGCAACCTGGGCGTGACACCCAATGGGGTCAACATCGACGTGGCCAACAACCGGGCCATTGTGGTGTGTTGGGGCAACAACGCCGACATCCTCGCCGTGGACCTCGAAAGTGGCGAGGTGTCCACCCTGTTGGACGGCTCCGGACTGGGCAACCTCGACGGCATAGATGATGATGGCAACGGGCAGTACTACGTGAGCTCCTGGTCGCCCACGCGGATCACCCGATACAATGCCGATTTCAGCGCGTCTGAAACCGTGGTCACTGGGGCCGCTGGTCTTTCCAGCCCGGCCGACATCAGTTATGCTGTGGAACTGGACACGCTGGGCGTGGCCAATTCAGGCAACGATAACGTGACTTTCCATGGTTTTGGTGAGCCGGCGACGGGTGTGGAGGAACGCTCCGGTTACACTGTGGAGCACGCAGGCACGCACATGGTGTTTGACATTCCCCAAGGGCGCCTTGTGCAGGTCACGGCGTATGACCCCTCGGGGCGCGTTTTGATGCAGCGATCGGAGTACTTGCCTGCCGGAGTAGTGCGCTGGCCGTGGCCGCTTGAATCACGTCCTGGTGTGGTCGTGGTGCGCTCCGAAGGCCAGGTGGTCAGCTTGCGCTAAGCTTCTTTCTTTTTGCGCTTGCTTTTGATTCGGTAGCGCCACGTGACGCCGACGGTCCATTCCGTGCTGCCTTTCAATCTGAAGTCATCAAGGCCACCCCAACCGGTGGGCGTGTACCTGCCTTGGGCGTCTCGCTGCAGGAAGATCCGGAGCTTCTGTCGCTTGCCCATTCGCTTGGATGAGCCCAGCCGGAATCGCCAGGACCCATCGGATGGCCACCCCTCGGGCACTTGGACGAGAAACCGTTCCGCGGAAAATTCAGGGTCCCACTTCCACCCTTTGATGTTGTAACCCACTGACCCCTTGATCCGGGTTTGTACCCTGGAGCTGTAGTCAGCAGGATCACTTTCATCCTTGAGCGCCAAGGCGGACTGCCGCTGATAGCGCAGGCGCCCCTCCATGGACCACCTTCCGGGTTCTACTTGCGCGGTGTACTCGACTTGCCAACGCAAAAAACGGTCCTTGCCTTGGATGTCTCCCTTGTTGTCTGGCCTGGTGGTGTGGCGCAGTGCTGCACCGAGGGACTGGGCCTTGCTGAAAGCGTTCCAACGGGGGCTCCACGTCACGTCCAGTTGGTGGATTTGCCTGTCGAAATCACCGAAGTCATTGTCCCAACGCCACTGTTCGTTCAATGCCAATTTGACGCTTTTGACCGGTTGCCATTCCAAGGACAACCCACACCACCCCTGCCACTCGGTCGTGTCAGACTGTCCAGAAGGTGGATTGATCACCTGGGCGCCCAGTTGCAACCCCAGCAACCCTTGCAAACACAGGACCACCAACGTCC
>DGOE01000115.1 GCA_002389295.1 Flavobacteriales bacterium UBA4474 | reverse complement strand
CCGTCTTCGTTGACCTTGCAGTACACGAGTCCGCGGGCGCCGATCTGCGGGCGCTTGACCCAGTCGGTCAGGCCGTCGAGCTGTTTGCGGGTGTATTCGGCAGCGCCGGGAACCACGATGCCGAGCACGGCCTCGGCACTGTCGAAGACATTGAAGCCAACGCCTTGCGTGACGGGCGCCATGTCCTGGAATTCCATACCGAAGCGAAGGTCCGGCTTGTCGATGCCGTACTTCTCCATCGCCTCGTCGTAGGTCATGCGTGGGAAGTCACCGATTTCGCGGTCGAGCACTGTTTGGAACAGGTGGCGGACCAAGCCCTCGAAGGTGTTGAGGATGTCTTCTTGCTCCACAAAGCTCATCTCGCAGTCGACCTGCGTGAATTCAGGCTGGCGGTCGGCGCGCAGGTCTTCGTCCCGGAAGCACTTCACGATTTGGTAGTACTTGTCGATGCCGCTGACCATGAGCAGTTGCTTGAAGGTCTGCGGGCTTTGCGGCAGGGCGTAGAACTGGCCCGGGTTCATGCGGCTGGGCACCACGAAGTCGCGGGCACCCTCGGGCGTGGACTTGATCAATACGGGCGTTTCTACGTCGATGAAATCGATGCTGTCGAGGTACTTCCGCGTCTCGATGTTGATGCGGTGGCGCAGCAAGAGGTTGCGCTGGACCGGCCCGCGGCGCAGGTCGAGATAGCGGTATTGCATGCGCAGGTCGTCACCGCCATCCGTGTCGTCTTCGATGGTAAACGGCGGGGTGTCCGCCGCGTTGAGGATGTTCAAAGCCGTGACCTCGATCTCGATCTCGCCTGTGGGGATCTGGAGGTTTTTGGATTCGCGCTCGCAGACGGTGCCGACCGCTTGGATCACGAACTCGCGGCCCAGCTTGCGGGCATGGCCGCAGAGGTCGGCGTTGGTGTCCATGTTGAAGGCGAGCTGCGTGATGCCGTAGCGGTCGCGCAGGTCAACGAAAGTGAGGCCGCCCAAGTTGCGGGCGCGTTGGACCCAACCGCTCAGGGTGACGGTTTGGCCGATGTGGTCGGGGCGAAGTTCGCCGCAGGTATGGGATCGATGCATGTCGATGTGGGCGGCCGGGAAGTGCCGGTTCCGCGCGGCAAAGGTAAGCCGCACCTTTACGCAGGTGGCGGTGTGCAACGCGTGTTTGCACAGCGAATTGGTTGCCGTTGGCGGCGTAGTTTCGGAGCATGGCAGCTGACCAGACAAATCCCATAGAACGCCTTGAGGCGATGAAGGCCGAAGCCCGGTTGGGTGGAGGGGAAAAGCGCATGGATGCCCAGCACGCAAAGGGCAAACTGACGGCGCGTGAGCGCATAGCCTTGTTGCTTGATGAAGGCAGTTTTGAAGAGCTCGGCATGCTGGTCACGCACCGGTCCAACCTGTTTGGATTGGATAAACAGCAGTTCCTCGGGGACGGCGTGGTGACCGGTTACGGCACAGTTGGGGGGCGCCTCGTTTATGTTTTTAGCCAGGATTTCACCGTGTTGGGCGGTTCATTGGCTGAGGCACACGCCGAGAAAATTTGCCGCGTCATGGACCTGGCTTTGGACAACGGAGCGCCGGTGATCGGGTTGAATGATTCAGGGGGCGCCCGCATCCAGGAGGGTGTGGTCTCTTTGGGTGGCTATGCCGACATCTTCCACCGCAATGTGCAGGCCAGCGGGGTGGTGCCTCAGCTGAGCGCGATACTCGGCCCTTGTGCCGGAGGGGCGGTATACAGTCCAGCCTTGACCGACTTCATTTTGATGACTGAGGGCACGAGCTACATGTTTGTGACCGGGCCAAATGTGGTCAAGACGGTGACCCATGAGGAGGTGACCGCTGAGGAATTGGGCGGTGCCAAGACCCACGCGAGCAAGAGTGGTGTGGCCCATTTGACGGCGCCCAATGAGGTGGCAGCCATCGACAGGCTCAAGGAGTTGTTGGATTACCTCCCGCAAAACTGTGAGGAGACTCCCGCCATGCGGCCTTATGTAGGAGGAGACGAGCGGCGCCCGGCGTTGAACACCATCATCCCGGAGAGTGCCCAGCAGCCGTATGACATGCGGGATGTGGTCCAAGAACTGGTGGACGGAGGTGAGTTTTTGGAGATCCAGCCGGATTACGCAGCCAATATCGTGGTGGGTTTTGCCCGTTTGGGCGGGCGTTCAATAGGCGTGGTGGCCAACCAGCCTGCGGTGCTGGCCGGGGTGCTTGATATCGGAGCGTCCACCAAAGCGGCCCGCTTCGTGCGCACGTGTGACGCCTTCAATGTCCCGTTGCTGGTGTTGGAGGATGTGCCCGGTTTCCTTCCCGGCACAGACCAGGAGTGGAACGGCATCATCACCAATGGCGCGAAACTCCTTTATGCATTCAGCGAAGCCACCGTGCCACGCATTACGGTCATTACGCGCAAGGCCTATGGCGGTGCTTACGATGTGATGAACTCCAAGCACATCGGGGCGGACCTCAACTTTGCCTGGCCCACTTCGGAGATTGCCGTGATGGGGGCCAAGGGCGCTGCCGAGATCATTTTCCGCAAGGAGATCGCCGCTGCCGATGACCCGGCGGCAAAGCTGGCGGAGAAGGAAGGAGAGTATGCCGATTTGTTTGCGCACCCCTTCCGCGCTGCGGCGCGTGGCTATGTGGACGAGGTGATCGAACCGGCCAAGACTCGGGCGCGTTTGCTCAAGGGATTTGCCATGCTCGAGAACAAGACTGTGCGCCGCCCGCGCCGCAAACACGGCAACCTCCCGCTCTGAGTGCAAGCATTTTTGGCAACTTTCCAAGCCGCTGCCGGTTAACTTGCTACATCACAAACAACAGAACATGCTTCGCAACCTATCCCTCGCCGCCATTGCTTGCGGCATTTTGATGACGACGTCGGCCCAGTCGACTGAAATCAATGAGATCAACCCCGGCGACAAGGCCCCCTCGTCCGATCTGAAAATGACCAACATCGATGGTCAGGAATGGAGCCTGGTTGACCTCGCTGGTGAGAACGGCACGTTGGTCATCTTCAGCTGCAACACTTGCCCCTTTGTTGTGGGCCGTGAAGGCAAGAGCGATGGTTGGGAAGGCCGCTACAATACCGCCGCTGCTTTTGCCCGCGAAAACGGCATTGGCGCAGTGCTGGTCAACTCCAACGAAGCCAAGCGCAAGGGCGATGACAGCCTCGAAGCCATGAAGGCACACGCCCGAGAGGCCGGTTACATCATGCCTTACGTGGCGGATTATGGACACAAATTGGCCGATGCTTTCGGTGCCCGGACTACGCCGCACGTGTATTTGTTCGATGCTGAGTTCCGCCTCGTATACCGCGGCTCCATCGATGACAACGTCAACGCGGCCGATGAGGTCAAGGAGACCTACCTCCAGGACGCCATCACCAAAATGGTGGAAGGCAAGAAGGTCAAGCCTGCCATCACAAAAGCCATCGGTTGCTCGATCAAGCGCGTAAGCTGATCCTGCTTTTCCGCATCAAACGAAAAAAGCCGCTCCTGTTGGGGGCGGCTTTTTCGTTGTGCGCTATTTGCATGCTGCGCAGGCCGGGTCATAAATCAGATGACCAATAAGGCGTCGCCATAGGCGTGCATGCGGTACTTCTCCTTCATGGCCGTTTGGTAGGCCTCCATCACCAGGTCATACCCGCCAAACGCTGCGGTGAGCATGAGCAGGGTGGATTGTGGGGTGTGGAAATTCGTGATGAGTGCATCCGCCAACTTGAACTTGTACGGGGGAAAGATGAAACGTGAGGTCCATCCGTCGTACGTCTTGAGCTGGCGATAGGTGCTGTGTGTGGACTCCATGGCGCGGACCACGGATGTGCCCACGGCCACCACCTTGCCCTTGCGCTCAATGCTGCGGTTCACCACATCCACGCAATCTTGGGGAATGATGAGCTGCTCAGAGTCAACCTTGTGCTTGGTGAGGTCTTCCACCTCGACTTCGCGGAATGTGCCGAGGCCGATGTGCAGGGTCAAGAAGGCGGTATCGATGCCTTTGATCTCGAACCGCTTCATCAACTGCTTGCTCATGTGCAGGCCCGCAGTGGGCACCGCCACGGCACCTTCGCTTTTGGCGTAAATGGTCTGGAAACGCTCTGCGTCTTCAGGCTCTACCGGCCGGTCGATGTACTTGGGCAGGGGGGTTTCTCCGAGCGAGAAAATCTTGGCCCGAAACTCCTCGTGGCTTCCATCAAAGAGGAAGCGCAGGGTGCGCCCGCGGCTCGTCGTGTTGTCGATGACCTCAGCCACCAGCTCGTCTTCTTCTCCGAAGTAGAGCTTGTTTCCAATGCGGATTTTCCGGGCGGGATCCACCAGGACATCCCACAGGAGGGACTCCCGGTTGAGCTCACGGAGAAGGAAGACTTCGATGACAGCACCGGTCTTTTCCTTGTTTCCGTACATCCGGGCAGGGAAGACCCGGGTGTCGTTCATGACCATGACATCGCCTTCGTCGAAGTAGTCAATCAGGTCACGGAAATGCTTGTGCTCAATTTCTCCAGTCTCCCGGTGAACCACCATCATGCGGCTCTCATCCCGGTTGTCGAGCGGGTATTGTGCGACGAGATCCTGGGGGACGTCGAACTTGAATTGGCTGAGTTTCATCCGCTCTACGCTCATGTCGGTAGGGTTTTCAAGGGCGGGCGAAGTTAGGCAAAGCCCCGACGGCGTTCAAGCATCTTCCGCATTGGATGCGCGATTGTCTTTTGCTTGGGCTTGAACGGGTGCCGGAAGGGCGTTCAACCGGGCTTCAAAAGTGTCGAGGCTCCAGCATTCAGACAGCGGGAAATCCCCACTGGCTGTGCGGCAGAGGGAAGACAGGTGGGCTCCAGCCCCTGTGGATTTACCCATGTCCCGAGCGAGCGCCCGGATGTAGGTGCCCTTGGAGCACAGGACGTCAAAGGACATGATGGGGTCTGACCAATCGGTGACATCGAAACGGTGGACGTTGACGGAAACCGGCGAAAGTGCGATGTCTTCTCCTTTGCGCGCCGCGCGATAGGCCCTGCGCCCACCGACTTTTTTTGCGCTGAAAATGGGCGGCAACTGTTCGATGGCACCCGTGAATTCTACGGCGGCTTCTCGGAGGTTGGCCAGGTCCAGGGCTTCTGTGCTGCCTCCGGGGATGGGGGTGGACTCCAGGTCGAGGCTCTCAGTGGTGGAACCAAAGGTCATGTGGCCCTGATAGGCCTTGTCTTCGGCACTGAGCTCCGCGATGCGTTTGGTCATGCGCCCTGTGCACAGGACCAGGACACCCGTGGCCAGTGGGTCCAATGTGCCGGCATGTCCCACCTTGATTTTTTTGAATCCACCACCGCGCCGGATGAGGTGGCGCACCTTGTTGACCACGTCGAAAGAGGTCCATTCCAAGGGTTTGTCAATCAGCAAAACCTGCCCCTCTTGAAAGTCTGCCCACTGTGTGAAGGTGTGTATCGGCCAATTGCCCATGTGGCAAAGGTCGAAAAGCCGTTCGTGGTTCCAACGGATGGATGTGGTCAACGGCTTGTTCCCCTCGGACGGGGTGGCGATGGGGGGCAACTATCTTCGCGCCGCGACCCATGACCCTGCAGGACCTCCTTGGATTTTATGACCATGACGCCCGGACCCATGGGGTGGCCGAAGCGCTGGAAAACCGCGGGGGCAAGGTGGAGGCACGTGGGCTTGTGGGCTCGGCCCGGCCCTTTTTGGCAGCCCAGATGGTGCGCCGCCGTGGAGGCGATCATTTGTTTCTGCTGGAGGACAAGGAACGGGCAGCGTATTTCATGAACGACCTGGAGAATCTGCTCGGTGAACATGGCCACCAGGTCTTGTTTTACCCCCGCAGTGCGCGGATTCCATACCAGGAGGAAGGCACGGACAACGCCAATGTGGCGATGCGGGCCGAGGTCATGAACAAGCTGAGTGCGCTCCGGGGAAAGGTGTGCATCGTCAG
>DGOE01000021.1:2055-2934 GCA_002389295.1 Flavobacteriales bacterium UBA4474 | reverse complement strand
CCTACGGAAACAAGAAAGGTGGCGGCCTTTTCAGAAAGGCTACTCGAATGAAATTCTAATTTCGTCGAGGTTTTTAATTAATTCGTCGTATTTTTGTGGCAGACCATGTGTTTGTCACGCCTTTTCACAACCGGCATTTTTTGTGTCGCTTTGTCTTCCCTGTTGATCCAGCCCGCCGCTGCCCAATTGCAGTGGCCCAGCGATTGGCAACTGGAGGTGGGCAGTTCAGCCCATGTGTCGGCCTACTGCGGTGACATCGGCCACAAAGGCGCTTACGGTGTCTTCAGCGACACCCAATGGAACTTGGTACAAATAGGTGGTGGGGCCGCCATACGGGCCGCTCAAAGTGGCAAGCGCATGGGGTTCAACCTCGACGTGAGGCGCATCCGCATCCAAGGCGCAGACAGCATGTCAAATAAAGTGGTCAGCTTTACACGCAACCTGCATTTCAAAAATGAGATGACAGAAATCGCAGCGACGGTGGACTATCCCCTGTTCAGGCTGGGTGGCCAACTTGGAAACTTCAGCATGCGCCACAGCATGCGCGCCATCGCCGGTATTGCCCTCTTGCACCATGCGCCGCGGGCACAGGTAGACCGGGACAACCTCTGCTACGACAAGCTCATCGAGATGGGCTACACCACGCCAGGAGAATGGCACGACTTGCGCACCGTCAGGACTGAAGGCGATGCCTACGCGAATTGGGTGGCCACCTTGCCCTTAGGCCTCACCTACACGGCCTCATTCGACAACGGCTCAGGAAAACCATGGCACGTGACCTTGAGCGGCATCTGGCGCTGGACTTGGACCGACAGGCTCGACGACATCCACAACCAATACGCCAACCCCTGGGAGATGACCCCGCTGGGATTGGCCCTG
>DGOE01000021.1:0-1984 GCA_002389295.1 Flavobacteriales bacterium UBA4474 | reverse complement strand
CAACCCCAACGACCAGCCCCCTTGCGCTGAAGCGCCTGCCATTTCCACTTTCCAATACCAACAGGGGCTGGAAGAAGCCAGGCAACCCACCAGGGGCAATGCTGCCACCCGCGACATGTACTTTACCATCGGATTGAAAGTGGCCCGATCCCTCTTTGCTGCCCCTGCCCAAACCTTCCACAAGAAGCGGTTTCGGGGCCCGAGGGTGGACAACAAACGATAAAGGAGGAAAGACAAGGGCCCCCTTACCCTGATTGGCACGGCGGAAGGCGCTAAATTCGGCGTCCAATTCGCAACGATGAGCCACCGCTTTTTCCCCGAATTCCGCCATCTGATGCTGGCCACGGCCGCACTCCTGTGGTCCGCCACAATTGCGGTACCCGCCCAAAATGTCTTGAACTTTGCCGGTGAAACGGTCTCTGCAGAAGACTTCGCCCACATCTTCAAGAAGAACAACCGCGACAGCGTCATCACGGCCGAAAGCCTCGACGAGTACATGGAATTGTTCATCGATTTCAAGATGAAGGTCAAGGCTGCCGAAGACCTGGGCATGGACACGGTAACCTCCTTTATCAACGAACTCGCCGGCTACCGCAAGCAGCTCGCCCGCCCTTATTTGGTGGACAACCAGCTCCTCGACGCCCTTGTCGCCCAAGCCTACGACCGCACACTTGAAGAAGTGCGGGCGTCCCATTTGCTGATCAAGCTGGGCAAAGAAGCCACGCCAGCCGATACGGCTGCAGCCTGGGGAAAGGCCGAAGCGATGAAGGAGCGGATCACCAGTGGAGAGGATTTTGCCAGCATCGCCCGTTCACGGGGCGGCAGCGATGACCCCAGCGTCAAGGACAACGGAGGCGACCTCGGCTGGTTCAGCGCCTTTATGATGGTGTACCCCTTCGAGGACGCCTGCTTCAAAGCCAACGAAGGCGATGTGCTGGGCCCCATCCGCACGCGGTTCGGCTACCACATCATCAAGGTGACCGGTAGGCGGTCAGCGCGGGGCGAATTGCGGTGCGCCCACATCATGATCCGACCGGACGCCGAAAAAGGTGGTCCCGAGGAAGCCAAAACCAAAATTGACGCCCTCGCAGCAGAAATTGCCAGCGGTGCGGATTTCTCCGAACTGGCCCGCCAACACAGTGCCGACCAGAGCTCGCGCACCAAAGGAGGCGAGCTCCCTTGGTTTGGTACCGGGCGCATGGTCGAATCGTTTGAGGAAGCCGCCTTTGGCTTGAAAGCCGATGGCAGCGTGTCCGAGCCCGTGCAAACCCAATACGGATGGCACATCATCAAGCGCCTCGAATACAAAGCGCCACCCACCTTTGACGAAGCCAAACGCGACCTCGAAAAGCGCCTCCAACGCGACAGCCGCTCCGAACAGGTGCGCGAGAGCTTTATCGAAAAGCGCAAGGCCGAATACGGGTTCAACATCGACGAGAAGCGCTTCGGCCAACTTGCCGCCGCTACCGTTGTCGACAGCACCTTAAATGAGGTGGTCGTCAAAAAGGGCCTCGGCAAAAAGACCATTCTCAGCGTGGGCGAGGACAAAACCCGCGTGTCGGATTTCGTGGCCTTCGTCAACGCCAAGAGGGAGCGCATCGATGTGACCGACCGCACAGCCGAGCAAGTGCTGCAGGAAGCGCTGGACTCCTTTGGTGAGGAGCGGGTCATCGCCTATGAAGACGCGCGCCTGGAAGCCAAACACGACGACTTCCGCCTGTTGATGGAGGAGTACCACGACGGCATCCTGCTGTTTGAATTGACCGACCGCAAGGTGTGGAGCCGGGCCGTGAAGGACAGCATTGGACTGCAGGCCTTCTGGGATGAAAACCAAGACAACTATCACTGGAAGACCCGCCTGAGCAGCAGAATTTACCGTTGTTCTGACGCGGCTACTGCGCAACAAATCATGGACGTGGCCACCGCGGGAGGCGATGTTGAGACTACGCGCCGCGAAATGATTTCGGAAAACCCCCTCAGCATC
>DGOE01000096.1 GCA_002389295.1 Flavobacteriales bacterium UBA4474 | reverse complement strand
GACCGCTGGCCATCAGCCGGTCTGCTTTTTGAAGTCAGAGAGGATCCAGGTCACTTCGGCATCGTCAGGTGACTTGATTTCGAGCGAAATGTCGTCCTCTTTGGCGCGGGATTGGAAGTCTTCGATGATGTCGCGTACGTCCACATCCATGCGGAGGGTCTTGGAGGCGTCGAGGACGACATGGCCACCGGGTGCGACCTTGGAGAGCGCATTGCGCAGGCCGGCCTTGTGCAGGAACGTCACGTCCTCGCTGAGCTGGAGGTGCCACGTGCCGGGCTGGCCGCCTTTGCCTTCCTCATAGCGGAAGCCGACGAAGGGGCGCTGGTAGTGGTCGAGCAGGATGCTGACGATACTGACGGCGAGACCGATGCCGATGCCGACAAGAAGGTCGGTAAAGACGATGGCGAGCACCGTGACCACAAAGGGAACAAACTGACGGCCACCCCGCCGGTAGATCTTCATGAAGGTGGCCGGCTTGGCAAGCTTGTAGCCCACAACGATGAGCACAGCGGCCAGGCTGGAAAGCGGAATGAGGTTGAGGACCTCGGGGACCAGCAGGAAGAGAATGGCCAACCAAACGCCATGCAGGATGGCGCTCATCTTGGTCTCGTTGCCCGTCTGGATGTTGGCCGAAGAGCGCACAATGACCTGCGTAATGGGGAGGCCGCCGATGAGGCCGCTGAGCGTGTTGCCGACGCCCTGGGCGATGAGTTCGCGGTTGGTGGGCGTGATGCGCTTGTGGGGGTCGAGCTTGTCGGTGGCCTCCACGCAGAGCAGCGTCTCGAGGCTCGCCACAATGGCGATGGTGATGCCCAGGGTCCAAACCGCTGCGCTGCCGATGGCAGAGAAGTCCGGGAAGCGAAAGATGCTGCCCAAGGTGGGGTATGCGCCCTGGCCAATGACGGGGAGCTGAACCAACTGCTCCTCGGTCAAGCCGCTGCCCAAGGTGGCGAGGTGGATCCCGACGCCTGCGAGCACTGCCGCCAAAGAGCCGGGCAGGATGGTCGTCAGCGTGAGCTTCTTCATGAAGGGCTGCTCCCACAGAATGAGAAGAACCAAACCGATGACCGAGATCACGAGGGCCGTGGGCGTGATGTTGTCCATCATGATCCCCAATTCACTGAAGGTGTTCTGACCGTCGGATTGACTGAAGGAGAGGTCGCCCTCCGGGTCGGCGTCGTAGCCAAAGGCGTGGGGCACCTGCTTGAGGAAGATGATGATGCCGATGGCCGACAGCATGCCTTGGATCACACTGGAAGGGAAATAAAGCCCGATGATGCCGGCTTTGAGGGCACCGAGGACGAGCTGGACCACGCCACCGATGACCACGGCGAGCAGAAAGGTCTCATAGCTGGGCAGGGTGTTGATGCCGTTGAGGACAATGACGGCGAGGCCCGCGGCGGGACCAGAGACACCTACGGCACTGCCGGAGATGGGCGCGACGACGAGGCCGCCAAGGATACCGGCAATCAGGCCGGCGAGTGGAGGTGCGCCCGAAGCCAAGGCGATGCCGAGGCAGAGGGGAAGGGCGACGAGAAAAACAACGATGGACGCGGGAAGGTCCTTATTGAGGTGCTTGAACATGGGGAGAATGGAAAAGGGGGACTGGCGGCAGGGCTTTCCTGCCGCGGACGGGGGGGCTGGGCCCCGGCGTCAGCCCAATTCCGGAGGTTCCCAAATTTTGGCCGCCACCAAGGCAGACCAGCATCCTGGGGGTGGCACCTGATGCAGCAAAAGGGCTGCTGCAGCCACGCGCGCCCGGTCGGCATTGAGGAAGGCCTCGTATTCGGCCGTCTTGTCCTTCTTTTCTTCAGGTCCTTCTCGCTCCTCCTCCTGCCCTTCCTCGGACTCTTCTGAATCCATGTCAAAGACCAACAAAACCCCTTCGCCGTTCACAGCATCGACCACCCCGGCGAATTCCAACGCGGTGCAGCATGCCAGCAAAAAGCCGAACAACAACATGGCGGTATGACGGAGGGCGATCATGCGTCGACAAAGGAACTGCGTTTCTTCATCATTGTTCACGATTCGGGCCATCGTTTCACCTCATTTTGCACATCCATTTCCCACATCAGCATGGACACCCCCACCCTCCTTCGTCTGGTCCCGGCCCACAATGAGCCCGTGGGTGGCCTTTCTACGCAACGGGCGTTTCCCACCGGCGCCCTCCCCGACCTCAACCCTTTTTTGTTTTTGAACCACCACGGGCCGCAGACGTACCCTCCGGGAAATGCCGGTCTGCCTTTTGGACCGCACCCCCACAAGGGTTTCGAGACGCTGACCTTCATTGAGGAAGGACTGCTTGCGCACCGCGATTCCACTGGCGGTGCGCACGTGAGTGGCCCGGGCGGTGCGCAGTGGATGACGGCCGGCAGCGGCATTGTCCACGCCGAGGTGTCCCCCGAGGAGTTCCTGCGCGATGGCGGTCCCTGCCACCTGCTGCAGCTGTGGATGAACTTACCGGCTGCCCTCAAGGGGGTGCCTCCGGCCTACCATTCGGTGGAGCCGGACAGCCTCGCTCGACTCGGCGGCACAGGCTGGCAATGGGAGGTCATCAGCGGCGCAATCGAGCGGGATGGGCGCCGGGCCGTTGGGCCGGTCGAATCGCTGACGGGCCTTTTCACCTCGCGGATCAAGCTCTCGGCTGGGACTGCATTTGACTGTGAAGTGCCCTCGGGCCGAACTGTGCTGCTCTATGTCGTTTCGGGTGAGGTGCGCTGCGGCGATGCCACGCTGCAGCCATTTATGACCCCGGTCTTTGACCGCGCCGGTGGAACGCTTGCACTGCAGGCCGAAACCGACACCACCCTGCTGCTCTGCCATGGTGCACCCATTGCAGAACCCGTGGTGGCACACGGTCCGTTTGTGATGAATACCGAAGAGGAAATCGCCACGGCCTTTGCAGAGTTTCGGTCCGGCAAATACGGCATGGTCCGCTGAGGCTTACCTGATGGCCGTCACCTGGCCCACCATGCGGCGGGGCGGGGACAATTGGGTGTCGATGGTGATGACCCAATTGTACACTTCGTTGCCTGCAAAATGAGTGCCGGAGGTATATCCTCCCATCCACCCTTGTTCGGGATCGGTGGTCACAAAGACGCATTCGCCCCATCGGTTGAAGACCTCAAGGCGGTAGTCCTCGACCTGTTCCAACGGCGCGACCGAGGGCAGGAACGCATCGTTGATGCCGTCATTGTCCGGGGTAAACCCAGAAGGGACGTAGACCTGCACCTCGCCAACAACTTCCACTGCGCGGCATGCCTCATCCACGCAACCAAAGGGTGAGGCCACCTGCAGGCACACCTCGTATACGTCCCCGAAATAGGGTGCAAATGCGCATTGCCAGTCCGGTTGCGCACTCCGCTCCTCGCCGTCCACGGTCCAGCTAAAGGCCGCTGATGGGCCCCCACCTTCAAAGGTGAACGTCACCTCGTTTTGTTGCACAGTCGGCTGCTCTGGGAACATGGAGAATGCAGCTTCTGGCACCTCCAACCCGACGACGGTGGCCTGCGCCGATGCCGAACAAGCCAGGTCCGCATCGCCTGCCGTGACCGTGCAGTTCACCGGAACCGCCCCCGCCCCCCATTCACCGGACCAAGTGGCCGATTGCGTCTCCCCTCCGGGCCAGGTCCAGACTGTGGACATCACCACCCCCTCGTAGCCGGTGGCCTGGGCTTGGAGTGCAGCTTCGAAAGGTGCACAGCCCATCAGGAGCGTGTCGGACAGGGTGACTTCGGGAAGCGGATCGATGCGCACGTTGAAATGGAGCGTATCGCTGCATCCGCCATCCGAAGTGACGACCAAGGACGCCGGGATGTTGCCCAGCGCACCCTCAGGCAGCGGCCATTGAGGACCTGCCCCATTTCCGAGGACAGCAGAGGACCACGCGCAAGTCACAGCGCCGGTGTCGGGCGCCGCAGCGTGCACCACCGCCACTTCGTCTGCGCACCACAGGGTGTTGCCATCCACAGCCGCTACGGGTTCAGGAAAGACTTCGACCGATTGCAGCGCGCTGGCTGTGCAGCTCGCCCCGGTGGGGTGGCTCTCGGTCGCGCTGAGCTGTATCCATTGCACCCCTGGCAGCGCAGATACCGCTGCGGGCAAGACCTCCGTGACGCCATTGAGCGCGACCGAACCCCAGGACCACTGCCCCTCCAAGCTGTCTCCCTCAGCGGGCCAAGAAACGGGAATGGGGGAGCCGGCACAGGCCGGTGTCAAGGTGAAATCGGCATTGGGGTTGGTGTGGACCTTGACCGTGCTTTCCAAAGAGTCCACGCAGCCCGCTGTGGTCTCCGCCACCAGCAGCAGCGTGTACGTCCCCGCCGGCAGCAACCCGAGGTCGGCGGCGCTGCCCGCATAGGGCGTGCTGCCTTGGCTACCGATGAGCGACCACTGCAAAGCCGCACCGGTAACACCTGCCGTTGCTGTAAATGCCGCCTCGGTTCCGGCGCACCATCCCGGCACAACGTCCCAGCTCGGCGCGGGGTTTTCGTGGACCTGAACCGTCGCTGCTGCCTGAGCCGTGCACACC
>DGOE01000097.1 GCA_002389295.1 Flavobacteriales bacterium UBA4474 | reverse complement strand
CAGACCGGCTGATGGCCAGCGGTCACAACCGCTGAAGCACGGAATCCACACATCCCAGTGCGCGACATCCCAACCATTGCCGTATCTTCGCGCCCGCTCGGGATATGGCCCAGTTGGTAAGGCGCCTGCTTTGGGAGCAGGAGACCGCAGGTTCGAGTCCTGCTATCCCGACATCGAAACGACCTCCTCACGGGGGTCGTTTTTCGTTACCCCCCTCTTGCGGGCAACGCTTTTCGGCAGGTCCATCCTTAACGCAACGCGCACGGAAGGCTCAATCGAAGCACTGTCCGAACACGGAGAGGATGGCGAGTACGTCGCCCACGTTCACGCACGAATCCAAGTTGATGTCGGCGGGGTGGGTGACCACGCAGACGGCGGTCAATGGGTCCCAATGGGTGCCGGGGCCGCAGTAGTCAGGGCCGGGGCAATCGGCGTTGCAGCTGGCGTTCAGGTCGTGTTCCGAAGAGGTGAAGCCCAGGTTCAGCAGGCCCTGCTTGATCTCCGGGGCGCCCATGAACAGGTTCCAGAACAATTGGGTTTTGTGGTTTTCGAGCATCGGTCCGATGGTCCCCTGGTCAATGGCGAGGTAGCGGGGCGTCGTCCAATCGTAGTGGGGTGAGAAAGCGTCAAACGGGCCAAGCGAACCGACGTATTGGGCGTCGGCACCGAGGTACTGCCCGTCGGCGTCCTCATAGAGGTAACGCAGGAAGTCCATCGAGGGGCCGGGGGCGTAGGGCATGGATGACAGCGCGGCAGTGGGCGTGATGACGCCGTTGTCGTTGTTCGGTTGGTGGGCGGCGTATCCGGTGCTGCCATCGGGGTTGCGGGTGTAGCTCGCGGTCAACCCCCAGCAATTGTCGCCGTATCCATCGAATCCGTTTGGGTTCTGGACGCAATGCGCAAAGACGATGTCCGTGTGGTGGGTGACCACATCCCAGTAGCTGGCATAGCTGTCGGACAGGCCGTGCGGGTCAAGGCCGAGGTACGAGTAATGCGCCCAAAACAAGGGGCCCACCGTTCCGGGCGCACCATTGTGGCTCAAGATGACAGGGAGGCCATAGGAGGTGGCGGAAGACACAATGTCTCCGTCCCTGGCCCATCCTTCGTGGTATGCGGCGCCCGAGATGGGGTAAGTGGGCGAGGCGGCAGCGAGCAAATAGGTGATGAGGGCTTCGTTGTATCCCCTGATCTGGAAATTCATCTGCCATTGGTGATCGGGAGACCAGTGCCAATACAGCACGTTCTCACCTTGGGTGTACCAATCCCATTCAACGCCTTTCCACAGCACGTCGGCTTTTTGCGCCACGATTTGTTCCAGGGCGTTGCCGTCCTTGAAGTATTCCCTCACGCAGATGAGGGCTTGGCACATCAAGGCCGTTTCGACCAGGTCCCCGCCATCGTCCAAGGGGCTGAACGGAATGACGGCTCCCGTATTCCCGTTGATCCAATGCGGCCAAGCGCCGTGAAAACGGTCCGCATTCCACAGGAAGTCCAAGGCTGTATTCAGGTGGGACACCCCTTCCGATGCGGGGATGTAGCCATTTTCCATGCCCACGATCACATTCATGAAGCCAAAGCCGGAACCGCCGATGGCGATGGTGTTTTCGTCGAAAGCCAGGTCATTGACATGGATCCGCTCCCTGGACAGCTTAGAAGCGGGATGCGCGTAGTCCCAGAAGTACTTCAAGGCATCCACCTGAAGGCTGTCCATCAACTGGTCATCGGTGAGCTGAGCGCAAACCGCAATGGGGCCCAACATCAGAAGAAGAGTGGCCAGTCGAATGGGGCTCGAAGTTGTTTTGCGCTTCATCTGTTCAGTAAAATACGAAGAACAACAGCGGGATGAGAGGCGGTTCAGGGCGAACTTGTCTCCATGAATTCGATGATGATTTTCGCCGTCATGGCCATTCTGCTGCCCGTGCTGGTGATCTACAACCGCCGCAAGCGCAAGTGACGGGTTACCTTGTTGCATGGCCAAGAGCAAGAACATGCGGTGGTTCCACCGTGCATTCGCCCGCGCGGCCCAGCTGACGGGACGGACAAACGCTGTGGAACAAGGCGTCCGGTTGGCCGATGGGCTGGCGCAATCGGTCTGGTCCAAGGGCGCCATGCCCCGGCGCACAGCCCTCAAGACCCTGCGCCGATGTTGAATTCACGTTCGGCCTGCCGGATCCCCTCACGAACTACATCTCCAATTCCGTCCTGGGTACCCATTCAAAGGTGATCGCCGGTTTCGATTCGACCCCCTGGCGTGATGTGTGCTCCAACGGAGACGCGCTGTCCGACGGCCCCATGCAGGCTTGTTGGGACAGCAACCCCAAGAAGGAGGGGCAGGGCTCCTTGTCCTTCCTCATTGGCGGGCTGGTCACTTCCTACATGAACCAGCTGGCACCCTTGCAGTTGGGTACGGATGGCACCCGAAACGGCATCCAGTGGGGCATCAACTGGGCCCAGGAAGAAGGCTACACCGGGAGCTACACCTGTCTCAAACCGGGCCAGTACACCGCTGTGGAATCCCTCTTCTTCTTTGACGGCGAAGAAGACGAGCGGCAGGTCCCTTTCCTGGACAACCTCGCCTTCATCGGAGAGTCCTTCAGTGGCGATTACTGGGGCTACATGGAAGGCGCAGCCCAAACCGGATGGATGGCCGCCCAGCACCTGATCGATGAGGTCCTCTGACCCGGTCAAGGCTTTGCGTACTCAGGGTGTTAATTGGATCAACCTAAGCCGTTGCCTGTGAATTAAGCCAAGCACAATTGTAGGCTGAATCCTACATTGCGCACATGAAGTACTTACTGGTAGTAACCGCTTGTCTGCTCACATTCAGTGGGATGGGTCAAGCCACGCCGGATACCATCTGCACCATGAACTGCGCGCATCCGGGGTATCGCTCTTTCTCTGAAACCTATCCGACGACGGATGGTCTGGGTGAAACCATCACCCGAGAGTACATCCTACATGTGCCTTCAGGTTACGATGCCGCGGTGCCGCATCCCTTGGTCATCGTCTATCATGGATTTGGGGATTGCGCTGCGGATTGGGCCGATGCCGTGGGAGACTATATCGGTTTCAACATTCTGGCCGACGAAGAAGGCTTCATCGTAGCCTATCCCCAGGCGGCGTATCGACCTTCCAAGGACGCCACCTATTGGGAGCCCGGAGACAATGGGGCAGAGCACCTCTATGACAATGACGTCTACTTTACCCAAGCGCTGATCGGAGACATAGCCGCCGACCACAACGTGGCCGCTGATGAGGTGTATCTGGCGGGCTACAGCAACGGAGGCATGATGGCCTACAGTGTGGGATGCACCCGGGGTGACATGGTGGCGGCCATTGGCGTGATGTCGGGGGCCATGCTGGATGAAGCCGGGGATTGCGATCCGGCCCATCCCGTTCCCGTGATCATTTTTCACGGGGTAGGAGACTGGGTGCTGCCCTATGATGGCAATGAATGGTATGCTTCGGTAGCAGAGGTCGTGGACCTTTGGCTCGACCACAACGGCATCCCGGCCTCCAGCCAGGTGACCACTGAACTCAATGCGGGCAACGTGGTACACGATGCATACTCGGGGGGCAATGGTGGCACCTGCCTTTCGCTGTATACTGTAGAGCAGGAGTTCGGGGCACCGGGAGACCATGTGTGGTTCAGCCAGGAAATGGACGGTGTCTCTCCCAGTCGCATCCTTTGGGAGTTCTTCCAAGGCGGTTGCGCCGCGGTAAGCAACGTGGCGGGAGAGGAGCTCCCGTCCAGATTGTCCGTGTCTCCCAATCCATTTCAAGATGCCCTGCACTTGCATGGAGGGAAAGGAGAGGCCATGACCTTCCGCCTGGTCAATCTGGAAGGACGAGTGATTCAAGCGGGTGTCCTTCAGGACAATATGACGTTGGAAGGACTCGGTGATTTACCAGCGGGTGTTTACCTGCTGCACACAGCGAACCGCGTGTTCCGCGTGGTGAAGTAAGGCCGTTCTCCAGCTTACGTGCACGAAAAAGGGGTGGCCGAAGCCGCCCCTTTCCGAAAGTGCATTGGGCCGCTTTTCAATCGCGGCTCTTCAGATAAAACATCACAGCAAAGAGCGCGCTGATGGCGAGGTTGCCGATGGCCGTTGCGCCCTCAGCGACGCCTGTGAATTGGGCAATAGTTTATTGGTAGCCAATGGTCTGAAGTTTTGGCCATTGCTATATCTTTGATGATTATCACTTGTCTTGAAGCTGCTCGTCTTACTGCTCGTTTTGCTGTCGTGTGCTGAATTATCAGCACAAAATCAGGCCTCTGAATTTGTTCATGTAGAAGTGACCTTGGAGGCCCACGGGTTCATGTGTCCTTTTTTGACACCTATGTTTCTTGGTTATTTGGAAGACAGGGGATGTGCATGGGTGCACCATGACCCAAATGCAAGTTTGGTGTCTTTTGCGCTGCCGCTCGATTCACTTCGTGCCGAGGATGAATTCACGGAAAGACTGGTGTTGATCGGGTACCAGGAGAAGCAGATCGCCTACACCCGCTTCGACACGACAGCCACCCTCCCAATCCAAGAGCCATGACCTTGCAGCGTACCTTATTCGGTATTCTGCTAACGCTCATGATGCAGCCGCTATGGGCCCAAGAGGATATTGACCGCACATTCATGCGGCGTTACAACTACGGAGGAATGCAGGGGGGCTTGGCCTTAACCACGACGGATGATGGGGGGTTCATCGCTACGGGGCAACATGAGGGCAATGGCAGTGCTGGCGGGTGCGACATTTATGTCTACAAGGTCGATGCCTGCGGCAATCGCATTTGGTTTAGGTTATTCGGAACGGGCAGCAGTGAGGGGGGGAAGTCCATTGAGCCTACGCCGGATGGTGGATTCATCATCGGGGGTCATGGGTCAGCAGGTTTGATGCTGAAATTAAACGAGGCTGGAGAGGCAGAGTGGTACCATTCTTACAGTCCGTTGGACTGGATATTCGATGCGATTCCCACCTTGGATGGAGGCTACGCAGCAATTGGCAGACAATCGGGCGTTCCGGTTTTATTGAAGGTGGACGCGATGGGATTAGTGGAATGGGCCAATCGCTACCCTGGATTTCATGATATGCCTTTGAGCCTTTCACAACTCGACAACGGTGATTTCCTTTTTGTGGCGAACCAGGCAGGTGTGGGGCGGGATGTGGATGTTGCGCGGGTGGACGGCGCGGGGCAACCAATCTGGATGAAGCGATATGGAGGAGGTTTCAGTGACTTCGACCACACCACTTGGGGGTGCAATGCCCTGGTAGACGATTTGGCCGGTGTCGCATATGTCACGGCTCCAACTACCCTTGGCGGTATGTCGGGAGAGAACATCCTGATCATGAAGCTCGACCTGACGGATGGCGAGCCCATTTGGTCCAAGTCTTTTGGATCAAATGGACAGGACCAAAGTCGGGACTTGACCCGCACTTCTTCGGGAATCGCTGTAGTGGGCAACACTTCTGGTTTCCCCCAATCAGTGGATTCCAACCCTGAAATGCTCGACGAGAACATGGGAGAGCGGGATGTGCTCATGTTCCATATCACCGAAGGTGGTGCACTCGATTGGGCCCATACCTATGGCGGAAGTGAAAGGGACAAAGGCATCGGCGTTCGGTTTGACCAACAGGATGGCTTCACCATCAGTGCTTACACGAGTTCCGCAGTATTTGGGAATGAGGACAGTTCCATGGACCCGCTCTTTATCCGAACGGATTCCCTCGGACAAGTGAATTGTCAATCAGCTGAAGTCGTTCTCACCTCGGAGGAAGTAGACGTGAACCCGGCAGAAGAAGGAACGGTATCGAGTATAAGCGTGACAGCGGCCAGCGTTTCGCATAATGTCAATGAAATAGAGCCCTCTGACGTTTACCAGTGTCAGATGTGTTACACCGAGCCATTATTTGAATGGAGTACAAATCAGGTGTGCGTGGGAGATCCAGTGGAGTTCTTCAATACAACTGAAGTGGGGTTGATCTGTTTCCAAGAGTGGGAATTGGAAGGTCCAGAAGTGCCAGGAGGTTTGGTGTTTCCGGGCAATGCCGACACCATTAGCTATGTCTTCAATACGCCCGGAGACTACACCATGACACTCCGCAGCACGTGTGATTCTGCAGACCAGTATTTCACCATTCCCTTGTTTGTTCACGAGGTCTACTTGGATGATGTTGTTCTCAACGATTACAACGGTTTTGAGGTCAGCTGTCCAAATTCGGAAGACGGCGCAGCAGAGGGTCAGGCTTCAGGAGGTTCTTCCGAAGGCAACTATATATGGGAGTGGACCATCAATGGCACGACCCTGACCGCTGATGATGGCGAAGTGGCCGGTCTCCCTGCAGGGGGGCTGCAGGCCGTTGTTTTTGATTACCTCGGTTGTAGCGACACTTCTGTGGTCACGTTGAATGAGCCTCCACCATTGTCCATGGAGGTAGGACCTTTAAGCCAATACAACGGTTTCGGAGTGAGCTGCACGGATGCCTCGGATGGGGCGCTGCAGATCCTGAGCGCTGCCGGTGGCGCCGGCGGCTATTCTGCGTTGGTGATCGATGATGAGGGAGGCATCTTGACGCTAGAGAATTTGTCTGCAGGATCCTATTCCGTTGAACTGGAAGACGCCAACGGTTGCACCGTGATGGATTCCACTTCCCTTGTTGCACCTCCTCCTCCGAGTTTGCAGTTGGTGGCCCGCATCGATAGCTGCGAATCTGGCAATGGGGGAATTGAAGCAGTGTACTCTTGTGGACCACCTCCCTGCAGCTTAGTGTGGCCCAATGATATCGGCGTCTGGACAGAAGTCAATGCCTTCACCCAGTCTTTGGATGATTTGGTTGCCGGTAATTATTCTGTCGAAGCGATAGATGGCAATGGCTGTTCTCATCTGGAGTCAGTGACCGTTCATAGCACTGAGCTGCCCGAGCCTTCCCTCGTGGTATACCCTTTATCTGGTTGTCTGCCCGACATGTTGGTCACAGCGGAAGAGAGCGGCGCGGAGAATGTCATTCAGCGCAAATTCAATTTCGGAGAGGGACAACTGGAAATCACCATAGGCGATGAAGTGTTGGCTTCCAGAAAACGTTCGCACGTGTATACTGAACCTGGCGAATACTTGCTTGAGATTGAAGTAACAAATGCCGACGGATGTGTAACCGAATCATCAGAGCTGATAACTGTAGACGAAGGGTTGACACTCTTTGCCCCCAATGCATTCACGCCCGGTAATGATGGCTTCAACGATGGGTGGCGTCCAGTGGGCTCAGGCATTGAGACTTACCGCCTCCAGATATTAAACCGATGGGGAGAGACCCTTTTCGAAACCGATGACCCTGAAAGATGGTGGAATGGAAGTCCGCGTGGAGAGGGCCTTTCCCACATCAATGATTTATTCGTGTACATGATTGAAGCTACCGGTCTGTGTGAGGATTATCAGCGTCTTGTGGGCACCATCATGCTCGTGCGCTGATCGCACAAGAACAAGGCAGGTCCGGAGGCGCTGCCAAGAACAAAAACGGCCCCAACAAGTGTTGGAGCCGCTTTGCATGACGTGAAGGGGTGCTTCAAGGGACGAGCTCGATCGAGCTGCAGGTGTTGGCCTCAAAGTTGATGATGCCGCTCCACCACAAGTCTCCATAGTCGTCAATGACTTCGTAAGTGCTGGCCAATGCTGTGCTCGAGCCGAGGGCTTTGGTAATGGTAATGGAGCCGTTTTGCCCACACTCGGGGGCGCCAGTCCAGTATTGAGACGTGGCTGTACTGCCTTCAATTTGCCCATCTACATAAAAGCTCAAAGAGTTCGAGTAGATGGATATCAGAGCGTTAGAAGTGGCCTCGCCGTACCAAAAGACGACTTCACCTTCGTATTGGCAGCTGCCATCGAAATTGTCGGCAGCAGGGTCAAAGTTGGTCGCATTGGCATCGGTGCAGCCATCCACAGAGCAGCCAGCCAACAGGGCGCTGCCAAAAGAGAGAACGAGAATAGATCGCAGGTTCATTTTGAAAATTTTCAGCGAATCTAAGACAAGGGGTATTGATGCGGATTTCTTGGCGGCTCGGAGTGGTTGTTGGCTCAGAAGTTCCAAGTCAATTTGTCCTGGGGGGACAAAAGACCAAGGGCCTACCTTGAGGCGTGGCCAAAAGCAAACACATGCAGTGGATCC
>DGOE01000071.1 GCA_002389295.1 Flavobacteriales bacterium UBA4474 | reverse complement strand
TGGAGCAGGACATGTGCGGCACCTACTTTGCCGGTCCTGAGGTGGGCGTCCACATCATAGGCGACATCAACACCCCCTGGACCGTCGACGGCGCACTCCAACAGGAAATCGAGGTCAGCAAGGGCGATTACCCGTTCAAGGTCAAGCTCCAATGGGGCAATTCCACGGACCAAGAGGAGCTCGTAGACCAATTCCGCATCTACAGAAGGCTCTACACCACGCACGTCGATACCGGCGTGGGCTGGACCCAGGTGTTCTCCACAGAGGACCTACTGACCTATGAAGACGAAGACCTCGCTGCAGGACTGCTTTACGAATACAAGGTGGGCGCCCTCATGACCTGCGGGGATGGCAACGGCAATGAAGTCGTCGTGGAGTTCTTCCCACCCTACCCCAACGACATCGGGTTCCGCTCCTCCTTCGGCTCGGTGTCAGGCACCATCCTCTACGAAGACGGCGTGACCCCCTCAGGAGACGTGAGGGTTGAGCTGCAACCCCAAGGGCAGAACGACGCCCGCAAGTCCATCAAGCTCGGGGACGACCACTACATCGCATTCAACATCGGTGATCTGACCGAAAATTCGAGCATCACCTGGCCCGACCTCCACACGACCCAGGACGGAGAAATCATGACCCTCTCCCAGTGGATCAAGTGGGAAAGCGCGGACATCGGTCCAAATCCAGACCCGCTGATGGCCGCCAACATGGTCAATGCCGAAGGCAATGTAATCGAGGCCTTCGCCCTCTGGGGCGACACGGCCGATGCGGCCCCCGGACACTATCGACTCAACCTGCGACAGGAGAACATCAGGCGGGATTTCACCGACATCGAGTTCAAGTTCGACGAATGGCACCACGTGCTCCTGACCCTGGAAGAAGGCACCACCAATGGCATCGGATACAGCGTGACGCTGTCCACTCACCCCGACCAACCTGAAAAGGTGGACCGCTCGGAACAGACGCTGGAATTCCTGCAGATGACCCCGGAGAAATACGAGGAATTGAGAACCGGATGGGACAGCTTTACCTGGAATGGTGCCGTGGCGCCGGATACCGCCTGTACCGACCCCTTCAGCGCCAACTTCAATCCCCTGCTCATCAATGGCAGTGCGCAATTCTGCCTGGAATCCTATGCCGCAGAGGACGCCGGATGTGCCGACCCTCTGATCGCTGCGACACCAGCAGGATATGACCTTCCGCTCAGCGTCGAAGGGGCCTGCGATTACGGTGCGGTCGCCACGGGCGACCTCATCTCCGTGCGCTGGTTCTCCGATGCTTCCCCAACCCCCGATGAATTCCCCGTGATCTATCGGATAGACGGCGGAAGCGAAGTGGAGGTGGCCCGATTCGACAGCGAATTGACCGCCCTGCACACCGCAGGGCTGGACTCCACGGGTGCCTCGACCTATGCCTATTCCATGCCGGTCCTGACGACACAGCTCGTCCCCGGCGATTACCGGATTCGCGTGCTCGACAAGTCCACCGGATCCGAGGCGGATGCCAGTGATTTCAGCGGCAACTTCTCCGTGCGCAACGACCGCGGCCAAGAATTCGTCAATTGCATCCAATACCTCCCGAGCGAGGTCGTCAATGGTGAATACGACTTCAGCGTGCTGTCGCCCGGATGTGCGGTGAATACCGCCGACGATGCCTTCACGGTCCTGACCGATTGTGCGGAGTGCTACTCCATCGGCATCGCCCCAGGCAGCACCTATGAACTGGCCTTGGGCACGGGCGGAGCGGACCACCTCGCCACCTCCGGATTCAGCCTGGCCTTCTGGTTCAAGGCCGCGGCGGGAACCTCCAACCTCCTGACCATCGAGGACCGCAACGACCCCACCAAGACGCTCGTCCTCTCCGCCATTCCGGAAGCCTATCCCGATGCAGGCCCCCTGCGCCTTGGCTACACCGGCACGCGGCTCGCGATGACCGGAACCGGCTCGACCACCGGTACCCTGGCGCGGCACGACAGCCTGCCCAGCACCGTCTACAACATGTTCGGACTGCAGCCCGGCCAATGGTACCACGCCGTACTCGAGATGACGGCCACCACGGGCGGCATTCTGACCTTGCGCTCGACGGACCTCAACAACGGCGATGCCGAACCGTGGAACAACACCCGCACCTTCGACTTCACCGCGGAAGGCCAATACTCGGCGCCCATCGACCACATCGATCCGGCCTCCATCCGTTTCGGTAGCGCCGCTTCCACCGCGCAGGTCACGGTACACGGTGCTTCACTGTGGACCTCATCCCTGTTGCCCGCACAGCAAACTGCGCTGTTCGAAGGCATCTCCACCGACGGCCTCTATGCCGATGGTGCCCTCCTCAACCAGCAGGGTGCCTGGCAGGGGACGGCCAACCTGCCCCTCGACGCCCTCGCCGCTGTCCTCGTGCCCAACAACACGGGCCAATTCGTGGACCACATGGCCGGCAAGCACCTGAAGGGCCTCGGTGGCCTCAACGGCACGACCGGTCTGTCCGAACCACTCTTTGCCTACGGCACCCTGAACACCGCGGCCGACAGCGCCGGGGTCATTGCGGGATTGACCGCCATTGGCTCGGGTTCAAGCGGACAATTCTCCGTGCGCAGTGCCCCATGGGGAACGTGCATCCCGGGGTGCAGTCGACTTGAGACCGCCTGCAACTTCAACCCATTCGCCTCGCTGTACACACCCTGTGACATCTCCTGCACGGGTGCGCAGTTTGTCGTGGAGCAATTGTCCACGGGCCACTGGCACCTCGACGAGATCCGCGGCTTCAAGGGGGCCTCTCCCCTCGCCTACGGCGAAGACCGCCTCGACCCCTACACGACGCGCGAAGCTGCGGACTTCTGGATGCACCAGTACCCCGACCCCCTGACCGAGGGCCTGTTCTGGATGCTCGACCTGGACGAGAACGTCGGCAATGCACTCTACGACCGCTCCAAATATGGACTGGACCAGGACAGCTGGACCAAGAACCACGCCCACATCCTGCACCAGCACATCGATGAGGCGGGTGTGACCACCATGAATGCGGCATGGGATGGACACGACCACTACCGCGACGCCACCCCGCTTTCCCTCAACAACTTCGACAACACCGCCCAGACCGACGGCAAGTACAGCATCGGCAACGTCAAGTACGTCGGCGCCAGCTCCATTTTCGACGTCATCCCCGCCAAGTCCTCCGGCGGCTTCGCCCACGACTTCATGCCTCCACAATCGGTGGCACTGGTGGGAGATTTGGTTCTCAATTCCACAGACATCGACTTCACGGACGTTTCGGCCTTCGAGGTGGATCTGAATGTCCACTACCAGGAAATCCAGACCGGACACCCGGACTACTCCGGCACCGACGACCCCATGGCCTCCAATTGCCCGGTCAAAGGCGTGCGGTTCAATGTCGACGGCGTCCTCCTGCGCGACGATCAGCAGGAACCTTTCGAAACGGACGAATTGGGCCGCCTGACCATATCGGTGAGCCGGGGCGAGCACACCATCGAGCCCATCTTTACCCACCTTGATGAGGAAGGAACGGATGATGACCACACCTTCAATTCCACCCCCACCAGCGGAAAGGTGGTCTACGTCACAGGACCCTCCCCCCGCAATTTCGATGGGAGTGTGGACCCCCAATTCCAATTCATCGATGTCACCACCCGCAGGATTGTGGGCCGCGTGATCGGAGGTGAAGTTCAAGCGGCCAAGGAGTGGGACGCCTCCCAAAACAACCTTGGTATCGCCTCCTTCCAGTTGGTCAAGGAAAACCCGGTCGAAAACAGCGAAAGCTTCTCTCTCGCCCAAGCCTGCCCTGCCGTCCAGGTGACCACGGACATCAAGGGACAATACGACGTCCTGGTCACACCGGGCCACTACCGGATGGCGACACCCCACGATGCCGCGGGCTTCCCCGCCATCTTCTCCAAAAACGACTACAGCGACCTTGATGTCATGGGCTGGGAAGGTGAACCCGTCGACAGCTGGGTGCATGCCTTCCGCGACGCCACCAAAGACGACGGCGAGGGCAACTACAACATCAACGACCCCGCCTACGCCCAATGGAACTCCATTCAAAAGATCGCTTGGAACCAAGAAGAGCACTATCCCGACAAAAGCATAGATGGAGAAGCCATGCCTTCGAACGCCTACCACCGCGTCGACTTGGTCCACCGCCCAACTCCTCAAATCAGCGTTGAACAACGCCAAGTAGGAGATGACGCGACATGCACCACAGATCGCCACCCAAATCTAAACACCGGGCTTGGCAGAGCCTTTTTGGGCGAAACCAATCTTGTGATCAAAGATGGCGATGCCACATTCAGTTCACCTTTAGCTGGATTCCTCGAGATCTGGCGTCTGAGCAATATTGAAGGGGAGGATACCTATTCAAAATCAGTCCCATTTCCCTTCGGGTTGCCAGTTGTACAGCATCGGACTGCCTATTGCATGCACATTCAGCCAGAAAGGCGCTTCAAAACCAAGATTGACACTTTAAGCATCAATCATGAATTGGTGGACACCGAAGTGGTGTTTGGAGAGGACTACTATATCTCCGTGCTCAACACCATCGGCTCCGGAGTCTTCGGAACCGAGGACACCATTCCCCGTGATAACATCACCCAGCAAATCGAAAATGTCATTGTCGATACTGAGGATGGTCTGACATACGGATTCAGGGCCATGCCACCTTCCTTCAATCCAAATGACATCGTACCGCGGGGCCTCATTTCGTTACAACTTATGCGAGGAAGTGAAAGTGTTGCGCAGTGGAGTCCATTCGAAACACTAATTCCAGAATCTATGCCCCTGGACAGCGTTCCATTTCTATTGCGGTCGCAAATCGCTGAAAGCAGTGGCATCAGGCCTCTAGTTTATCAACGTGGCACATTCAACGCCATAATGCTTGGAGAATATATGGCAACCGCCGATGTCCCCGTCTCTGCCGAACCTGTACTTGAATTTGTACTGCGCGACCCACCAGGAGATGCCAGTTCTTGCAGCATTGTGCAGGGTTCAAGCGTCAGCTTTGAAAAGAAAGCCTCCTTCTCAACTACTGATACGAGGTCACGAAATCAAGATTACCAATTGATCCCAACAGCGTCCTTTGGAGGCACTACTAGTATTGGTATTGGTGCAGAAATCGCAACTGGATTCCAATTGAACATAGAAGGAAATGTCGGAATCGTACACAAGCAAGAGTATTCAAATAATACAGCAAGCGAGACCCAGGTAACGGAGACATTTGAATTCGACCAATCTGTTTCAACTTCTGGCATTGATCAGATTATGGATTACGGCATCAATCAGGATGTCTTCTTTGGAACAGTTACCAATACATCCATGGGGGTCATGAACGCCTTCAAACTGACTCCCGCACCGGAAGCAGTCATGGCGGCCACGACTCAATCCATGGCAGAGGGATTAGGGCTTGAAACATCCACCAGTTCATACATGTACTTCGAAGACGCCAACAATGATGGCGTAGTTGATTTCATTCCGCTGGTCAAGCTCACATCCTCCGGAGAGCTGGCTCTCGACAATAATCAAATCCAAATCAGGAATTATTGTTTGGGTTGGATGGAGCGGGTGGTTACCGGTCAACTTCCAGCCAGCCACTTCATGAAGACGCAGTACACAATTCAACAGGTGGACATTCCGCTACTTGAACTCGCCCGAAACAGTTACTTCCATGCTCACCCAGAACTGTATGAATGGCCAGACGGCACATCCAGTGAGGTGGCCTATTCGAGTTTGCCATGGCAATACCCTTCACGGACGGTTTGGCCCCAACCTGATGATGCAGCCGAAGATCCTGAGACAATATGGACAGATATGGTACTCGCCAATAATGATGACCACAGGTGGGAACTATTTTATCAAGACTGGCTCAATACAGTGGGAAACAATATTCCCAATCAGGCAAGCACACTGACAAAAGGCTATGACCTTCCAAACGAAGAGGTTCAGGCATGGGGATTTGATGTTTATGATACTACCCTATTGGGAATAGCCGCCGAAACAGCAGACCAACTCGGTGTAGATCAGTCCCTTTGGAGCCGCATTCAAAGTGACCCTGTAACTGGTGACGACCGCATCGGACCGGGTTACCGATTCCTTGGCGAGGATATCCAATTAGATTCTGTCCGGTACTACAATAACCAAATCCGGCAATGGAAGATGATGCTGGCCGAAAATGAACTCGAAAAAATCAATGCTCGGGTGAAGCTATTTGAGAACATCGAACAGTTTTCTGATGCTGACAATCTATCTGATTGGGCAATCAATCTTGAAAGCAGCGCTGCTGATCACAACTCCTTCTCTTTAAACGATTTCTCTGCGGTAGCAAACGAAGATGGCACTCCCCTTGATTCAAACCTCATTGCAGACGAGAGCCTCTGGAACGACGCTCAATTCGAGCCCTATTTCATCTCTTTCAGCGGTGGTGGTGCCGAATTCACGCAAACACTGACCAGAAGCAATGTTGAAGCTTCCACCAAAACACGAGAATTGACGGGCACTTGGGACGACAAGTACACTGCTGGCATTAAAATCAATGGTGCCGGCTTCATTTCTGACATTCAAGATTTGAATACAGTCACCGAAACGCGAACCAATAGCGAAACGATAGAATCATCCTTGAGCTATAGCTTCACTCTGAGTGATGATGACGAACAAGACTTTTATCTCGTAGCAGTGATTCCCGGACGGGGACTCAATGGACCCATTTTCTTGAATCTCGGCAGCGCTGCCTCATGTCCTTTTGTTCATGAAGAGCCCAGCTCGTTCCACGAGTGGTACCCAGCTCTGATACCAACGAAGTACAATGTTGCCGCAGGAAGTGCCTCTTCCTGTAGTACGCTGAAGGACTATTCATGGTCAAGATCAGTGGACCCAACCGAATTCACATTGAGTCCGATAAGCAATCAAGCTTGGCCAATTCTTGATAGCACAAGCGCTACAGACCCAAATGGCAATGATCTCGCAACCACACTCAATACACCCGGAACGCTTAGTGGAGTGACCGCCATGCTATCACCTCCATTGATAGCGTGGGCAGCGACAGGTGCTGCAAATGGCAATTTCGCTGGCGCAATTGGCGCTGGAATTGCTGTTGCAGTATTGGTAATGGGAGCAAACTTGGACCAAGTCCTCATGGACACTTGGAGAGATGAGATCGCAGAAAGTGATGCTTTCCAATTCTCTGAAGGGGGGGCGGCCGAGTGGGGGCCTGAGGATGCTCCGAACGTCGAGTATCCCGATATCCATTTGAGTGAGGCTTTGTGCAGCACCATTCTCGAGCCGACGAGTGAGGAAAAGGTGAAGGCGCTGGTGGTGCAGCCTCAGCCGGTAAAACTGGAAGTGCCCAACATCAAATTGACCTACACGGCGCCCGATGGCACGGTGTATACAGGAATGGACACCATCAATCCGCCCATCACGTCCTTTATGGATGAACCGATTGGGTTGACGGCGGAGATCCGGCACGATGCGCCCTATCCCTTTGGTGGGGTCACCAACTACGTCTTCTACAACGACATCTTCTACAACACCCTCGGAGCCCAGGTCTTCATCGGGGGCCAGACCTCCACGACAGTGGAGTACCAGCTGAGTCCCTCCTGGGAAGCTGGCCCGAGCTATGCGCCGGTGACGATTCACCACAGCGGGGTGGAGAGTCCGGAGTTCATGAGTGGTTCGGTGGACGTGATCATGTTGTCGGTGTGCGACTGGAACATCCAGGACGAGGCGAGGGTGTATGTCAATTTCGAGCCGGCGTGCTCGGATGTGGCGCTGACCGCTCCGCTGGAGAATTGGTCGGCCAACCTCGATTTGGTGGCTTCGGGCGCCTACTTCTCCACCGAAGGGGAAGTGCCTTTGACCGTGGACATCGCGCGCAACGACTACACCAACTGGCAGCACCCGGACGACGGAGATCCGGTCATTGTGCAGTACCGCCCCACCGGCACCACGCAATGGACCACCATCACGGGAACCAACACCGCCAATACTGCAGTGGTCGATGAAGATGGCCGGGTGCAGGATTTCAACTTCACTTGGAATCCGCTCGACGCACCGGACATCTGCAACGGGTTCGCGGGCCAATGCCAAGGCTACGAAGGCGGGATTGAGCTGCGGGCCATCACCCAATGCGCCAGCGAGTTTGCCGTAGACGAAATCTCGGATGTCATCGCAGGCACCGTTGATTTCGTGCGGCCTGAGCTCTACGGCAACCCGCTGCCTGCCGATGGTTTCTACCGTCCGGGCGATGAGCTGACGTTGCGTTGGTCAGAGGCCATGGAGACCTTCTCTCCCACCGCTTCGCTGAATCCCGATTCGGTGAGGATGATGACCACGATGAACGCCAACTACATCGAGAATTCAGGTGGCCTTCAGTTCACAGCCGGAGAATACCTGGGCATACCCCAAGGGCCTGCACTCGATGCGGCAGGATGGTCCATGTCCTGGAAACTCTGGGCAGGTGGCGAAAGTGTGCCGACGGGCTTGCCCTCCGGTGTCGTCTTTACGCAGGGCGACCAGGCCTTGGCGAGCCTCAGTGCCGAGCTGGTCGATGCCGGTCACCTCGCGGTCGTGCACCGCGCCAATGGTGCCGTCGTGGATGCCGACACCTTGGTCATTCCGCTGCAGGCAGGCACCAATTGGAACCCCTTCTGGAACACCTTCGAACTGACCTTCGAGCCCGCAGCTGACGCCGGTGCGGTGGACGTCTCCCTGGACCTCAACGGAACAGGGCTGCCTGCCCTGGGATCGCTTTCTTTTGCCGGCTTGTCCTCCAAGCGGGTCACCTGGGGCAATGGATGGAGCAACGGTGAAGCCACCGGGACCCCCCTCCCGCTCCCAATTCAGGACATCCGCATGTGGAGTTCGCAGCGGGAGACCCAGCTCTCCATGACGCCCAACCTACAGTTGACAGGCAAGGAGCTTGGATTGCAGGTGTGGCTCCCGCTCGATGAGCTCAGTGGGGTGCCCGTAGAGGAAGCCCGAGGTCGCGACGTACAGATGGAAGCCAACTGGTTCAATACCACAGGCGCCCAGGCCCTCGACTTTGCCGGCAATACAGGCGACATGGTCCCGTCGCTGGCAGGCATCAACTTCACGCCTGTCGGATCGCGGAGCACGACACTCGAATTCTGGATGAAGCCAGGAGGACCGAACGAAGCCATCCTTGGCGTCAACGGAAGTGCGGACCCAAGCTTTGACACAGCATGGAACGCTTGGTCTTTCGAGACCGATGCAGCCGGACACCTGATCGTGGCCAATGGCAACGACACCTTGCGGACTCCGTCGGCCCTCACGGACCGGTGGCACCACATTGCCCTGGTACGGCACCACAACGGCGCTGTCAACCTCTATCTCAATGGAGACGGCGTGGACTCCGATGCAGCCTACAGCCACGGATCGATGATCCCCCTCAACTTGTTTGTCGGAGCGCGCAAATTCAATGCGGGACCCACGAGCTATGACATGCCTTTCACCGGCAAGTTTGACGAGTTGCGGGTGTGGAGTACGGCCGTCCCGGTGCAGACCCTCCGAGAGCGCGAACGCGACGGGGTGTATGGCTACGACAACCTCGTGGTCCACGCCCCCTTCGAAGCGCGCAGCGCGGGAGACGATGCAGTAGAGGCCGACCAGGCTTACACCTACACCGCGTGGGACGGGTACTTCTACTACAACGACCCCTCCTCGCTGGCCATGCCCCAGTCCTTCTTCGCCAAGGATTGGCTGAATGCCATGGGCAGCACGGAGGTCTCTTCCATCGTCCAAAGCGCCGATGCCCCGCTCATGCAAGCAGAACCGCAATCGACCCTCGGCGCCAGCGGCGACGTGGCTTCAGTAAGCTGGAACTCCCTGCACGACGAGTGCATCCTGGAGCTCAACGAGGACGCCCTGTACAAGTACGAGGATCAGCTCGTCACCTTCACGCTGCCCAAGTCGGGACTGCGCGATGCCGCCGGCAACACCACGGCGTCCGACCTGACCTTCGAGATGCGCATTGACCGCAACCCGCTCAAGTGGGGCGACGCCTTCCTCACTTGGGAAGGACAGCCCGAAGATGGGCTCATGGTCACCACCACAATCGCCAACGTGGGCAATGAAACGCGCTATTTCGAGATCGCGGGACTCCCCTCCTGGATTGAGGTGTCTCCACTCAGCGGAACGTTGCCTGCAGACAGCGAAATGGAGGTCACCTTTACCGCCGAAGGGCCGCTCGATGTGGGCACCTTCCTGGTAGACGCGCTGCTCAAAGGCGGCATCCCGTGTGGCACCAACGCCACGGGCGGATTCTGCTACGGAGAGCGCACCACGATGGAAATCGATGTGTACCTCGAAGCCCCCGAATTCACAGTCGAGGCCATGAACTTCACCAATGTGATGCCCGTTGTGGCCCGCGCATACAAGAACAGCATCGCCAGCGACAACCCCCGCGACATCGTCCTGGCCTACATCGGCGACGAATTGCGCGGCTTCTCACCGCTCGACCTCAACGTGGCCGACCAGCAACTCGCGTTTGTCTCCGTCTTCTACAACGACGACGAAGCCGCCGAAGCCATCGAGTTCCGCATCTGGGATGCCCGGACCGGGGCCATCCGCGCCGAGGTCGACGCACACTGGCCGCACCTGTCCAGCGACCCGCTGACCGTCCATCCCGATGAGGATGGATACAGCAGCCTGTTCCAGCCCCTCCTGCTCAACGCCTCCGAAAAAGTGGAGTCCGTGACGCAGCTGTTGCCCGGTTGGAATTGGGTCAGCTTCAATGTGTCCGAGGATGACGGCAGCATGATCGAGGTCGAGAAGGCCTTTGCCAGCCTGTCCGAAGCCGACCTGCTCAACGTCAAAGGCCACGGTGTCGGATCCTTCCGCACTGCCGGAGTCTGGACACCGACCGGCCTGCCCGCTGCCGCCTCGAGCGGCGTCGACTTCGGCATGCGCTATCAAGTGGAGATGCGCTCGGACATCGAGGCGACGTGGACACTGCGCAACATCGGCCCGGCTGCCCACCCACTGGACCACCCCCAGAACCTCGTGGTCGGATGGAACGAGCTCGGTTACCTCCCGCAGGTGGCCCTTTCTGTCGAACAAGCCATGCAGGGACTTGCCGACGCCGATACGGTATTGCAGTTCGACGACCTCGTCAAGAGCCGCTATGAAGGCTTTGCCCTCTATGCCGGCGACGGCGAGTGGATTGGTTCGCTGGGAACGATGCGCCCTGGCGACGGTTACCGCATACGCCTGGGTGACCCCTCCAGTGCAGAAGCCCTCGCCGCCGCCCCCGCAGGTACTTTGGAATGGCCCGTCGTCGGCGCCTTCTACGATGCCGGCTGGCGCGCGGACAACCCCTTCGACGGCACGGCGGCACCCGATGCCGCTTGGCCAGAACAGGATGTGCGCAAGCTGGAAGGCACCATGAACATGGTCGTCCGCCTCGAGTTGCCCCCGACGCAGCCCCAGGGCCTCGGCGATGCGCTCGGTGCCTTCGTGGAAGACGAGCAAGGCTTTGTCCGCTGTGTCGGACAGGCCATCCCGCTCGACAGCGATGCAGGCCTGCTGTACTTCCTCACCGTCTACGGTGAGGTGGGCGCATCGGACCTCCTGCACTTCCGTTGGAAGTCCGGCCTCACCGACCTCGAATACGTCGCCGACGAAGGCACCACCTTCGAGACTTCAGGTCTGCGCGGCGATCTGCAGACGCCCTTCCTCTTGCGCTTCTCCGAGGCGGGCCTCAGCGCACCGGATTTGGATGGCGACCTCATCGCTTACCCGAATCCGTTCCGCGATGAACTGACCATCCATTGGCACGGCACCCTGCCCGTACAATCCCTGCGGATCGAAGACGCCAACGGCCGTCTCGTGGAAGTGCTCGACTGCGACCAGATGCTCAACGGCCCCTGCCGTTGGGTCGCCGCCGGCATTGAAAGTGGGGTCTACTTCGTTCGGGCCATGACTTCAAAAGGACAGCGCACCGTTCGTGTCATCAAATGACCGTGATCCCCTCCCCACTGCGGGAGGGGACAACACCCTCACCATGCACCACTTGAACCCCATCCTTCACCGCTTCACCGCCCTCCTCTGGGCGGTCGGCTTGACCTTGTCCACATCTGGGCAATGTCCGGGTGAGGTCTTCATGGACTACAGCGGCGCCCCCTGCGGCTACGGCCTGATGAAGGGTCAGACCTTTACCGTGCCATCCGACGGGAACCTCACGTCCATCCAACTGACCGTTTGCTCCGGCACGGTCAGCGAACTCGCGATCCGCCAGTACAACGGCGATGGCAGCGACTGGGCAGAGGGGAGCATCATCGGCACCGCCGACGCCATCTTGCCGGCCTCAGGTTCCGTCGCCGATTGCTACGTGAGCGTCAACGGGTTCCTGCATTACACCGAACACACCTTCACCTTTGCCAACGTCGGGCTGCAGGCAGGCTCAACCTATGTGATGCACCTCATCCAAGGCGCGGCAGCAACGGGTTGTGCGGTCGGGTATTCCGGGGGACAAGCCTTCCATGGAAGCGGTCCACAAGTGGGTACGGACCTGGTCTTCACATTGACCCATTGTCCTGACCCTGCCCTTGTCTTTGGATGTACCTCGCCGACGGCGTGCAATTATGACGCTGCGGCCACGTCCGAGGACGGTTCCTGCTTGTCACTGGACTGTTTGGGACAATGCGGAGGCACAGCCTACCTCGATCCCGATTGCGGCTGTCTCGCTTCCGAAGCCGAGGCGGGCTCCTGCCTGGGCTGCACCGACAGCAGCGCCTGCAACTACGACGCCACCGCGACCGTCGAAGACGGCTCCTGCCTTCCCACCGATTGCCACGGCGAATGCGGCGGATCGGCCGTGGTGACCGACTGCGGCTGCATCGGCGGCAATACAGGCATACCTGCCAATGCGTGTGTGGACGGCTGCACCACCGACGTGATCGCCACCGACAGCACGGGATGCAGTCCAGGCTTGATGGAAGGCCAAAGTTTCACAGCCACCACCACGGGATACGTCAAGCAAATCTGGCTCAAGGTCTGCTGCGCTACGGACGCGCAGGTCACACTCCGCGCCTCCCCTGCGCCCGATGCCTGCTCCCCGCCCTCCTGGAATTCCGGCG
>DGOE01000089.1 GCA_002389295.1 Flavobacteriales bacterium UBA4474 | reverse complement strand
TTGGGTAATTTAGATTGTACTGTATGCCTCGAGCGTCCAAAGCTAAGTCCACACATTGATGGCATGCGTCGATGCATTGCGGGATTGCTCGGCGCTGAGCTGAATCAGATCAGTATCAAGGCAACCACGACAGAAAAGTTAGGGTTCGTCGGCTTGGAAGAAGGCGTCAGTGCACATGCGGTCGTTTTGATTGAGCGAGTCAAGCTCAAATAATGGCTTGAAAACCTTATTTTGGTTTTCTGGCTTAAATGTTTTTATTTCGAATAATTGGTTTTGCCAAGATCAGACGTCCCCTTCCTGGAATGGGTGTTTCGACTTTTATAAAGTGCATTACCTCACCAATCTTGAAGAAAAACAAAAATACAACTGTCATGAAACAAGTTCATCAACTCCTTTTATCCGCATCAGTCTTGCTTACAGTGCTCGTTTTTTCGAGTTTCTCAACGGTCTCTCATAACGATGCCGAGGTCCGTGATATATGCGTGAAGGTTCGCGGTAATGGGAGCTCTCTGGTCGAAGTCCGCGTAGGTCCAACCAACTCATCAGGTGCCTGCTGCCGTGGGGTTTCGAAAGATGCAACCGTAACAATATGTGGAAAGGAAGGGTACAACGTCTACGACTCAAATACCAAGCGACTGCTCTTCACACTCTCTTCGGCATTGGAAGGGGAGACCATTGACTTGAGAGGTAGGTAATCCTCGCGTAAGAAGCAGCTGAATGAAAATGATTGCAGCTGACAATAGAAAGAGAAAAATATAGGAAATGAGACAATTTTTGACATGGTGTGTGCTGGTCATGGGGGTAGCGACAGCTGCTGCACAAGGGCCTTCAGTCCAATTGAACAATACGCTCGACAGTAATGGGTTGAGCTCAGAGGTGACCCCGCTTCAAAGTGAAAACTTTTGGCGAGGAAAGACGTTTACGAGCGTCACATCAGACGCTCTCGGAACGACCAAGAGAACCCTTACTTTTTCTGCGTATGTCGAATCGGGGGAATATGAAGAATCATCGAAGTATGGGAAGGTCACGTACCGATTTAACGTCGTCTTCTCTTCATTGGAGAAGTTGACCATCGAGTATACGGCTTCATCCGATGCTGAAATGGCACCCTATGTCGTGGGTAAATCGGAGTCCATACTCCTCAATGCACAGGAGGGATCGATTTCGTTAGGAGGCAAGACCTATCGCTAATTCACTGAGCGGATACTTTACGATCCACTTTGGCTTTCATAGTGTCCAGGTTGGGCATCGCCATCGAAATGGACTTTAATCACCGCGGTATCCCGGAGTAAATCCACCTTGCCAATTTCAATGCGAATGATTTGGACGCCTGTGCGTTGTTCCAAATCCTTGATGAGCTCATCACGGCGTCCTTCACTGATTAAATCCACCCGATCGTAGATGACGACTTTGGTGGCGATGTGCCGGATTGCCCAAAGTCGATCCAAGGTGAATGTAATGGCCCAAACGGCCACGTTGGCTCCTACAATCATCGGCCAGCCAGCGGACTTCAGTGCCAGCGCATTCATGACAGACAGCGCTATGACAATGAAGAGATATGTCATCTCACGGATAGGAATGGCATCGGTTCGATACGGAATGATCCCAAAGATGGCGAAAAGCCCCAAAGCAAAAGCAAGATCTATTTCGACCCCGACAAGCAGATAACAAAGTAAAAAGACGGCTGTCGAAACTAAAATGAAGGAGAATACATAATCCCTTCTTTTCGATATGGCATGGTATATGCCTAAAACAATGATCAGGCAGGAAATGAGGTTTCCAGCAAAAGATAGCGCTAAGTGTAGAGCGGTTTCAGTCATTTCAGTTGATTTGTTCTCGCAGTTTTCGAATCCGTTTGATCACGGATCGGTAAGTACGAGTGGGCAGGTTTGGGTTCAAAAGTAATGTACCTACTACGTATTTGGACAAGCTTGTTTGTCGGCCTAGTGGGGTATGCTCAAATCGGAAGGCCTCCAAAGCGATTAGGAATGGTGAAAAGCGATTGATTCGAGCCTGTTTAATCTCCACAATAGCGAGGTCTCCGAGGCCATCTTGGTTCGAGTCGGATTCGAATAGGATGTCCGTATCCAAAGTGATCCGCTCCTCGCGCTCGTTGGATACCAAGGTTATTCGGTTGAATCCGCATGTCGTTTGGGTCAACTGAGGTCCCGCGTATCCATAATTCAGTCGTAAAAATTCAATTTCGTCTTCCGTCAATGCCCCGTTGCTGGATAATGCTCCTTCTCTTTCGATCCGAGACTTGAGCGTTTGTCCGTGAATTGTCTTTTCTTTCACCTCCATAAAGGCTCTGGAATTGGAGGCGTATTGTCGGATTCGCGCTTTGAATCGAATGTTTCTTCCTCGGGTATGGGCGTGGAGGGAACTGTATTCGGGGGTTTCGATGAACCGATTGATGTATGCAGATTGGCGAAGTCCTTCCACCTCCAGAACTCGATAGTGCGCCTTGCATTCGTCGATTAATCGAGGAATCCAATCCCTCCGGATCAAGTATTTCTGATCTAGGCGATTCATGAGCTCAGCTCCCTCGATTTCATTCAGATAAATCGGGCTGAGGTTGGAAAGGGAAGCTTGCAGGTTCACGAATCGGCAAGATACGTATTATGAGCAAAGCACGTGGGCGTTCTAAAGGGATAAATAGGTGTAACGATGACACGATAAGTTGAATTTACGCTGTTTCATATTTCACTTACGGTTTTCATCAGAACCTGGAAGCTATATTTGCACCTCTAGAACTTTTGGACGATGTCGACAAGTACACCAACCACCCGGCCCAAAGCCAAAGCCAAAGCGGGCAAGAAGCCGTCAAAAATGGCGAGCAAGTTGCCTCATGCACAGAAGGTATATCAGCGATGGTTTCGCGATATGTACCTCATGCGGAAGTTTGAGGAGCGATGCGGACAGCTTTACATCCAACAAAAATTTGGCGGTTTCTGCCACTTGTACATTGGACAGGAGGCTGTTCTCGCCGGAATGGTGGAGGGCATTCGGCCTTCGGACCGTGTGATCACGGCCTACCGTGACCACGCCCACCCCCTCGTCCTCGGCACCGACCCCAAAGTGGTCATGGCTGAGCTCTATGGCAAGCGCACAGGCTCGAGCAAGGGCAAAGGCGGCTCCATGCACATGTTCGACAAGGAGCGCAACCTCTTTGGCGGTCACGGCATCGTGGGTGGCCAAATCGGCTTGGGTGCCGGCATTGCCTTTGCCGACAAGTACCGAAAGGAAGACCATGTCACCGTATGTTTCTTTGGGGACGGCGCTGCGCGGCAGGGCATGCTTCACGAGACCTTCAACATGGCCATGACCTGGAAGCTCCCGGTGATTTACGTGGTGGAAAACAACCAGTACGCCATGGGCACATCGGTCGAGCGCACATCCAATGTGACGGACCTCTCCAAGCTGGGTGCTTCTTATGAAATGCCGGCAGAATCGGTGGACGGCATGTCGCCAGAGGCCGTGGCCGATGCCATGAAGCGCGCGGCAGCGCATTGCCGTTCAGGCGAAGGGCCATACCTGCTGGACATCCAGACCTACCGCTACAAGGGACACTCCATGAGCGACCCCCAGAAATACCGCACCAAGGACGAGGTGCAGGAATTCCAGCAGCGCGACCCCATTGTGCATTGCGCCAAGGTCCTCACAGAGCAGAAGTGGATGACCGAGGACCAGCTCAAAGAAGTCGACAAGGAGATCAAATCCATCGTGGAGGAGGCCATCAAATTTGCCGAGGAGAGTCCACTCCCAGAAAAGCACGAGCTTTACGAAGACGTGTACGTCACTCCAGACTACCCGTTCGTTAAAGACTGATTCACAGCACATGGCAGAAATTGTACGCATGCCCAAGCTGAGCGACACCATGACAGAGGGTGTTGTTGCAGAGTGGCACAAGAATGTGGGAGACCAGGTCGAATCCGGCGAAGTCCTCGCCGAAATCGAAACGGACAAGGCCACCATGGAATTCGAGTCCTTCCAAGACGGTGTGCTTTTGCACATCGGCGTGGACAAGGGCGCGACCGCTGCCGTAGACAGCATTCTGGCCATCCTTGGCGAGGCCGGGGAAGACGTAGCCGGACTGTTGGCCGCGGAGGCTGAAGCGCCTGCTGCCGCTGCTGAGGCGGCCCCAGCGCCGGCTCCCGCTCCTGTGCCCGCACCCGCACCTGCGCCCGCACCAGCCCCAGTGGCGGCTGTGGCTGTCGCAGCGGCTCCTGTGGCCACTCCTCAGGTGCCCATGCCTTCTTCCAACGGAAAGGTCAAGGCTTCGCCGTTGGCTGCCCGCCTGGCTGCCGAACGGGGCATCGACCTCGGTCGGGTCTCGGGAACGGGAGAAGGTGGACGCATCGTAAAGCGCGACATCGAAGGGTTTGTGAATGCACCCGCTGCTGGATTGGGAGCCGTGGAATCTTCCACGGACGTTCCGGTCACGCAGATGCGCAAGACCATTGCCCGGAGGCTGGCAGAATCCAAGTTCACGGCCCCCCATTTCTACCTCAAGCTGTCCGTTGACATGGACGCCGCCGTTGAGGCGCGCAAAGCCATCAACGCACAGGAGGGCGTCAAAGTGAGCTTCAACGACATGGTGGTCAAAGCCGTGTCCCTGGCACTCAAAAAGCATCCGGCCGTCAACAGCGCATGGATGGACACCTTCGTTCGGACCAACGACCATGTTCACATCGGTGTGGCCGTGGCCGTGGAGGACGGACTGCTCGTCCCCGTGGTGCGCCATGCGGACCGCAAATCGCTCACCGAAATCGGTGCAGAGGTCAAGGATTACGCCGGCAAAGCCCGCGACAAGAAATTGCAGCCCAGCGATTGGGAGGGCAACACCTTCACCATCTCCAACCTCGGCATGTTCGGAATCGAGGACTTTACGGCCATCATCAACCCACCCGACGCGTGCATCTTGGCCGTGGGTGGCATCAGTGATGTCCCCGTGGTCCGCGATGGCCAAGTGGTGCCTGGCAAAGTGATGAAGCTCACCTTGAGCTGCGACCACCGCGTGGTAGATGGCGCGACGGGCGCCGCTTTCATGCAGGAAGTCAAGTCCCTGTTGGAGCACCCCGTGCGCATGCTCGCTTGATTCCCGGCTTGGATGCCGGAACCGCTGAGCGCAGCCACCCCGATCGAATTCCTCAAGGGAATCGGTCCTAAGCGGGCGGAGGCGTTGACGGAAGATTTGGGCATCCGCACTTGCGGGGACCTGCTTTTTCACCTGCCATTCCGCTACGAAGACCGGACGCGATTTCACCGTGTGGCGGAGTTGGTTCCGGGCCCTGTGCAGGTTCAACTGCAGGGCGTGATCCGCAAAATCAAGGAAGTCAAACAGCAACGCGGCAGCCGCTTGGAAGCGGAATTCGCCGACGAGGCCGGTGACGTGATTCCGTTGGTGTGGTTCAAGGGCGCCAAGTGGATTGCCAAGAACCTGCCGGTGGGCAAGCCCTGCGTGATCTGGGGCCGGGTTTCCGATTACAAAGGCGCACGCAACATGGCGCACCCAGAAGTCATCTCGATGCAGGAGGCCAAGTCCGCTTCGGCGCTGCACCCGGTATACAGTTCGACGGAACGCTTGGGGAGGTTCGGCCTGCATTCCAATGGACTCGGACAAGCGGTCGCCAGGCTCGTCCACCAGCTCAAGGAAATCCATGGGGCCCATTGGATCGAGGAAACCTTGCCAGAACACATCCTCAAACTGCGGGGAATGCCCGGTCTCGCCTTTGCTTTGGAGCAAGTTCACCGGCCCAAAGACACCAATGCCGAGCGCTTGGCCCGCTTCCGGTTGAAATTTGAGGAATTCCTGTTTCTGCAGTTGTTGCTGGTCCAACACCGCAACCGCCAGACGGTGCACCAGCCCGGCGCCCCATTCGCACAGGTGGGTACCATGTTCAACCGGTTTTATGAAGAGCGCATACCCTTCGAGCTGACCGGCGCTCAGAAACGGGTCATCCGCGAGATCCGCGAGGACACCCGCAATGGCCAACACATGAACCGGTTGCTCCAAGGCGATGTGGGCAGCGGAAAGACCATGGTGGCACTGCTCACCGCGCTCATTGCGGTGGACAACGGATACCAGGTGTGCATCATGGCGCCCACCGAAATTTTGGCCCAGCAGCACCATGCGGGTTTCCTGGAGATGTTGGGTGACTTGCCGGTGCGGGTGGCGCTGCTCACCGGGTCGGTCAAGGCGGCGGACCGCAAGCCCATCCTCGCTGGCCTTGAGGCTGGGGAAGTGCACCTGTTGGTTGGCACCCACGCCGTATTGGAGCCGGCCGTGGTCTTTCACCGCCTGGGCTTGGTGGTGATCGATGAGCAGCACCGGTTTGGGGTAGCGCAGCGCGCCCGGCTGTGGGCAAAAGCGGAGATCCCACCCCACATCCTCGTGATGACGGCAACGCCGATTCCGCGGACCCTGAGCATGACCGTCTATGGCGATTTGGACGTCAGCGTCATCGATGAATTGCCCCCCGGCCGCAAGCCCATCCGAACCGTTCACCGCACGGATGCGCAGCGCTTGGGTGTGTTTGGCTTTATGCGGGAGCAAATCGAACAGGGCAGACAGATTTACGTGGTCTACCCGCTGATCGAGGAGTCCGCCCAACTCGACCACAAGGACCTCATGGACGGCTACGAGAGCCTGACGCGCCATTTCCCCCCACCAGAATACCGCCTCAGCATCGTGCACGGCCGCATGAAGGCCCAGGACAAGGACACCGAAATGCAGCGCTTTGCGCAAGGGGTCACCCAGATCATGGTGGCCACGACGGTCATCGAGGTGGGCGTCAATGTGCCCAATGCCTCCGTGATGGTGATCGAAAGCGCCGAGCGCTTTGGACTCAGTCAGTTGCACCAATTGCGCGGGCGGGTCGGGCGAGGCGCCGCCCAAAGCTTTTGCATTCTAATGAGCGACAAGGAGTTGGGCAAGGAGGCCCGCCGCAGGTTGGAAACCATGTGCCGCACCCAAGATGGTTTTGAGATCGCGGAGGTGGACCTGGAGTTGCGGGGGCCGGGGGACTTGATGGGGACCAAACAGAGCGGGGTGTTGGACCTCAAAGTAGCCGACCTGATCAAGGACCGGGCCTTGTTGGAGGATGCGCGCGATGTGGCCCGCCGCATCTTGAAGGAGGACGCAGAATTGGACCGCCCAGCCCATGCCTTGCTGCGCGTGGGTGTCGAGCGGCTGCGGGCGTCCAGGCCCGACTGGAGCCGCATTTCCTGAGGGTGAGGGGAAGCTTCAAAGCCGCGGCCAAGGCGCCAGTCAAGGTGTCATTGGGGAAATTCAGATGGCGCTTACGTCCAGTGGCCGCGCTCTCCGCATAAATTCGAACATTATGAACGCCGGTGGAACGACTTTTTGGGTGGCCTTGTTGGTGGCCGTCTCCCTTGCTTGTGGAAGCACCTGGCTGTTCCTGTCCCCGGCTGCCTCTGCCGAGACAGTGAAAGAGCAGGCCAAGCCTGCCGAACAAGCCGCAACAGCATCGGAATTGGGGACGGCTGTGGTGGCGGAAACGGCCGCGGATGAGGTCGAGGCCGATGTGACGTTCAGTTTTGCCAAAGAAGTGGTGCGGTTTGCGGATGGGGACTATTTGGAGCAGGACGATTTGTTCCGGTTGACCTGTCGCGACAAAGACCGGGGGGCATTGTGGGAGCGGGAGATGGACGCCCCCATTTTATCGGCTGTCAAGGTCGATGCCAATGACGACGGCCCACAGGAATTCTTGTTGGTCGACTCAAGGCAGGGCATCGGACTCGACCCCGGCGGCCTGCCGATTCCCGGATTTGCCATTCGACCCAATGCGCCCATCACCAGTTTTGCCCTCGTCGATTATGAAGGAGACGGACGCGAGCGCTACCTCTTTGGGCTCGCCGATGGCAGGATACTGAACCACCGCAACTTGGGCGAGCCCACCCCCGGTTGGCGACACACCTCCAAAGGGGCCGCCATCCAAGTGATTGCCCACCTTCGAACAGGCCGCAAGGACTACCTCTGCACGGTAGATGAAGCGGGCATGGTGATGCTGCTCAAGCGCAATGGTCAGCGGCGGGTGCGGACACCCGTACAATTGCACCGCACAAGTGGGCAGCGGGTGGTGGCCTTCGATATCCGATCCGACATCACCGGGAGCACCATCATCAGCCGAAACGCCGACGGGGCCGTCGAGTCGCGCAAGTTTGGCGATGGCATTCCTCTGCCCGCTTCCGCTGCAGAGGTGCAATTGCTCATCACGGAGGAGGCCCGAGCGTTTCCTGCAGCGCAGGAACCGTGATCAATCCTGAAGGATGGCGCGCGAGATGACGATGCGCTGGACCTCACTGGTCCCTTCGTAGATCTGCGTGATTTTGGAGTCGCGCATCAACCGTTCCACGTGGTACTCCTTGACGTAGCCGTAGCCTCCGTGGATCTGAACGGCTTGGTCGGTTACCCTTCCCGCGACTTCCGAGGCATAGAGCTTGGCCATTGAGCTGGCCAAATCGTAGTCCTCGCCCTGGTCCTTGAGCCACGCCGCTTTCAAGCACAACATGCGGGCGGCTTCCACCTCGGTCGCCATGTCGGCGAGCTTGAATGAAATGGCTTGGTGCTTGTGGATTTCCTTGCCAAATGCCTTGCGTTCCTTGGAATAGGCCAAGGCAAACTCCAACGCGCCAGAAGCGATTCCGAGGGCCTGGGCCGCAATGCCGATGCGCCCTCCCGACAGGGTTTTCATGGCGAATTTGAATCCGAAACCATCCACACCAAGGCGGTTGGCTTTGGGGACCTTGACATCTTGAAACATCAGGGTATGGGTGTCGCTGCCGCGGATGCCCATTTTATCCTCCTTCGCGCCCACGACGAACCCTTCCATACCGCGCTCGACGATGAGGCAGTTGATGCCCCGGTGCCCTTTGTCGGCATCGGTCTGTGCAATCACCAGATAGGTGCTCGCCGAACCCCCATTGGTGATCCAATTCTTGGTGCCGTTCAACAGGTAGTGGTCGCCCATGTCAATCGCCGACGTGCGCTGGCTCGTGGCGTCGCTGCCCGCTTCGGGCTCGCTCAGGCAGAAGGCCCCAATTTTCTTTCCGCTGGCCAGGGGCGCGAGGAATTCAGCTTTTTGCTCTTCCGTTCCATATTCCTCCAATCCCCAGCAAACCAACGAGTTGTTGACCGACACACAGACAGAGGCGGACGCATCGATTTTTGAGAGCTCTTCCATGGCCAGCACGTAGCTTACCGTATCCATGCCACTGCCACCGTATTGGGGATCGACCATCATGCCCATGAATCCGAGTGCGCCCAGTTGGGCGACTTCCTCGGCGGGAAACTGCTGCGCATTGTCGCGCTCGATCACCCCGGGCTTGAGTACGTTTTGGGCGAAATCGCGCGCGGCGTCGCGCACGGCTTTCTGTTCTTCTGTGAGTTCCAGGATCATTGCAGGGAGGCTCTTGGTTTACTTGCGTAAAGATAACGCATGCCCACCCCGTTACAGCCCCAATGACTGAGCCTGCTCTTGTCCTCGGCACCATGTCCGGCACATCCTGCGACGGATTGGACCTCGCGCTGTGTGCCGTTGGTCCGGCTCCGGAAAACCTGGAGCTCTTGGCTTTCACTTCGGTGCCGTACTCAGCCGACTGGCGGTCACGTTTGCGGTCCTTGGGACAGGCGGATGCTCAGGAGGCGGCTTCAATAGAGCAGGACTGGACCCTTTGGGTGGCAGATGTCATCAAAGGAACCCGCCGCGACTGGGAGAAAATACACGGTGTCCCCGCGCTCGTAGGGTTCAGCGGCCACACATGGTACCACGAACCCGGAGGCCGAGGGACGAGGGCGATGGGAGACGCCGCTTGGTTGGCCCAGACATTGGGCGTGCCGGTGGTGGCGGATTACCGCTCAGCTGATGTAGAAGCCGGCGGGCAAGGCGCCCCGTTGGTGCCCCTGTTCGACGCCCATGTATTTTCAGGCTATGCCTGCTGTGTGAACCTCGGTGGCATATTGAATTTGACCCTGCTGCCTCCTGCAGCGGATGCGGTCAGGGCGTGGGATGTGGCCGGATGCAATTTGCTGCTGAACAGGCAGGCCATGCGCGCAGGCTCAGCCTTTGACCGCAATGGCCAAATGTCTGCCCGCGGACAGGTGAGCACCGAGGCCCGGGCACAGCTCGACGGCTGGGCCTTTCTGGCCCAAAAAGGGCCGAAGTCGCTGTCCGCAGAGGACCTGGCGCCACTGCACGACATCCTCGATGCGGTTCCGCTGCCCGAGGACGCGCTGGCTACGGCTGTAGATTGGATCGCGTCCACTTTCGCATCGGCCCTCGAGGGCCATGCCCCTGGCAAGGTGTTGCTGACCGGTGGCGGTGCGTTCAATGCGCATTTGGTGGAACAGATGGCGGCGCACCTGCCGGATGCTTGGGAGCACACGGTCCCCGATGTGATGTGGGTAGATGGAAAAGAGGCGGCTGCTTTTGCCTGGCTGGCTTGGCGCACAGCCCATGGCCAGACCACTTCATTGGCTTCGGTAACGGGCGCACATTCCGACATTTGTGGCGGAAGGGTCTTCGGTAACTTCGCCGCATCCTGAATCGAACAGGGATTCCGCAGCACACCATGATAAAAGAACTTCTTGACCGTTACAGCGAGCGCCCACCGGAAATTGTTTTCGAATGGGCCGATCAGGAAACGGAGGCCCGCGGATGGGTGGTGATCAACAGCCTGCGGGGAGGCGCCGCAGGTGGTGGCACCCGCATGCGCAAAGGCTTGGACAGGCGTGAGGTCATCTCATTGGCCAAGACGATGGAGATCAAATTCACCGTGAGCGGCCCCCAAATTGGCGGTGCCAAGAGCGGCATTGACTTTGATCCCACGGACCCGCGCAAAGAAGGGGTCCTGCGCCGTTGGTATGCCGCGGTCACTCCATTGCTCAAGCATTATTACGGCACCGGGGGCGACCTCAACGTCGACGCTGGTAAAGAAGTCATTCCCATGACGGAAGCCTGTGGTGTTTGGCACCCCCAAGAAGGGGTGTTCAATGGCCATTTCAAGCCTGATGAAGCACAAAAAGTCCGGCGCATCGGGCACCTGCGCCAAGGGGTCAGCCAAGTGGTGGAAGACCCGGCATTTCTGCCCGACGGCGGCGGTGTGCGTTACAGGGTAGCGGACCTGATCACCGGCTATGGTGTATCCGAGGCGGTGCGCCACTTCTACAACATCTATGGCGGAACGGTATCTGGAAAACGGGTACTGGTCCAAGGCTGGGGCAATGTGGGGGCAGCTGCTGCGCTCTACCTCGCCCAGCAAGGCGCCGTCATCACAGGCGTCATCGACCGTGCCGGGGGACTGCTCCGTCCGGAAGGCATGGGGCTCGATGAAGTGCGGTCCCTGTTCCTTGCCAAAGAGGGGAACGCTTTGACCGCCAGTGATTTGCTCACGTTCGAGGAGGTCAATGCGGGCGTATGGGACGTCGGTGCCGAGGTGTTCCTGCCCTGTGCCGCCTCGCGTCTGGTGACCGGTGATCAGCTGGACCGCATGCTGTCTTCGGGATTGGAGGTGATTTCAGCCGGCGCCAATGTGCCGTTTGCCGATGCCGAGATCTTTCACGGCCCCATTGCAGACAAAGCTGACCAAAAGTGTGCGGTGATTCCTGATTTCATTGCCAATTGCGGCATGGCAAGGGTGTTTGCATACTTGATGGGGGATGGCCAAGTGAGCCTCTCCGACGCGGCCATTTTTGGTGACACCTCGGATTGTATTCGCGCAGCCATGGAACGCTGCCATGCGCGCAACCCGGAAACCCGTGGCTTGTCTACCACAGCCATGTCCATCGCTCTCGAACAACTCCTCTGACTCCCCTTTTTACCATGGCCACCATCCTTATCGTCATCTTTGTCGTCGGCTATCTGTTCATCGCGCTGGAGCACAACCTCCACATCGACAAGGCAGCCAGTGCGCTGATTACGGGCACGTTGTGCTGGGCAGCGCTGGTCCTGGGCTGGCATGAGGCTCCCCTTCACCTCGCCGATGACTTTCACGCGTTTGACCACGGCGGCGCGGGACACGGTGCCCTCAAGGTGTTTTTCGAACACCGGTTGTTGCACCACATGGAGGAAATCGCCAGCATCCTGTTCTTCCTGATGGGGGCGATGACCATCGTGGAATTGGTGGATGCGCACAACGGTTTTGCGGTCATCACCGACCGCATCAAGACCCGCAAAAAGGCACCGCTACTGTGGATCATCGGCGTCCTGACCTTTTTCTTTTCTGCCGCCTTGGACAACCTCACCACGTCCATTGTGATGATTTCGCTCCTGCGCAAGCTCATTGCGGACAAGCCGACGCGTTGGCTGTATGCGGGGGCAGTCATCATCTGCGCCAATGCCGGGGGTGCCTGGTCTCCCATTGGCGACGTGACCACAACCATGCTCTGGATCGGGGGTCAGCTGACCACCCCGGTCATCGTGACCAATTTGATCCTTCCGAGCATCGTCTGCATGGTCGTGCCCCTGACCATCATGTCCATGCGGATGAAGGGAGAGGTCGAGCGGCCCGAACTCAAGGACCCCGATGAGGCGGCCGACCCAACCACCAAAGGCGAGCGCAATTTGATCTTTGCCATGGGGGTGTCGGGCCTGCTCTTTGTCCCCCTGTTCAAAACGGTCACCCACTTGCCGCCTTTCATGGGCATGATGATGTCCCTCGGTGTGTTGTGGCTGACCACGGAGGTGCTGCACCGCTCCAAGAATGAACAAGAGAGGAGCACGTTGAGTGTGGTGGGGGTGTTGCGGAAAATCGACACCGCATCGGTCATGTTCTTTCTCGGCATCCTGCTCGCCGTCGCGGCCCTGCAAGAAGCCGGGCACCTGATCGCCACAGCCGACTGGCTCCGCATGGCTTTGGGCGACGTCTACCTGATCAATATCGCCATCGGTTTGCTGTCCGCCATCGTGGACAATGTGCCGCTGGTGGCAGCGAGCATGGGCATGTACCCGGTCGCCGATGCCGGCGCCGTGGAGTGGATGGGGTACTTCGTACAGGATGGCTTGTTTTGGCAGTTCCTGGCCTACTGCGCAGGGACGGGCGGCAGTGCGCTCATCATCGGCAGTGCCGCAGGCGTAGCTGTCATGGGGCTGGAGAAAATCGACTTCATGTGGTACGTCAAGCGCATGAGCCTGTTGGCCATTGCCGGTTACCTCGCTGGAGCCGCAGTCTACTGGCTCATGTTTGGCTTGGGCGCGTAAGCGCAGCGGTGTGAACAAGGCACGGAGGGAAACACGTGCTTTTCTTCAGGGGAGGCGCATACGTAAACCGCGACCTTCGGCGTTGGACTTCAAGCCCACAGCATGATCGCAACACACATTCCCTCATTTGTCCTGATGCGCATACAGGACCTGACCCTCGGCGGCACCACAGTGCAAGATTCCGGTACGGGCGCAGACGCCATGGCCGCCTCGGGAGAGGTCGTCACCCGCGACGTGTCCATCATGGAACTGCTCATTTCCGGCGGCTGGTACATCATGCTGCCCTTGGCGGTAATGAGTTTCATCGCCCTTTTCATCTTTTTTGAGCGGTCCATGGCCATCAGCAAAGCAGCAAAAGAGGACAGCGATTTCATGGCCAAGCTCAAGGACTACCTCTCTGCGGGCAACCTCGACAGCGCGCGCAACCTCTGCGAACAGAGCGGCACCCCCATCGCCCGCATGCTGCACAAGGGCATCGGCCGCATCGGCAAACCGCTCAAGGACATTTCCGCCAGCATCGAAAATGTGGGCAAGCTCGAGATCTACAGCCTGGAGAAAAACCTCAGTTCACTGGCGACCATTGCGGGCGCCGCACCCATGATTGGTTTTCTGGGAACGGTCATCGGGATGGTCAACGTCTTCCTGGACATGGAAAACGCAGGCATGGTCCGCGTGGACGACATCTCATCGGGTACGAAACAGGCCATGATCACCACCATCGTCGGCCTCATCGTCGGCATCATCGCTTACATGTCGTACAACCACCTCGTCAGCCGGGTGAGCAAGGTGATCCACAAAATGGAGGCCAGCTCGCTTGAATTTATCGATATCCTCGAGGAACCCGCCAGCTGATGAACCTGACTCAACGCAACAAGGTGGAGTCCGGAGGCAACATGTCGTCCATGACGGACCTGGTGTTCCTCCTGCTCATTTTCTTCATCATCCTGTCCACGCTGGTGTCGAATGGGGTCAATGTGGACCTGCCGCAGAGCAAGGGCACCAGCAGCGCCAGCTCGCGGCTGACCGTCTCCATCAAGCCAGACGGGTCGTATTACCTCAATGGAACGGCCATCACCAGGGCGGACATCGAGCCTGCCCTCCGGGTCAAGTTTGCCGACCAGGCCGATCCGGTATTGTATTTGCAGGTGGACCAAGCCGTGCCCACAGGACAGACCGTCGAGGTCATCGGCCTCGCCAAAGCCAACGATTGGAAAGTCATGCTCGGCGCACAACCCCCACGCTGAACACCCGCGATGTCAGGATTCGATTGGAACCGCCACCACGCCGATAAGGAACGCAAGGAGCGCCGACGCGCCGCCGTGCTGTCCTCGTTGACGTATGCCGCCATTTTGGCTGCGTGTTTCCTTTTCGTGGCCTTCCAGGAGGTCACCCCACCACCGGGCGAGCAATTCGTGGCGGTGGGCATGGCGGATTTCGGCAACGTCGACGAAGCCGGAGGCGACCGGGAAACCGAGGTGCCTTCCGAGAAGGTAGAGGAGGTCATCGAACAGGAGGTCAGCGAATCCACCGCCGAGGAGGTGGCCCCTGTGGAGACCATCGAAACGCAGGAGGTCAGTGAGGTCGATGTCCCCACCCAAGAGGAGCCGGTGGAGACGCCCACCGAAGTGGAGGACCCCGATCCTCAGATATCGGACGACCTGTCCAACGCGTTTGATCAGATGTTCAGCAACTCGGGCGGTGGCGGATCCGACGGGGCGCAGGAAGGCACGGGGAACAGCGGTGCGGAGGATGGCCAAATCGAGGGGACCGGTGTGGTCTCTGGGGAATTCGGCGACAGCTTCTTGGAGGGCGGCACAATGATCGGGGAGCCCAACCTGGACCGCAAACCCGACGAGGAGGGCATCGTGCGGATGAAGATTTACGTGGACAAATCGGGCAGCGTCACGGATGCCCGGTTCGACGCCGCCAACAGCACCACTTCGAGCAGCCGGCTGGTCGCATTGGCAAAGGAAGCCGCGCTGACAGCGCGGTTCAGCAGCCACCCCACAAAGCCCACCCGCATCGGCTGGATACAATTCAACTTCGAGCTCCAGTGAGGGCCTGACTGGCGCAAGGGGTTCCCGCTTTACTTACCGGCACCATGAAGACGTACGCGGAGACATTGGACTGGCTCTACGCCCAACTGCCGATGTTCCAACGGACCGGGCCGGTGAGGTACCGCATTGACCTGTCCAAAACGCGTGACCTGTGCGCCGCGCTCGGCCACCCTGAGCAGGGATTGTCCGTCGTGCACATTGCTGGAACCAATGGCAAGGGGTCGGTCAGCCATGCTGTGGCGGCAGCGCTCTCGGCACGTGGGCTCAGGACGGGCCTGTACACTTCTCCCCACCTCGAAGATCCCAGAGAACGCATCCGCATCAACGGCGCGTTGATTTCAAAGGAAGCGTTCACGTCATTCGTAGATGCCCACCGCGACATTTGGGACGCCCTGACCCCCAGTTTTTTTGAGCTCATGTTCTGCATGGCGCTCGATCACTTCAAGGCACAGGAAGTCGATGTGGCCGTCTTGGAAACAGGCATGGGTGGCCGGTTGGATTCGACCAATATTTTTCCGTCGCCCTTGGTGACCGCCATCACCTCAATCGGTTTGGACCACCAGCAATTTCTGGGAGACGACCTGCGGTCAATCGCCGGGGAAAAAGCGGGAATCCTCAAAGAGGGCGTGCCGTGCGTCTTGGGGGTGTTGCCGCCCGAAGCCCGTTCGGTGGTGTTGGAACAGTCCATGCGGCTCGGCGTGGAGGTTCACGATGGCCTGTTGGATGAGCGAGGTGGGGCGGAGCCCAAATGGTTGAGGCGCAACCGCGCAGTGGCGCGCCGCGTGCTTTCCTTGGTTGCGCTGGGCGCGGATGGTGCCAACGTCTCGGATGAGGCCGTCCTGATGGGCGGCCCATCATCCTGGGGGCTGCGCGGTCGCTGGCATTGGTGGTCGAAAGATGTGCTCCTGGATTGCGCGCACAATGCCGAAGGATTGACCGCCACCGGGGAGGCACTCGCTGAACTCGGTAGGCCCATTCACCTGGTCTATGCGACCGTGGCAGACAAGGATGTCGCTGTGGCCTTGACCTGTTTGCCCGAGGCGGCATCACACCACTGGTGCGCAGCGGAAATTCCTCGGGCCATGCCGGCGGGAGAATTGGCAGCCAAAGCGGCCGCAACCGGTCGACAAGGCACCGTGCACAGTTCGGTGGCCTCAGCAGTGAATGCCGCCATGGCCGCGGCTCAAGCCAACGGCGAACTGACCGTGGTGTTGGGCAGTGTGTTTACGGTGGGGGCGGCTTTGACAGCCTTGAGCGCAAGCGGCCGTTGAGCCCTTAAGGGCATTGGCAACCGTAGATCCCCAACAGGATCAGCAGGTCCGTAGTGCCCACAAGGTCATCCAAGTCGATGTCCGCAGGGTGGGGGCCGACGTGACCAAAATTGGCCAGCATGTACAGCACATCTTCCACGCTCTGAATCCCGTCTCCGTCGAGGTCGCCAAGACATCCGCCGTAGGGCCCAACTCCACAAGTGCTGTTGATGCTCCCGTCGAAATAGGACTGGGCGAGGGTGACAGATTGTGTGCCAACAACGATGCCCATTTGCCGGCCACGGATGTCATCCGTCACGGGGTGGATGCCGCCCCAGATGCGTGAAAGGCTGCACTGGTCTGAAGCGTCGTAGTAGGTCGCCCACTGCAACGTCACATCCACTGAAGGACCGATTTCAAAAACCAAAAAGTCGTCTTGCGGACATTCAAACTCACCCATGCCCCCCGGGAAGTAGGGGTCTCCCGTAATGGCGGTGAGTACTTCCGCAGCAGCGCGACTGAACGTCGAGTGACCGGACACATATCCGGCAAAGGGAGGCGTCACGAAGCTGGGGCGCTGGTAGGGCCACCAGTTTTCGGCAAGGATCCAACCGACGCCGGAAATGTTGCCTGCTGAATCCACAGGAGCATCGAGGCCATTTTCCAGCTCGTACGTGACGATGTAATCGGGTCCGCGCCAGGTATACACCTTGATCTTCCCAATGTGCTCTCCCTCTGCACCGGCCAGCGAATCTGTGTCGTCCACCAATTCAATCAAACCCGGAAAAAGAGGGATGCCGCTCGGGCTGTAGCTCGGCAGCGCGGGGTCGGAACTCTGACCCTGGTCTGCCATGTAACGGATGGCCGATACAGGCCGCACATAGTCGTAGTAGCCCTTGAGCCCCCAGGCTGCAATCGCCGCATCGTGCACGGCGCCACCGAGGGTCAAATAGGCCTGTACCTCGTATTGCAATGGGGTAATTTCATCGCCTTCTCCCAACCAATCATACGTAAACGCGGGGTGGGTCATGACCTCATTGAGGATGCTGAACCAATGGCCTGGAGGCGTCTCGCTGTCCGGACCATCCGCCCAGAACTCAGCCAGTATGCGCGTGTAGTCTCCAAGCGGCACGGACTGTTCTTCATAGGGAAGGCCGGTAATGGGATTGATGTCGTGACCCACCCCGGCATCGCCGCCATCGAAGTAGGTGTAGAAATCACCGTATTCCTCGAGCGTTTCCGGAAAGTCAGGCGCATTGCCGATGCTCGCTGGGCTGGCATCGATCATCACCCCATTGTACGGGTCGTGATGGGACTGCCAAATGCTCACCATGGCAAAGTGGTGCCGGAACATGCTGTCGGCTGCAGCGGGTTGGTCTCCCCCGATGTAGACCGGCGGACCGGGATCGAGATAGGTGGGCCAGAGCTCGTTGTCTCTCTCGTAAATGACCAGTTGGTCGTCCGTCAGTGCGAAGGGAACCACCCAACCCCATTCTGGGCTTTGAAAGGGAGGCGAACTATCCAGCACTTGGCCTGATTGGTCGACAAAACCATCGATGGCGAGGGGTTGCCACCGGTTGGGGTCAGCAATCGTAGGGTTGCCCGGATCGGACATCACCATTTGCTCATTGAGCGGCTCGTAGTAGAGGTTGACATAATCAAAGGCCTCATTGGCGCCATCTTGAATGCCAAAAGCAATGACCTGCTCGGCGATGTAGTTGCCCAAAGCCGCCGGCGATCCACCGGAGTAATTGGAAGAAGTCAGGCCTGGATCGTACCCTTTTGCAGCAAAAAGAGAATCAAACCGCGCCTGGGCGGTCACCACTCCGGGTGAATTCTCGTAGCGGTGGGTCAGCACCCTGTATGCGGCATATGAAATCGCTTCTTCCTGAGCATCAGGGAAAGTCAAAAAGGGCAAGATGCTCTCTGGAATGCCGTCGAACTCGGAAGTGTAGCCGCCCAAAGTCTTGCCCAAGAGCATGGTCTCTGCCACATCATCATAGGCTGCCCAAGCGTCATACATCGCGAGGGAAACGTGGTACAAATTGCGGGCGTGAATGGGCGGGCGGGCGAAGTCCGTCCTGATGCCCTTCAGTTGCACTTCAATCCACTCGAAGGCAATATCGTGCTCAGCTTCTTGGGCCTTCACGGAGGTGGGCAACCAAAAAACACAGAGGGCAACGAAGGCCAAGCAGCTAAAAAATCGGGTTTTCATTTTCAATTCCACCGTATGGGTCCAATTCACAGGGCATTGTCCTTCTTTAAGATACGCACAAACCACGGGTTTTTCTTGGTGCTGCGTTTGCCGCCAACGCTGTGCTGAAGGATGAAAGTGGGCGGTGAGGGACTCGAACCCCCGACCCCCTCGGTGTAAACGAGGTGCTCTGAACCAGCTGAGCTAACCGCCCCAACAACGGTGCAAAAATAGGGCAAGGTTGACCGAAATTGCTTCCATGAAGCGGACGACGGGTGCTTTGGATTGGTCGCGGTGGTTATGGGCGTGGCTCCAACTGCCCAAAGTGACCAAGGCAGACGGGGGGTTTTCGGGCATGGCCGGGGCTTGGTCGGCCACGAGCGGCGATGCGGCCTTTGCCAAAGTGGGACGCTTGGAACAAAGCCTGCGACGCGACATGCGCCCAATGAAACAACGGGATTTCGGTGTGGGTTGTCCTCAGGAAGGCCGCTTACGGGAATGCCGCGTGGCCGACCTTGCCCGGTCCGCGTCTTCGGATGTCAGAAAGGGCCAGTGGCTCATGGCCGCCACCCGCTACCAATCTGCGCACTTGGAACGGCCCCTCCGCATTTTGGAACTCGGCACCTGCCTGGGGTCAGGCGGGGACTACCTCCTTTCTGGCGGTGCGGAGGGCACCCATTACTTGGGGTTGGAGGGCAGCGAAGAGCTGGCGCAATTCACAGAAAAACGCCTCGCGCGGCACCAGGAGGAGGGAAAAGAGGTCCGGGTCGCGCCCGGGCCATTTGCAGATACGCTGTCCGATGTGGTGTCGGGGCCATCGGTGTTTGACACCGTATTCCTTGATGGATGCCATGAAGGCGATGCCTTGCGTGCCCAGTGGGAGGCGCTCCAATCCGTTGTCGCCGGCGGTGCCCTGGTCGTGGTCGACGACATCCGTTGGTCCGGTGACATGCACGCGGCGTGGTTGGATCTGTCCGAACAGCCGGGTGTGGCCGCGTACGATTTGTTCAGGATGGGCATCTTGGTCGTCGGCCAAAACAACACCGCGTATCGCGGCGTGCGCAGAACGGGTTGGTCCCAACGCGCTTGAAGACCTGTAGCGTGAGGCCTGAGGGGGTACCTTGCGCGCCGCAATGGAAAAAACAGCGCTCATCATCCTCGACGGTTGGGGAATCGGCAACCTCGATGGAAACAATGCCGTGCACACCGCGGCCACCCCTTGTTTTGATGGGTTGATGAAACGCCACCCCCACGCCCGGCTCACCACGCACGGTGAAGCGGTCGGACTGCCTGAAGGCCAGATGGGCAACAGCGAAGTGGGCCACCTCAATATCGGGGCGGGCAGGACGGTATACCAGGACTTGCTGCGCATCGACCGGGCAGTGGCGGATGGGTCATTGGCCACAGAGGCCACCTTGTTGCAAGCGCTGGAGGCGGCCAAACAAGAGGGCAGAAGGCTGCATTTTATGGGCCTCGTCAGCCAAGGGGGCGTGCACAGCCAACAGGCGCACCTTCACGCACTGCTGCAAATTGCGGCCGATGCGGGCGTGCCGGATGTGGTGGTGCACGCCTTTACCGATGGCCGCGACACGGCTCCGCAATTGGGCGCGGGCTACCTCGCTGAACTGGAGGCGGTGTGCAGCGAAACGGGTGCCCGCATCGCCACCGTGTGCGGGCGTTACTGGGCCATGGACAGGGACCAGCGTTGGGAGCGCATCGCCAAGGCCTACCGCAACATGGTGTTGGGCGAAGGAGACCGGTTCGACCGCGCGACCGAAGTGATGGAGGCCGCTTATGCCGCCGGCACCACCGATGAGTTTGTGGAGCCTGCGGTCATTGGCGATGCCGATGGGCGGATGCGCCCTGGAGATGTGGTGTTCTGTTTCAATTTCAGGACAGACCGCTGCCGCCAGATCACCACCGCATTGACCCAGGCGCCGTTCCCCGATTTCGACATGGCCCCCATGGCCCTCCACTACGTCACCATGACCAACTACGACGAGCGGTTTGAAGGGGTGCGCGTGCTGTATGACAAACCCAATTTGTCCATGACGCTGGGCGAGGCCGTTTCCGCTGCAGGCGGCACCCAGTTGCGGTTGGCCGAGACCGAGAAGTATCCGCACGTCACGTTTTTCTTTAGCGGTGGCCGGGAAAAGGAGTTTGAAGGCGAGCGCCGTTCAGTGACGCCCTCCCCCAAAGTGGCCACCTATGACTTGCAGCCCGAGATGAGTGCCAGTGGCGTCGCTGATGCGGCCATCGCGGACATGTCGTCCGGTGCCCCGGCCGATTTCGTCTGCTTGAATTTTGCCAACCCAGACATGGTGGGGCACACAGGTGTATTTGCTGCCGTGGTGGCGGCCTGTGAAGAAACCGACCGTCAATTGTCGCGCGTGCTGGAGGCTGGCTTGGCTGCGGGATACCGGTTTGTGGTGATCGCCGACCACGGCAATGCCGAGTGCGCGCGCAATCCGGACGGTTCGCCTCATACGGCGCATACAACGAACCTCGTACCTGTGGTTGTGGTGGAACCTGGAGAAGGTGCAGTCCGCGACGGCATCCTCGCCGACGTGGCCCCGACAGTGCTGCATTTAATGGGGCTACAAGCCCCTGAAGAAATGACCGGAAAAAGCCTCGTGGGCTGAACGGTCAGGTTGACTTTGCCCCAGGCCCTGCTGTCACTGGCGCTCCCGCATGATCTGCAGCGAGCCGCGGTAGGAGTTCCCATCGCTGCGGTCGAAGATGTAGTAATAGGTGCCGTCTGAACACCCGTCTCCATCCCACGTAGAATCGTAGTTGGGATCGGTGTAGACCTCTCCACCCCAACGGTTGAAAATCCGCACGCTGCTGCCCGGATAGCCTTCGATGCCCTCAATCACGAAACGGTCATTTTCCCCGTCGTTGTTTGGGGTGAAAATGTTGGGTACGATGGTCTCGCAAGCCTCGACCACCACATCCACTTCTATGCTTGTGGCACATTCATCGGTGATGACCACGGTGACAGCAGTGGGGCTGAGGCCCACAAACATGCTGCCGGTGCCATTGGTAAACACCACACTCGAGTCGGTCTCGGCATTCAAGGGTGCGCCGTTGAGGCCGTCGAAGGTGTAGAGGAAGGTGCCGCCCTCCACACCGAGCACGCCGGCTTGGTTGGTGCAAAAGGTCACGCCATCACTGACGATGGGGTCATACAGGGGCATCTGAACCGTCCAGGCGGCTTCATCGGTCTGTCCGCATGCGTCTTCTGCATCCACGTAGAACGTCTCGCTCGTCGGGGGGCTGGCGGTCGCGCTGCCACCACTGACGTTGGTCAGGTGCGGGTTGGCTTGCCAGCTCCAGTTCACCGTTCCACTTCCGGTCAAGACCTCCGTACTGAGTTGCACGGGGTCCCCAGGACAATACGGATCGTCTTCCTGAATGATCGCCACTTCCAAAGGCGTGGGGTTGACCAGGTCGATGGGGATGACCAGCGAGTCGTTGCACACATCCGTGACGGTGAGGAAAATCGTGGTGGGCTCCAGGTCGTCATACTGGATGGTGGAGGAACTGTCCCCCGTGCTCCAACCAAAGAGGAAAGGCGCGTAGCCCTGGGTGACGAGGGCTGAAATCTCCACGGGTGGACACAGGGCCACTTCATCGGGCACCTGCACCGTCAAGGGGTCCGGGTCTTGAATAATCAGGGTGGCGCTGGCAATGGTCGTGTCCCCACAGAGGTTGACATACACGTATTCCAAGGTGACCGTCTCGGCCCCTTCGGGAAGGTTGTCGTCGATGACCTCCAGCACGATTTGCTGTTCTGTCTGGCCCACCTCCATCACGATGGCGGTGTCGATGGGGACGAAGTCCACACCGGATTCTGCCGTGCCAGAAATAAAGAGGTCCAGCGTGTCCGCCGTGGTGCCCAATGGACGAATGACGGTAAAGGCCGCCTCATTGCACCCCTCTACGACCACAGAGTCGCCAAGGAAAACCGGCGCGCCACCGATGCTGGCCGATGCCTGAATGTTGGCGCCGTTGGATTGAAAAGAGCCCGCTTCGAGAATCACAATGGACTCGAGTGCTGTATCGGTTCCGTCGGCAATCGCCAACCGGATGTGGTAGGTCTCACCGCATTGCACGGCACTCTTTGCCGTGAGTTTCACGGTGTACCCATCCTGGCAAAGGATGTTGTTGCCCGGGTTGTCGATGTAGAAGGTCCCGTTGGTGATGTTGTTGACCGAGCTGATGGTGATGGGCAATTGCGGGTCCGAATCGGGCACCTCCGCAAGGTTGATTGCATCGTCGAGATAAGGACCGTCGATGCCCGGGCCACTCAGAAAGAAGCCGAAGATGTCGTTGAATGCAGAATTGACCCACTCCAGGTATTCGTCGGACCCAAACACGTAATTGAACCGGATCGAATCTCCCGTGGCGACGAAATCGAATTCGATGACGCAGATGTCGTTGACGCTGCTCACCGTGAAATTCTGCCCGATCAAGGGAGGCACGCTGTTGGCGATGTTGAGCAGGTCATTGTCGCCGGAAACCTCTTGGCCGTCCATGATCATGTCATCGAAACAACCCGAATCGACATTGGCCGGATTGTTGGCCACCTCTGTGCTCAGGATCAAACCCTCCTCGATGGGAAATTCATCCAGATTGAACCCGGTGATCTCTCCAGCCTGGGTGGGGCTGCCGGTAAATTCAATGTTGGTCGCCTCAATGCCTTCTCCAAGCAGAATGTCATTGACGTATTGCTCGGGGGTGAGTGTGCTGTTGACTTCGACTTGGGCCTTGAGGTGGCCCAGGCTGAATGCCATCAGCCAAAACAACAGGATGCCGGGGTGGAAAGACCGAAGAAGGGAAGAAGTGCGGATCATTCGTTTGGCAAATTAGGAAGTTTGGCCCGCGCAATCATGGGTTCTTGAGGCCACATGTCCGGATGGGCGCTGCAGAAGGGGCTTACCTTTCGGACATGTCTTCATTGATTCGTGTCAAGGATGTCTGGAAAACCTACCAGGTGGGCCAACAACAGGTGCATGCCCTGCGGGGGTTGACATTGGATATCAGCAAGGGAGAATACACGGCATTGATGGGGCCATCGGGCTCTGGTAAGTCAACGCTGATGAACATGTTGGGTTGCTTGGACACCCCCACTTCCGGCAGTTATCACCTCGCTGGGGAGGACGTGGGCACCCTCGACGATGACGCCCTCGCCGACATCCGCAACCGCAGGATTGGTTTTGTCTTTCAGACGTTCAATTTGATGCCGCGCTACACCGCCTTGGAGAATGTGGCACTGCCCATGGTCTATGCCGGCGTTGGCCGCACGGCCCGGACAGACCGCGCCAAAGAGGTGCTCCATCAAGTGGGGCTGGGCGACCGCATGGACCACCGCCCCAATGAACTTTCCGGAGGACAGCGGCAGCGCGTGGCGGTGGCCAGGGCTTTGGTCAACAGGCCCGACTTGCTGCTTGCTGATGAGCCCACGGGCAACCTCGACACCAAGACTTCCATTGAGATCATGACGCTGTTTGAGGAAATTCAAGCGGCGGGCAACACCGTGGTCATTGTGACCCACGAGGAGGACATTGCAGCCCATGCAAGGCGGGTCGTGCGCCTCCGCGACGGGGTTGTATCCAGCGACGAGGAACGGCGCACGGTGGAGGCGTGAATCGCCTCATCTTTGCACCGCTGTCGCATTGCGGGCGCCCCTTGCATCGGCAGCAGATATTCAAACCACGCAGAAGTGAAGCGCCACACGATTTCCCAATTGCTCGACACCACCCTCGCAGGAGAGGAGGTCACCGTATGTGGATGGGTCCGGACCTTCCGGAATGACCAATTCCTTTCCATCAATGACGGCTCCAGCTTGTCCAACCTGCAGCTGGTCGTTGACCGCGACAATACCGATGAGTCGCTGAGAAAGCGACTGACCACAGGAGCGGCCATTGCGGCCACAGGCACCTTGATCGAAAGTCAAGGCAAGGGGCAGGCCACGGAGCTTGAAGTCAAGACCCTCGAGGTTCTTGGCGACGCGGACCCTGAAGTCTATCCGATCCAGATGAAGCGGCATACGATGGAGTTCCTGCGCGAAAAGGCCCATTTGAGGTTCCGCACGAGCACTTTCAATGCGGTGTTCCGCTTGCGCCATGGGTTGCAGTACGCCATCCATGAGTACTTCAATCAGAACGGTTTCAATATGCTGCACACGCCCATTGTCACCGGTAGCGATGCCGAGGGCGCAGGCGAGATGTTTCAAGTGACGACGTTGGACTTGGACAACGTGCCGCGGACCGAGGATGGCGCAGTGGACCATGGAGCCGACTTCTTTGGCAAAGCCGCCAACCTGACCGTGAGTGGTCAATTGGAGGCCGAGTTGGGGGCCATGGCCTTGGGCAAGGTGTACACCTTTGGCCCCACCTTCCGCGCGGAGAACTCACAGACGGCGCGGCACCTTGCTGAGTTCTGGATGGTGGAACCGGAGATGGCCTTTGCGGACCTGACCTCGGCGATGGACAATGCGGAGGCCATGCTGAAGTCCGTGGTGGGCGTGGCGTTGGAGAAGTGCGATGAGGATTTGACG
>DGOE01000073.1 GCA_002389295.1 Flavobacteriales bacterium UBA4474 | reverse complement strand
GTGGCGGGGCTTTTCGATGATTTTAAATGGACAATAGAAAGGGTCGGCCTGCGGCCTCCAAAGTTTCAAAGTGTCAATCCGCCTTCGCTCCGTTCAGTCGGCATCCCTGAGACACCTTGCGGAGTAGCCGTTTTTTGAAGGGTAAGCCGTGCGAAAGAAGGTTCCAGAGCCCCAGTCGAACCCACGATACCATGCGCCTCCGCCTGAGCTCGTCGAGCTCCAGAACGCTGCGCCAGTCCCCGTGTGCACGAATGCACCTGGGGAGCTGTCATCATTGCGCGCGCCCGCAGGGAGTGCGGAAAATCCAAACTCGTCTGTGCCGTTGCCGTCGTTCCACCAGCCAGATTCGGCTTTGAGGGCAATGCCAATCGAGTTGGTTGAAATGGACGCCACCTGATTGCCAAGCTGGGTCCATTCTTCATCGGTTGGGACATGCCAGCCATTAGGGCATAGTCCACGCGTGTCATTGACTGCGTGCCAGTTGTACATCCTCCCGTACAAATCGAGCGAGACGGTCTCGTCACATACTTCGAACAAAGAAGTCGCATCATAGCAACTCGTATTGCCTTCGCCGTACACGGCCACGGCTCCATTCTGAGTCGCAGACCAGTCACTACCAGACAGTCCCGTGGGAATTGCATCCCCATTGGTGTAATTCTCTGTTCTCAGATTCTCCGCAAACCAGCATTGGTCGCCGATCTCCACCACGCTGTAGCTGTAGCCGTCCATCGTCGGGCTCACACAAGTCGAAGGTAGCGTCGCGCAACTGCCGTCGTCCGTATTGGCCGTCGCGTCGTACTCGACGTAGGCCGGATCGGTGCAACCGAGCGTGATTGAGGCGGTGGTGCCGTTGTTCAACTGCACTTCGTAGGAACCGTCAGGCTGGAGGATGACGGTGTCCACTCCGAAACTCAGGTAGTCACTCGCAAGCTGTTGGACATTGAGGGTTGTGCAGTCGCCTTGTGAGACAGCAGTGGTGGTCAGCATGGCGCTGACGATCAAAAGGATGGAAACCCTCTGCACGGGAATCAGTCGAAGGTGCAGGTGCCGTTGGCGGGGTCGGCGTAGTTGCTGGCGGTGCGGTCGGTGCAGTTGTCGCTGTCGTCGCAAATGCCATCGGCGTCAGCGTCGTAAACACCACAACCAATGCAGCATTGGGCGTAGGGGACGATGAGGGTCAGGGCGTCGCTCGTGCAATCGTCCGCATCCGTGGCCGTCACGCTGTAGTTGCCGGGCGCGATGCCTTGAAGCAGGCCGGGCAGGACAAAGCTGTAGTCGCTGCTGCCATTCTGGCCAGCGAGCGAGAGGGCATTGGGCGTTCCGGAAGCGATGGTCACCTCGATCTCACCATCCGCTATGGCGGGGCCGGTTGGGATCGCGGTGGTTTCCAACGACGAGAGTTCCGGGCCGAGCACCGCGCAGGTAATGGGCAGCATGCTCGCCACCATCCCGTCGAGGGTCATGTCGATGCCGCTCTCGTCTGCATTGAATGCCAAAATCTGTTCTGCGCAGGTGGCAGCCGTTGAAGCCAGCACGCATTGGCCTCCCGATTCCATCACCGTGTAAGGAAAACTGGCAAGGACGTTGCCGTTGGCATCCCATTCACTGGCCGTGCCGCTGGCATCGAAGTAAATGGTGGTTTCAATGGTGAAACAGGACGCACCCACCGAAGCGGTGTAACTCAGGGCCATGACCTCATCCTCCAGAAAGGTGGCCAAGGCCGCGCAGTCCACCACAGGATTCACCGGGGTTTCAGATACCGGAATGCATGGCACCATGGCGCCAAATGAAACAAGCGGGCAAGCAAGCAAGAGTGCGAAAAAGCGCATGAGCATTTGGATTGGTTCACTGAAAGTAACATTCTCCGTGCAGAGACGCTTGTATAACTAAAGCCTAATTTGTATGCGAGTTGCTTTTGGAACTTGGATATTTCAATCCTTACGGTGCTGGAGGAAAGACTTGGCCGCCCTCATGCGCGACGACTGCTCTACATCGCCTTGCTGGGGAGGCACGGATTGCCTGAAACGATCCAAATGGGACTGCTGCTTGGCGGACAGTCCCGGGTTGGGACGGAAATGCAAGGCTTGACTGGCTGTGAGGAGTTCGCAACCCAAGATCTCGTGGGTACCATCGATGACGGCCAGGAGTTGGAGGCCCGCGTTGGCGCCCATGCTCACGTGGTCCTCCTGCCCGTTGCTGCTGTCGATGGTGTCGACGCTGGAGGGCATGGCGCGCATCTTGTTGCGGGCCACGATGCTGGCCGCGGTGTACTGCACGATCATGAGGCCGCTGTCGAGTCCGGGGTCCGTCGCGAGGAAAGGCGGCAGACCGCGCGTTCCGCTGAGAAGCTTGAAGATGCGGCGCTCGGACATGGTACCCAGTTCGCTGGCGGCCACCTTGAGGTGGTCAAGGATGACCGCGAGAGGCTCCCCGTGGAAATTGCCTGCGCTGATTACCTCCCCGGTCTCGGGGAGCAAAATGGGGTTGTCGGTCACAGCCGTGGCCTCCCCTTCCAACGTGGCAATACCAGCATCCATGGCGGTGCGCACCGCCCCATAAACCTGTGGAATGCAGCGAAAGCTATACGGGTCTTGCACCCACTCGTGGGTCTCACGCAGGAAGGCCGCACCACCCAGCCAATCACGCATGCGGGCTGCACTCGCCTGCTGACCTGTGTGCTGCCGCAAAACATGGACCTCAGAATGATAGGGCGCATCCAATCCTTCAAAGGCGGCCAAGCTCAGGCTGGAAATGCCATGGGCCAGTTCCCACAGATGCTCCATCTGTTGCAGGCTGTGCGCGAGCAACGCCGACATCATTTGTGTGCCGTTGATCAAGGCGAGCCCTTCCTTGGGTCCCAAAGCGATGGGCGACCACCCTTTTTCTTGGAGCACTGCAGCGGCTGGACGCGCGGTCCATTGGCCCTGACCGTCTTGCTCCATCAATTCGCCTTCGCCAAGGAGCGGCAGACACATGTGGCTCAACGGGGCGAGGTCTCCGCTGGCTCCCAGTGAGCCTTGGCGCGGAACCACGGGCATCAAGCCCGCATTGTAAAAGTCGACAAGGCGGTCCACCGTCTGTGGTTGGACCCCGCTGTGCCCCCGGATGAGGCCGCAGACTTTGAACAGCAGCATCCAACGGACAATCTCTGGTGGAAGTGGATCTCCGAGTCCGGCAGCGTGGCTGCGCAAGATGTTTTCCTGGAGTTGATGCAGCGCATCGTCTCCTACCCTGACGCGGGCGAGTTCTCCAAAACCGGTATTGACGCCGTAGACGGTCTTGCCCGAGGCCACGACTTCTTGGAGAAAATCGTGGGCCCGGGCCACATTGGCTTTGGCTTCGTCTGACAACGCAATGCGGTCAGCGGCATACAGGGCTTGCAGATTTGGCCAACGGGTGTGGCCGGGTTGAAGGAGATGGTCCATGGCGGTCACGAATTTACCCGACGCGCGGACTATCTTGCCCCTCCCAATCCGAATACCGGAACATGCGATTCATTTTGACACTCTGCCTCTCGGCAGTCATCGGTGCTGCCGCTGCCCAGCGCGCCCCCATCGAATTTGAGGAGTACGACCTCGACAACGGACTTCACGTCATCCTTCACGAAGACCACACCGCCCCCGTAGCGATGGTTTCCGTGATGTATCACGTGGGATCCAAAAACGAAGACCCCACCCGCACGGGCATGGCCCACTTCTTTGAGCACTTGCTCTTCGAAGGCTCCGAAAACATCGGGCGGGGAGAATTCTTCAAGTACATCCAAAATGCGGGAGGTCAGAACAACGCCAACACGTCCAATGACCGCACCTTCTATTACGAGGTGCTGCCGTCCAACCAACTCGAACTCGGGTTGTGGCTCGAGTCGGAACGCATGTTCCAGGCCCGGGTAGAAACCATCGGCATCGAAACCCAGCGCGAAGTAGTCAAAGAGGAGCGCCGCCAACGGGTGGACAACCAGCCCTACGGCAACCTGATCGAAGAAACGATGAAGCGCGCCTATCGCCAGCACCCCTACCGCTGGCCCGTCATTGGATCCATGGACCACCTCAATGCCGCCGAAGACGAAGAGTTCACTGCGTTTTACGAAACGTTCTACGTGCCCAACAACGCCGTGCTCTCCATCGCAGGCGACTTTGACCGCAAGGCGCTGAAGCGCATGATCGACGACTACTTCGGTCCGATTCCCAAAGGCACCGTCGACATCCCACGCCCGGACATCGACGAGCCCTTCAAAATGAAAGAAGTGCGCGACACCATTTGGGGCGATGACCAGCTCCCCTTGGTGTTGATGGCCTACCCCATTCCGGCGGAAGGCACCCCTGATTATTACGCTGTTGACCTGCTCAATACAGCCTTGAGTGGCGGGCAATCCAGCCGCCTCAATCGCGCGGTGGTCGACGAGCAGGAACTCGCCGTCTTCTGTGGTGCCTTCAGCTTTGGGCTGGAAGATCCGGGGCAGACCATCGCATACGCCGTCGCCAACATTGGAACCGACCCTGCCGAAGTCGAAACCGCCATGATGACGGAGATCAACAAGGTCAAGGCCAAGGGCATCACGGACGCCGAGCTCGAAAAGCTCAAAAACCAGGTCGAAAGCAGCTTTGTGCAAGGCAACAGCACCATGCGCGGCATCGCCGAATCGCTCGCCAACTATCACATGTATTACGGCGACGCCAATCTCATCAACAACGAAATCGACCGCTACATGTCGGTCACGGCCGAAGACATCCAAGCGGCCGCAGTCAAGTACTACAACCACGACCGCCGCGTCGTGCTTTACTTCATGAACGAGAACGCACAATGAACCGCTTCACTTCTCTTTTGGTCGCCACCGCGGCCCTCGTTCCCGCGCTGTCGTTTGGACAAATCGACCGCTCACAAGCGCCCGAGCCAGGACCTGCTCCCGAAATCATCCTCGGTGACTACACGGTAGACAAGCTCGAAAACGGCCTCACCCTCATCGTGGTCGAAAACCACAAACTGCCGCGCGTCAGCTATCGCCTGTCCCTGGACGTGGACCCCATCTTCGAAGGGGGACGCGCCGGATATACCGCCATGGCGGGGTCGCTCATGCGTGCGGGCACCACCAACCGCTCCAAGGCTGAAATCGACGAATCCGTCGACCGCATCGGCGCGAGCTTTGGCACCTCAGGCTTTGGCATGAACGGCCGCTGCCTGGTGCAGCACAGCCAGACCCTGCTGGAAATCATGTCGGATGTGCTCATGAACCCCACCTTCCCCGAAGAAGAGTTGGAAAAAGAGCGCAAGCAAACACTGAGCGGATTCGCCAGCAGTTCAACGGATGCCAATCAGATTTCCGGTCGCCTGTCCAGCGCGATGTGCTACGGCCTCTCCCACCCATACGGTGAGAGCTCCAATGAAACCACAGTCAATTCCATTACCCGCAAGGATTTAATGGAGCACTACGCGACCATCTGGAAGCCCAACGTCGCTTACTTGGTCGTCGTCGGTGACATCACCCCTGCCAAAGCCAAAGAGCAAGCCGAGCAATACTTCGGCGATTGGCGCCCCAACGAGGTGGCCGCGCAGCGCTTCCCCCGTCCCGTTCCTCCAAAAGGCAACCGCGTCTGCTTTGCGCCGGTTCCCGGTGCTGTGCAAAGTGTGATCAACATCACCTTTCCCGTCTACCTGAAGCCCGGACACCCCGATGTGGTAGCCGTTTCCGTGATGAACACCATGCTCGGCGGTTTCTTTGGCAGCCGCTTGAACCAGAACCTCCGAGAGGACAAGGCCTACACTTATGGGGCGCGCAGCTCCATTGGACCAGACAAGTACGTGGCCAGCTTCAGTGCCCGCGCCAGCGTGCGCAACGAAGTCACGGACAGCTCACTCGTGGAGTTTCTCTCCGAAATCCGGACCATGGTGGAAACCCCTGCCCCGGACAGCACCCTGCAGTTCGTCAAGAATTACCTCAACGGCAGCTTTGCCCTCTCGCTCGAGCGGCCCGAGACCATCGCGCGCTTTGCGCGCAACATTGAGCGCTACAAATTCCCGGCTGACTACTACGCCACTTACCTCGCCCGTTTGGAAGCCGTCACGGTGGAAGATGTACAGCGCGTCGCACGCACATACTTGCGTCCGGACAACATGAACATCACCATCGCAGGAAACCGCGATGTGGCCGATGGCCTCGCCAAATTTGCCGCTTCTGGTCAAGTGGAATTGTTTGATCCCTTTGGCGAACCGCTCAAGGACCTCGAACCCGCGCCAGAAGGCATGACCGCACTGGACGTCTTCAATGCCTACTACACGGCAAGGGGCGGCGCAGGAAAACTGGAGAAAATGAAAGGCCTCCGCACCACGGGCAGCATGGCGGCAGGTGCCATGGAATTGGTCATGGAGCAGGCCCACGAAAATGGTGGCGCCGGCTACAGCCGCATCAGCGCCGGAGGCAACGTGATGCAAGAAACCCGCTTCGACGGAACCAAAGGCGCAGAAATCGCAATGGGCCAAACCACGCCCATGGACGACAGCAAGATCATGGACACCAGACGGAACCACGATTTGCTCGAGTTCCTCCACCTGGAGAAATATGGCATTTCGGCCGAGCTCTTGGGCATTGACAAGATCGACGAAGTCCCTCAGTACTGCGTGGAAATGCGCCGCGATGGAAGGATGATTGAGTCGCATTGGTTCAACGTGGAAACCGGGCTGCGCACGCGCACCATGCAGACCGAAAGTTCCCCGCGTGGAGACATGACCATTTCTTTGGACTATGGCCCGATGACCGAGGCCAAGGGTGTGCTCTTCGAAGGTGAAATCACCATGAAGAACAACGGCCAAGAAATGAAGATGACCATCACTGAAGTCGACGTCAATCCCAAAATTGACGCCAAGGACTTCGCTGTGGACTGATCGCCTGTGGACCAAGCCTCCCTCATTTCCCTGTCCGGTGCGGACCTGCTTCAGGAAGAACACGTCGTGCTTCAGGGCGTTGAATTGGAGGCGCGGGCAAGCGAATTCATCTACCTCATCGGGCGCACGGGTTCCGGCAAGAGCAGTCTGCTCAAGACACTGTACGGCGAACTTCCCTTGACCAGCGGAACCGGCAGTGTCTGCGGGGTGGATTTGCGGAAATTGAAGCAGAAGAAAGTGCACCTGCTGCGCAGGAAATTGGGCATCGTCTTCCAAGATTTCGAGTTGCTCACTGACCGCACAGCAGAGGACAACCTCCAATTTGTCCTCAAGGTGACCGATTGGAAAGATGCAGGCAAACGCGAACACCGCATCGCAGAGGTATTGCAGGCGGTCAGTCTGGAAAACAAGGGCTACAAGCGGCCGTATGAATTGAGCGGAGGCGAGCGCCAACGGCTCTCCATCGCCCGCGCCTTGTTGAATTCACCCGAGCTTATTCTCGCTGATGAGCCCACAGGAAACCTGGACCCAGAAACGGCAGAAGGCATTTTGGAGCTGTTGCACAATTTGGCGCGAGAAGGACGTTGTGTACTTATGGCGACACACAATCATGGCATCCTCGAACGCCACCCCGGCAGGGTGCTGCGCTGTGCCAGCGGAAAACTCGAAGAGCTGACTTCCTATTCCTCTGTCCAATGAGCGAGGGTCCCATGCTCACCTTGGCCATTCCTGTCCGGGGCGAGCGCGACACCGTGGCATTGGAACGGACGCTGGACGGCATTCACCATGTGCTGTCCGGAACAGACATTGAAGTGTTGGTGCAGGCAGGCGACACCGCCTCAGATCAGTGGTGCCGCTCCATTTCCAATCACCCCACCTCACCCCGCCTTCAAGCCCAAGTGGACCACGGCATCTATGACGCCATGAACGTCTTGATGAACCGGGCCACAGGGGACCGCATACTGTTTCTCGGTGCCGGCGACATTCCGCTCGCCGGCCTCGCAAGGGCCATGGAACGGTGGTCTGCCGTAGACGAAGCCCTGGAATTGGGAGGCGTGCGCATCCCCAACGCAGAGCTGAGGGTCCCGCGCCACTACGCCCCCCAATGGGACCGCCAACTGCGTTGGCGCAATGTGGCGCACCACCAAGGCATGGCCTATCCCCTCTCCTTGCTGCGCACCTTGGGCGGTTTCCCTGTCGAATTTCCCGTCCTCGCGGATTACGCACTCAACCTGGAAATGTGGCAAGAAGGCGTCAAGGCGCGCTGGAGCCATGGCGAAGATTGGGTGAGTGCTGCACCCGGAGGTGTTTCCAGAAAATTCAACGCCGCATTGTACGCCGAAGAGCTACAAATGAAGCGGTCCCTGCTGCGCCCGGGCTTGGCGCGGACAATTCAGCCCCTCTGGATCAGGGCCAAGGCGCGTTGGAAAAAAAGGTGAGCCCTCGGCCCAGACAGGCGCGGTGGAATCGGATGCGGTGGGATGCAGTGATCCTCGAATCAGTCCAACGGGTGAATCGCAGCGAGCAACGTTTCCTTGTGGGCTTCCCAATGGTGCCGCCGGGCCACGGCGGCCAAATGTGCCTTTGCCGGAGGTGTGCTCAATACTTGCTCCACCGCTGCAGAAACCGCCCTTGCGATGTCGGCCGCATTGTCGGCATTCTTTGCCACCGCTCCGATGCCTTCCTCTTGCACAAACTTGCCCGCCACGGGCAAGTCACTGCACACCACGGGCAAGCCGGCGTGCAAGTAGTCAAACAACTTGTTGGGCAAGCTGAACCTGAAATTGTCCACTGTGGGCCGGTCCAGAGAAAGCCCAATGTCTGCTGCAGCCGTGCACCGGCGAAGCGATGCAAACGGCATGCGGTCGTGCACATGCACCCGGTCCGCCACCCCGCACTGCGCGGCCACGTCTGCCGCCTGGGCATGCTCAGGCCCCGCACCGATCAGTGCCAAATGACAGTCGGGTAAATGCACCAAAGCACGTACCGCATCCAAGGCGCCACGGTCGCGGTCCATGAATGCGCCTTGGATCAACAGCACCGTGCGCTCCTCTGGCCAGCCCAGCCCACTGCGCGGCATGGGCATCGCGGGGTCCATGCGCTCGGAAACATTGGGCACCACCCCCACTTCCAACCCGTATTCCTTGCGGTAGGCATTGGCGATGGCCTCATTCACCGTGAGCATCTTGGAAAGCGGGGCAAAGCAGCGGCGCTCCCACCACTTCCAAATGGCCTTGCGGACGGGCTTGCCCTTCAACCCTTCGGCTTCGGTAAACCACTCGTGGCTGTCATAAGCCAATGCCCAACCCCACTTTCGGGCAGCCCAAACGGCGGGCCACAACGTGTCGAGGTCATTGGCCCAAATTGCCTTGTATCCCCCTTCTCGCTGGCAGCGGCGCAATGCCCTGACCATGCCCCATTGCAAAGCCAAATAAAACAGCGGTCCTGAGCGAACGCCCAACCACATCCTGCGGCTGACGCCCGGACGGTCCAATGCACGCGGATCCGCAAAACGCATGCGGCGACCAATCAACACGGGCTCCCACCCCGCTTCCGCCAAGGTGCCGCACGTCTTGCGCACCCGCTGGTCAAATTCAAGGTCGTTGGAGACCAATACGGCAATGCGGCCGTGGCTCATTGGCTGGCCTTCATGGCGGCCATCTCCTCCTGCAATACGAGTTTGGTGTACCGCGGGAAATCGCCATTCATCATCCAGCCGTAGTAACCTGGATCACGTTGCAGGACATCGCGGAGCAATACGCCGCGGTACTTCCCGAAGTTGAACACGACCTGGTCCTCGTCGTTGAAGACAAAACGGCCCACCAAGTCGGCATTGCGCCCGCGCTGGGCAAATGCGGCAATACCCGGCACGTCCATCGGCAGGGGCCCCACCGTTTCTCCCAGGGAGTCCAGCAGCGTGTGCTCTTTGTAACGGACCACTTGATTGGCAAAAATCCGCAGGGTCGCCAGCGTATCCGGCAAGGCTTCGTGCGCGTCATCCAATGCATCATCGCAATAGAACTTCAACGCTGCGCGCAGGGTGCGCGGCTCCATCTTGTGAAAGATATTCTGCACATCAACGAGGCTCCGGTCATCGACCTTAAACGCGATGTTGCACCGGAGAAACTCCTCAGCCAACAATGGGACATCGAACCGATTGGAATTGAACCCGGCCAAATCGCAGCCCTCCAACCACCGAAACAACCGCGTGGCGATCGACTCAAACGTGGGTGCCTCGGCAACATCGGCATCAGAAATGCCATGCACCTCCGTCGACTCTGGCGGAATCGCCATCTCCGGATTAATCAACAATCGGTCTTGGCCTTGGGCCTTGTCCGGACGGACCTGCCATTGGCCATCAGGCATGACCTTGATGAAGGCCATCTCGATGATCCTGTCCTTGGCCACATCCGTGCCCGTCGTTTCCAAATCGAAAAAGACCAGCGGCCTTTCCAGTTGAATAGGTATGTCCACACGCTCCATCTGGCGAAGATGGCACAGGATCAGCCCCGTTTCTCCACCAAAGTTCTGGACAGCGAAAATTTCGCGTATTGGTAGTTGCGATAGGTGTCCGCCGAAGTGACCGCGTCCCCGCGGTAATCAGGGCCTGCAACGCTCCACTCCAAGACAATTTGGTAGTCCACTCCGACCTGCAAACCGCGCTTGGCCAATTCCGTAATCATCGCGTCACGCGCATGCTCTGCCCGCATCTTGGCCAACTGTTCATTGGAAGCGTAAGCCCGCTTGTTTTTCACTGGGACAAAGGATGCCGACCCCGCGATTTGCAGCACAGGCACCTCACCCGCTTGGTTCCGCTCGACGATACTCAGTGCCATGCTCACCAAGGAACGCGATCCGGCCTGGGGCACATAC
>DGOE01000069.1 GCA_002389295.1 Flavobacteriales bacterium UBA4474 | reverse complement strand
GGAAGGGGTGCAGCGCTTGTTCCTCAGGATAATTGAACCAGTGGCTTACCTCTTTGATTTCCAAGGACAGCTCGGGGATGTTCTCCTCCTCCATGAAGGAGCGCTGGATGTCCACAAAATGCAAGGGTGCCGCCCCTGGATGGCGCAAGGTGGAACCCGGGGTAAAGGGTTGGGTGCGCTGGGGATCGAGCAGCTCTCCATTGAGTTGCACAGCCCCTGTGCCGATGGGGCGCAGGAATACAATTTGAGACTCGGGGTGGCGGAAGCAGGCCAGCGGAGTGGACCATCCTTGCTTGACGACACCGCCCAATTGGGGTTGGTCGCCGATCAGAAAGGCCTCGTGGTACCGCTGGGTCATCACAGGCCAGCGCTCGGTGTCAAAGACCAGGGTCTCATAGCACCGCTTCTCCCCTTCTCGGATGCCAAAAACTTCGGCCACGAGGTTGGACAGCTCCCTGCTTAGGGCATCGTCTTCTGGCTGTCCATCGGAAATGGCGGCTTCGAACTCCAACATCCTCAAGAAAACCAGCGCTTTTTCACTCGCCTGCAAGTCGCGGTTGATGTCGGTGCAGGTTCTCAGCACTTTGGTGGACCGCAGCGCGGTGCGCTTCAGGCCCTTGATTTCGCGCGATTCCACTGCTCCGCCGTGATCGGTGAGGTAGCCTTCAAAAACCCCGAGCCAGGCGGTTACGGATTCTTTGGGCAGCCTGCTGCGGAGGAAATGGGCCACCACTTCCCTTCCTTTTTCTATGCCCTCCTCCCGCAGTGTAATCAGGGCAAACAGGCGCATTAGCGCATCGAGGATATGCCGGCTCATGAGACAGATAAAGGGCTGCACATGGGCAGCAGACGACTGAAATTACTGGCGCTCGTAGCAGCCTTTGTCGGGAGCAGAGCCGACCACGCGAGGCAATCCGTCGAGGTCGGTGGCCAAAAAGGGCATTCCCGCAGGGACGCCGACCCCATTCCACTGGCTGTTGCCACTGAGCAGGTGGAAATCACGGTTGAAGACATCGGCGAACGGAGGTGCGGCATCGGTGGTGCTTTCCTCGATCCATTCCGTAGGTCCGGCTTCGTCCATGTCCACGGCACATCCGCGGATGAGCAGGTCGTTGTCATTGCCCTCAATGTCGATGACCAATTCATCGAAATCATCGAGCTCCGCATTGTTTCCCCACATGATGCAGTTCAGGAATTGGCATTCTTGGAGTGAGCGGATTTGCAGGTTGCCGTTGACGTCCTCGTAGTGGTCGTTGATCAGGACGGTCGGCGTGCCCCGGGTGCCGTCGGTCCAGTAGTTGGCGAAGGTGCTGTGCGTAAACCTGTAGCGCCCGCCCAGCGTGAAGGCGGCGCAGGCTTGTGCACAGTCATAAATGAGGTTGTTGGTGCCGTCGATTTGGGCGCCTTGGGCCAGCAGACCGATGGCGGACATGTTGTGCACGGTGCAATTTTCCATGGTCAGCGCCGCACCGGATGTCCCCGCCGTGTCCACTTGAATACCGATGGTCCCGTTGCGCACGATGGTGTGGCGCAAAACGCTGCCCGTAGAGCCGTACAGCCAGATGCCGCCTCCGACAATACTGGCCTGAGAAACCCCTACCGCTGTCTGTATCAGGGTGTCGATCTGTATGCCCCATTGCCCGGGGATGTCGGCATACGATGGCTCGAGTCGGTCTCCTTCAAAGACCACCTCCTGACCGAGCTCTCCATTGGCCTCCAGGGTGCCGCGGTCCACATAAATCCCGCCGCCGGCGTGCACATGGATGGCGCTGCCCGCTTCAATGGTCAGGTTGCAGCCTTCCGCCACGCCCACCACGCCGTAGATCACGTGGGGCCTTTGGGCCACCCAGACTTCGTCGCAAGGGAGCGTCGTCAGGCTTCCGGGTGCACCGTGGAAAAAGGCATTCTGTCCATAGGCGTTCAACGTGACGAACTGGCTAAAGCCGTTGATGATGACGCGGATGCGGTCTTGGACAATGAAAGGCAAGTTGGCAGAACCTGGATCGATGGTGACTTCCACGAACACGTAGAGGGAGTCGCCTTCCTCCAGTGCGAGGTTGCCGACACTGGGGCCCGGAATGCCGTCTACATTGATCCGAAACAGACTCCCCTCGCCATCCTCCAAGGAAATGTCCTCGAGCAGGATGCGTCCAGGACTGTCGTTGACAATGCGGAAAGCCTGGCTCGCACTGCCGATGGTAGTAAAGACCGTGTCAAACAGGACGGTGTCCTGGCTGAAGGCCACCCGTGCATCAGCGCCGAGGTAAAACTTGTCTCCTTGACAACCACTGAGGACAGCCCATGAGACCAGGGTCATGCACACGGCGGCCATCCAACCTGCGCAATGGCTGCGGCCAGATGGAGTGCTGGTGGTATGTGGAGATGCAGACGCCAACATTTTTGCGAAGCTAAGGCCGGGAAGGGGCACCTTACTTTGGTGTACACACAAAAACAAAACGCGGATGTCGCAGGAATCGCATGTCGAATGGACTTGGCAGGAAGCGCGGGAGCACTTCAGTCAGGTTGACCCGGTCTTTTACCGGCTGTGTGCTGTTTTGGATGACCCTTCGGAGTCTCGGCCCCGCACCGCTTTTGAGAGCCTGTCGCACGCGATAGTGGGCCAACAGCTCAGTACAAAAGCAGCGGCCACCATCTGGGGCCGTTTCAGTGCGCTTCATGGTGATGTGCTTTCTCCCACCTCCGTGTTGGAGGTGTCGCCTGAACGGCACAGGGCGGTGGGCATCAGTGGCCAAAAGCACGGATATATGCAGGACCTGGCGCGGCATTACCTCGAAGACCCCGCCTCATTTGACGATGTGGCGGGGGCATCAAATGAGGACATCATTGCGTCGTGGACCCGTGTCAAGGGGCTGGGCCGTTGGACGGTGCAAATGCACCTGATCTTTCAGTTGCGCCGTCCGGATGTCTTTGCTCCGGATGACCTCGGGATCCGAAGGTCCATGGAGGCTCACTTGAATATGCCTAAGGATGCGCCCCGGGGGGTATACGAGAAACGGGCCCTCATATGGGGCCCGTTTCGCTCGGCAGCTTGCCGTTTTCTTTGGGATGCGCTAGACAATCAGCCCAAGTAGGACTTCAGGATCCGGCTGCGGCTGGTGTGCTTGAGCCTGCGGATCGCCTTTTCCTTGATTTGGCGCACCCTTTCGCGTGTCAGATCGAACCGTTCACCAATTTCCTCCAAGGTCAAGGGGTGTTCGCCACCGAGACCGAAGTACAACCTGATGACGTCGGCCTCTCGGCTGGTCAGGGTTTGAAGTGACCGTTCAATCTCCTTGCGCAGAGATTCTGTGATCAGTTCAGTGTCAGGTGAAGGCGTGTCGTTGGTCTGCAACACGTCATACATGGTGCTGGAGCTGTCGTCGCCATCCTTGAGGGGGGCGTCCATGGAAACGTGGCGCCCGGCGTTCTTCAAGCTTTGCTTCACCTCGTCGAGCGTCATGTCCAATACTTCAGCAAGTTCTGCTGGCGTTGGAGGGCGCTCAAACTCTTGCTCAAGTCGGGCAAATGCCTTGTTGATCTTGTTGATGGAGCCAATCTTGTTCAGGGGCAGCCTGACGATCCTGCTTTGTTCGGCAAGGGCTTGAAGGATGCTCTGGCGGATCCACCACACAGCGTATGAGATGAACTTAAAACCGCGGGTCTCGTCAAACCTTTGCGCAGCCTTGATCAAACCGAGGTTGCCCTCATTGATCAAGTCTGGCAGAGAGAGCCCCTGATTTTGATACTGCTTGGAGACAGAAACCACGAATCTCAAGTTGGCCTTGGTCATTTTTTCCAAAGCCACTTGGTCACCTTGTTTGATGCGCCGGGCAAGTTCCACCTCTTCTTCGGCGGTGATCAGGTCAACCCTGCCGATTTCCTGTAGGTACTTGTCGAGTGACGCGGTCTCCCTGTTGGTGACCTGTTTCGTGATTTTCAGCTGTCTCATGGGCGGTGCAATCGATGGTTGGGGATAGGGAAAATACCCCAGACCTCTTTCTCAAACGTATTTAACGGTCAATCGTTTCACTCAGGCTTCGGAAGAAGCACTTTGCGGCTCAATTTGAGCTTGCCTGAGCGTGGATCGCGCCCCGTTACCTTGAATTTGACCAAGTCCCCTTCGTTGATAATGTCGGTTACCTGGTTCACGCGGTGGTGATCGAGCTCCGAAATGTGAAGCAGGCCATCCTGTCCGGGGATGATCTCAACGAACGCACCGTATGGCATGACCGTCTTGACCTGTCCTTCGTAAACCTCGCCAACTTCAACCGTCGGAGGGAATGCGATGGCGCGGATGCGGGCAACGGCAGCATCGATTTTCTGCTTGTTGTCACCGGATACTTCCACGAGCCCTTTGCCGTCGTCATCTTGGATCGAGACATTGGCACCGGTGGTGTCCTGGATCTCGTTGATGATTTTACCGCCAGGACCGATGATGGGACCGATGGCTTCGGCAGGAACTTCAAATGACACAATGCGCGGGGCGTGGTCTTTGTAGTCTTCGCGATGGGTGTCCATCGTCTTCAACATCTCATTCAAGATGTGGGCGCGTCCTTCCTTGGCCTGCAGCAAGGCTTCGGTCAATTGGGCGTAAGACAGTCCCTTGATCTTGATGTCCATCTGGCAGGCTGTGATGCCTTCCGTGGTGCCGGTCACCTTGAAGTCCATGTCGCCGAGGTGGTCCTCGTCACCGAGGATGTCGCTGAGGACAGCGTACTTGCCGGTTTCCATGTCAGTGATGAGGCCCATGGCGATGCCGCTGACCGGGCGCTTCATGGGGATACCGCCGTCCATGAGGGCAAGCGTACCTGCACATACGGTGGCCATGGAGCTGGAGCCGTTGGACTCGAGGATCTCACTGACCAAACGAATGGTGTAAGGGCAATCTTCCACAGGAGGCAGCATGGGCTTGAGCGCACGCAAGGCCAGGTTTCCGTGGCCAATCTCACGGCGGCTGGTGCCGCGAATGGGGCGGGCCTCGCCTGTTGAGAATGGCGGGAAGTTGTAGTGAAGCAAGAACTTCTCGGTCTTCCGCACGAGGGCGTTGTCGATCAACTGCTCATCGTCCTTGGTGCCCAAGGTGAGCGTGGTCAAGCTCTGCGTCTCTCCACGGGTGAAAATGGCGGAACCGTGTGGTCCGGGCAGGTAATCCACCTCGCACCAGATGGGGCGGATGTCCTTGGAGCCGCGGCCGTCGAGGCGGATGCCCTCCTTCAAGAGCAGGTCCCGAATGGCGGATTTTTGAGTCGCCTTGACGTAATCCCGCAGCATGAACTGCTTTTCCTCGCGGTCTTCAGCTGAAAGCGTATCGAGGAAGGATTCCTTGATGGCCTTGAACTTCTTGCCGCGCTCTTCCTTGGAACCGGCATTCTTGGCGGCATCGTAGTACTGCTGGTACAGCTCATCGTGGATGCGCTGCTTGAGGGCAGGGTCTTGCTTCTCATGCTCGTACTCGCGCTTGGGCGAGGAGCTGGGCACTTCGGCCGCCATGTCGAGCTGTGCTTGGCACTGCTTCTTGATGGCCACGTGGGCCGCTTCAATGGCGCTGACCATTTCCTCCTCGGAAACCTCCATCATCTCACCTTCCACCATGACGATGCTGTCCATGGATCCGGCGATCATCATGTCGATGTCGGCTTCTTCGAGCTGCGCATAGGTGGGGTTGATGACAAACTCTCCTCCAATTCGGGCGACCCGAACTTCGGAGATGGGGCCGTCGAAAGGAATGTTGCTCACGGCCAATGCTGCAGATGCAGCCAAACCGGCGAGGCTGTCGGGCATGTTCTCCTTGTCCGCAGACATGAGTTGGATCATGACCTGGGTCTCGGCGTGGTAATCGCCGGGGAAGGTTGGGCGCAGGGCGCGGTCAACCAAGCGCATCACCAGGATCTCCGTATCGCTTGGACGGGCCTCGCGCTTGAAGAATCCTCCGGGGAATCGGCCGGTGGACGCGTACTTTTCTCGGTAGTCCACCGTCAGTGGCAAGAAGTCGACGCCTTCTGAGGCGCCGTTGTTGCTGACCGCAGCAGCGAGCAGCATGGTATCGCCTTGGCGCACAACCACACTTCCGTCGGCTTGCTTGGCGAGTTTTCCGGTCTCAATGGTGACCGGGCGACCATCACCTAAATCGATGGTCTTGGTTACAATGTTCAGTTCCATAAAGGAGTTGTCAAATTGGGCGTCCGTAAAATCCCCGAGGCGTTTCCTCGAGGCTTACTCAGAACGATACGCTGCGACCGGATGCCCATGCCGCAGACTGCGTGTTTTTAATTGTGCAGGATCAGCGGCGCAGGCCGAGGTCCTTCACAATGGCGCGGTAGCGCTCAATGTCTTTGCGCTTCAGGTAGTCGAGCAAGCGGCGACGCTTTCCGACCAACGTGATGAGTGAGCGCTGTGTGTTCGCGTCCTTGCGGTTCTCCTTGAGGTGGTCCGTCAAGTGTGCAATGCGAAATGAGAACATGGCGATTTGCCCTTCGGCGCTGCCAGTGTCTTCGGCGTTCTTGCCATACTTGGCGAAGAACTCTTGTTTTTTCTCGGGTGTGAGGTACATGTGGAAATCTCTTGGATGTTCTTGATGCAACCTGATTTTCAGGGGGGCAAAAGTAGGCAGGTTAGGTGGATTCACCAAGCCTCTCTGGCTGGGGCTCAGTCCATCAGCATGCCCACCAGCTCCGAAAGCTCCTGCTGGAGATTTCGCCGTTGGACAATGCGGTCTACAAATCCGTGTTCGAGCAGGAATTCCGATTTCTGGAATCCGGCAGGCAGGTCTTTTCCTATGGTCTCTTTGACCACCCGTGGCCCCGCAAAACCAATGAGGGCATTGGGCTCTGCGAGGTGGATGTCACCGAGCATGGCAAAGGAAGCGGTCACGCCGCCTGTCGTAGGGTCCGTCAAGATGCAGATGTAGGGCAGTCCTGCCTTGGACAAGAGGCTGAGCTTGGCGCTGGTCTTGGCCATTTGCATCAGCGACAACCCGGCCTCCATCATGCGTGCACCGCCCGACTTGGTGATGCACACGAAGGGCAAGCCGTTTTTGATGGCATAGTCTACGGCGCGGGCGATTTTTTCACCCACCACAGACCCCATGGAGCCGCCAATGAAACTGAAGTCCATGGCGCTGACGACCATGGTTCGGCCGTTGACCTCCCCTACTCCCGTCCGGATGGCGTCTTTCAACCCGGTCTTCTCTGTGGACGACGTCAACCGGTCCTCATAATCCTTGGTGTCTTTGAACTTCAGCGGGTTGGCCGAGACCATCTTGGCCTGCAACTCTCTGAACTTTCCGCCATCGAACAGGAAACTGAAATACTCTGCTGAACCGATGCGTTCGTGGTGTTCGCAGTGGTTGCACACCCACAGTTGCGCCTCGTGCTCAGCACTGGCGATGACGGTTTTGCAGGAGGGGCATTTGTACCAATTCCCCTCTGGGATTTCCTTTTTTTCAGCCGTCTTGGTGGTGATGCCCTCCTTCATCCGGCGGAACCATCCCAAACCGGCGCCGTCGCCGTTTTCTGCCTCTTGGGACTCAGCTTTGGGCTTTTCCTCTTTTGCTGCCATGATGTGCAAATGTAGAGCGCCCTCAGAAGGGCAACGACACGGCGGGGTGAATCCGCCAACCACCTTCCGTGGGAATCATTCCATCGGTGCCGCGCCAGGGCTTTCCGAAGTCGCACCGAAGCAGGAAATAACTGAAGTCAAGGCGGATCCCTGTTCCATATGCCACGGCGGCCTGGTTCCAGAACGTGTCGGTGTTGAATTGGACGCCGGGGCGCGAAGCTTCCGATCGGGTCATCCAGATGTTGCCCGCATCCACAAAGGCCGCCAGTTGGATCCAGTCATTGATGTACTTCCTGTATTCGATGTTGAGTTCCAAACGGATGTCGCCCCGCACCCTGAGGACATCTGAATTGAAGCTGCCCGGGCCCAGCCCCATGGCCTGCCAGCCGCGCATGCTGTTGGGGCCTCCAACGTAGAATTGCTTTTCTATGGGGACGGACACACTGTCGATGGATGATGAAGCCACTCCCATGAACATCCGGCCAAAGAAGCCATCCCGGCCATTGGTTGTCCAACCTGCTCGGCCGTCGACGACCCATCGGGTGTAGCGGCCGACTTGAATATTGGAGGCGCTCCCCAATGCGCTGGGCAGGCTGATGGTGGTTTCTTCCGGTGCCCTTTTATCCAGCCAGTGATACAGGTTGCCTGCCGCTTCAAACTCAACACTCAAGCCCCACTTGAAGGGGTTCAAACGGCTGGGGTTGTGTTTGGGATTCAGCTTCCAGCTCAAGCCTGACCCGAAAATAGCGCGCGGCTGAAAGGACGAGGCCAGAATATCCGACCCCAAATCAGCGAGTTCCTCTGCGAATTCCGCCCCGAGTTGGCTCGAGGTAAGGGCCACTTCAAACGGGCGGAACTCAACCCTTGAACCGTTTTCCGTGTTTTCAACGAACCGCTCCACCATGCTGATCTGGAAGTAGGTCCGCTGGAATTTTGGGCGTTTTTCGTCCCTAAAACTCAGTGAGATGAGGCTCTTCGGCCTGTTTGATCTCGGTAGCCGATCCGGTCCGAAGGGGATCAGCCGCGGAGCGGTGTATGTCAGGCCAGCGCTGATGATGGCTGAATTGAAGAACGACGGAGCGTCACCGCCCTCATCACCGCCCTGGTAGGGTGTTACACTTTCTCTTCCGTAACCGAATTCCAGCGCCACCTGCTCCATGCGCTTTCTGAAATCTTGGTCGGAGAGGGAAAAGGCCATTTCCCCGCCAATGCCCTGTGCCGAGTTCAGTCCGCCATTGACCCGCATGACCCTCCGCTTGTCGGCGTAGGCATCGAAGTGCACGTGCAAGGGGGTTTCCGTTTCCGATGTGGACGGGAGCTCTAGAATGTCCACCCTGACGTCATTCAACAGCGGTGACATTCGAATGGACTGTCTGGCATTCATCAGCGCCTCCGGGTTGTACAACCTGCCTTGCTCCAGGTGCATGCTGTGGGCCAACCCTCTGATGTCCCTGCCGAGGGGCACACTCCACTGAATGTTCTTCTCCGTGCGGCTTTCCAAGGGCTCAAACTCGAAGGGGTGCCAATGAAAACTGATGCTGTCCAAGCGCGCCTTTTTGTGCGGGACGGTGTCCTCGAGGTATTGGTCCGGGGCCACATTCAAGGTGAGCTGCGCTTTCCCCGTCATGCTGCTTCCGGTGGTGTCGATTTCCATGGTGAAGAAATCAGAGGTGAGCCCGAACCACCCTTGTTGTTCAAAGTGCTTTGACCAGCGATTGCGGTCACTTTCCAGTGCACTGAGGTCAAGGGGTTTGCCCTTCCATCGGCTGAAATCTTCGATGAGATATGCGGCCTCTTTTTGGCCCAGCCCACTGTTTTCTGCGTTGACCGTTACCTCACCGCAATACACACGTGTGCCAGGGTCCAACTCAATGCGCAAGGTGACCCGGCCGCGGGAGTGACTCAGGGTGTCCACCTGCAGTTGCCCATTCAAATATCCTGAGCGAACCATTCTCGATTTGAGCAGCAATCGGCTTCTTTCCAAGCCATTGGAGTCGAATGGTGAGGCTGAGCCCTCGGGTGAGGGGTTGCCTTGTTCAATGGCCTTTTTCCACCGTCCATTCAACCTCGCCCAAGCATGCAAGACGGGGAGGCCGAGCCACCGATCAGGTGGATGCAAAATGAACCTGCCATCGAGCAGTTCTTGCCAAGCGGCAAGGTCTTGGCCTCCCGTGTTGGACGGGTCTTTGAAGCGCCACTCCACATCCCACACCAGGGGCACCGACTGGATGGAATGGCGTTCATCTTGACCGGTGGCACCGAAAGGGAGACATCCCCATGCCGCAATTGCGAGCAGGAAAGCGCATCTTGCGCTGCAACGGGGGATGCAAAACATGCCTACTAAGAACGAGATTCTGGCCGTGCGGGACTTGAGGAACCGCAAATCACGGAAGTTGGAACGCAAGTTCACCATTGAAGGGGTGAAAGGCGTCAGTGAAGCGCTGCGCAGCGGTTGGCAGGTGCACGGCTTGTATTCCACTGCCGATGCAGGTGTCCCCGATGAATGGGGAAGCGAACGCGTGTCGACCAAAGACATGGAACGCATGAGCGCCATGCGCACCGCCCCGGGCGTGTTGGCTGTGATGGGCATCCCGGACACTGCCCTGCCTGACTTTTCGCAAAGCTTGGAGGACGTGCCTCCTTTTACGGTGGCGCTGGACGGGGTGTCTGACCCCGGAAATTTGGGGGCCATTGTCCGCACGGCGGATTGGTTTGGCATTCCCGGCATCTGGGTCTCCGAAGACACAGTAGACCCCTTCAATCCCAAAGTCGTACAAGCGACCATGGGGGCCATTTTCCGGGTGGCCATCTGGTCTGTTGATTTGGCCGGTGTGCTCACGGAATTGGGACAAAAAGGCGTGCAAATCCGCGGGCTGGATCTCGATGGCGACGCCCTTTGGAGCAGCGGATTTGAATCCGACGACTGGGGTGTAGCGGTGGTGGGAAGTGAGAGCCATGGGCTTTCTCCGGCAGTCAAGGAGGCATGTTCTGGATGTGTCCACATTCCGGGTACCGGTCTGTCTGAATCCTTAAACGCCGCCATGGCGGCCGGAATTGTGATGGCCGCCAGGGATGGCTTGAAGCGCGTCAATTCTGTGTGAGCGCCACTTTCGGAGCGCCTTCCCGGTAGACCTCGCAGAGGTGGCGCATGAGGGTTTCCCTGTCCATATCCCCCAAGTGGGTGCTGAGCTGTTGGATGACTTGCTCTGCACGGTGGTGCATGTTGTCGGGCAGCGGTGTCCAATTCCCTGTTTGGATGGCTGAAGCAGCGGATGCCGCCCATTGGCCAGAGACGCCGAGGGTCAAGATGGATTTGTCAACTGCAGCGGCCAATTGCAGCCAGCCGTCGCGGTCGCCCGAAACGTCTGTGGATACAGTCGGGGCCTCGGCGATGCGCACTTTGCCCTTCCACCCTTCCAGTCCGGTCCGCATGCTGATCTCGTCATCCCGCTTGGTCTTCTCCCCTGTGACCTTTTCTCGGATGAGCAGCCCATCGCATGGATTGACATCATAGCGGATCACCAAGGGCCTCAGCAGGCCTTTTAATGCAGCTGGCCCTTGCTCCTCGCCGCCCCAAGCCAAGGCCAGCATGCGCAGCAACCCATGGTGTGTTTGGTCTATGCCGTCTTTGGTTCGTCCAGGCGCCTGGGCGATCCAAACGTGCCCCCCACCCTGGATAATGTCGGCGATGTGGCGGCTCAATTTGAGTTGCTGGCTCATGGCCGCGCGCCCAGCCAGTGAGCGGTCGATAAAAATGGCCTTGTTGGCCTGCATGAGCGCCTTCACCCAGTCCAATCGGGCCAAGTTGCTGCCCAGAACGATGTGGGTTGTCGGCCTGCCCGCTTCCACCCTCGCCAGGTTGTACAGGGCCGGGTCACACACAATGTCCCTGTGGGTGCTGATCCGGATGCCCGGCGGATCGTCTTCTTGAAACTGACACTCCATGCCGGAAGTGGTGTGCTGCACCACCCAGCGCATAAAAGGAAGACTCCAGTCTTCTTGTATGTCAGAAGGTTCAAGAGGCAAGTCCAGTCCTTTTTCACTCAGGAATTTCTGGACGCTGCTCATCGCACCGTCCTCCAGGGAGAATTTTTTGTGGCTGGCCATCGGGGGGCAAAGGAAAGCAAAGACGCACAACCTCAATCCCCCCGCCTCCATGGGTTAATCTTGCACCATGACGTTTGCCGACCTGAAGGTGACCCGACAGTACCTCGACGCGCTGGATGCCATGGGCATTTCCGAACCTACGGAAATACAGCGCAAGGCCATTCCCCGCATTCGGGCTGGTCAAGACGTGATCGGCATCGCGCAGACAGGCACGGGCAAGACGTTGGCGTTTCTTTTGCCCGTGATGGCGATGCTTTCCCATGCGCAAGGCAAGGGACCGCGTTGTGTCATCCTCACCCCTTCCAAGGAATTGGCCCTTCAAATTGCCGATGTCGCCGGCAGGCTGGCTGCGCGAACAGACCTGCGCGTTCAGGTCGTCTATGGTGGCGTGGGTCACCGCGCCCAGCAAGAGCGGCTGGAAGCGGGCTGCGACTTGGTCGTGGCCACCCCGGGAAGGTTCATGGAACTGTATCTCCGTCATGGATTTACCACCAAAGAGATGACCCACTTGGTGCTCGACGAGGCGGACCGCATGATGGACCTTGGGTTTATGCCGCAGCTCCGGAAGTTGCTGGAAATTCTGCCCCGCAAAAGACAAAACCTCTTGTTTTCGGCCACTTACCCCGCCAAGACCGAAGAAATGGCTGGCGAGTTTCTGTTGTGGCCCACGCGCGTGGAAGCCGCCCCGCAATCGACACCGGTGGAAACGGTGGTCCAATCGGGCTTCCGCGCCCCCAATTTTGGCACCAAGCTGAACCTCCTGGCTGTGTTCCTCAACAGGGAGGACATCCCCCAACAGGCCCTGCTCTTTGTCAGGGAAAAAGACCAAGCCGAGCGCATCGGACAGCGGATAGCAGAGGACGTCACGCCTGCTGTGCGCACACTGCATGCCAACAAAGGGCAAAACAGCCGCATCCACGCCATGGAGCTGTTCAAGGCAGGTGACATCCGCTATCTCGTGGCAACCGATGTCGCCAGCCGAGGCATAGACGTGCCGCAGTTGGACCTTGTCATCAATGTCACCGTGCCCCGCGATCCCCACGATTACATTCACCGCATCGGCAGAACGGGCCGCGCCAAGCGCAGTGGCCAGGCGGTCACCCTCGTCGATCCCAGCGAAAAGCCAGCCCTGGAACGGGTAGAAGCGCTGATTGGGCAAAGGATTTCTTTTGAAGACTTGCCTTCAAATGTCAGTGAGGCACCGACGCCATCGTGGGAAGCACAAGCCATGGCGCGCGCCATTGACCGCGAAAAGCGCAAGGCAGACCCCACCTTCAAGGGGGCGTTTCACGAAAAGAAACGCAAGCCTGGGGGCGGCAAGGGTGGCAAGCGCCACAGCGGCTCGGGAAAATCCCGGCGAAAGGGTTAGGCCCCTCACAAGGGCTCCACGCTCCCGTCCCGCTCCAAGCTGAATCCGACCTCATAGCACCACACTTCAGTGCGGCCATCCCCCCGCTGGTGCACCCGGGTGTAGAAATCAAAGTCGAACCCCTTGTCGCTGAGCCATTGCAAGGAGCCGATGTCGGCCATGGTGGGCGAGGCCGTGCGCCAATCCCTGAAGGCTTTGAGGATGTCGCAGTTTCTTTCCAATATCCGGTCCACGTCGTGCCTGGGCGGGGCCGGTTGATAGTGGGCAGGCGACATTGACTGCAACCTTTTGGCATTGCCAGGGTAGGTTGAAAAGCAGAATTCCGAGCAGAAATCTCCTTGGTATGTCTGGGCTGCAGCGTTTGGCATGCGCCCTTTACAGGACAGGCATCTGTGCATGGCAAGTGAATCTGCAGCAATGAAACAGTTGTGTTCGGGAAAACCTCGCCTGCGCCCTGTTCCATTCGTTTCCGTTCACCTTTCCTTTGTCTTTGACATGAAAGACATGATGATCATCGGTGTGGCAGGTGCGGGCGCCATGGGGCGGGGCATTGCTCAAGTCGCGGCCACGGCCGGTCATGCGGTGCGCTTGTACGACCGCGATGCTGGCGTTTTGGACGAGGCCATGGCCTTCTTGCGGCACATTCAGGACAGGTCTGTGACCAAGGGCCGCATCCGTTCTGAAGATGCTGCCGCGCTGCTGGGCCGCATTTCCACGGTGTCCACTGTGGAAGACTTGGGGCCCTGCGGCCTTGTGGTGGAAGCCATCGTGGAACGTGAAGAGGTCAAGAAGGAGTTGTTTGCATCGCTCGAAGCGGTGGTCACCCCGGAATCGGTCCTGGCCTCCAATACTTCCTCGCTCTCGATCACGGCGTTGGCGGCCGGTTTGCAGCACCCCGATCGTTTCATTGGCTTGCATTTTTTCAACCCGGCTCCCCTGCTGCCTTTGGTGGAGGTGGTGCCTGCATTGCAAACGCGTTCAGGCCTTGATGAGGAGATGTCCGCTTTGATGCGCCAATGGGGCAAACAGCCAGCGTTGGCCAAGGACACCCCCGGTTTCATTGTAAACCGGGTGGCCCGGCCATTTTATGGCGAGGCAATTCGCATTCTCGAAGAGGGCGTGGCCGATGTGGCCACCATCGACTGGGCCATGACCGCCCTCGGTGGCTTTCGGATGGGGCCTTTCGCGCTGATGGATTTGATTGGCAATGATGTCAATTACGCCGTGACAGAAAGCGTGTGGACTGCTTTTCATTTCGACCCCCGCTACACCCCGTCTTTTGCCCAAAAGCGCAACGTGGATGCGGGCTGGCTGGGCAGGAAATCAGGCAAGGGTTGGCACGCTTATGGCGAGGGTGTGGAAGCGGCTGCACCGCGCATGGATAAGGACCTGGGGCAGGACATTCTCTGGCGCATCCTGGTCATGCTGATCAATGAGGCCGCCGACGCCGTGTTTTGGGGTGTGGCATCCGCTGAGGACGTAGACAACGCCATGCAAGGTGGCGTCAATTACCCCAAAGGGCTCTTGGCTTGGGGCGAAGAAGTTGGTTTGGACCGCTGTGTGGAAACCCTCGATCGGCTCCACGCAGAATATGGTGAAGGCCGTTACCGCTGCAGTCCATTGTTGCGTTCCCGAGCGCGTGAAGGCCGCGGGTTTTTATCCTGATTCAACAGTTGTCTCCGAAACCACCGAGCAGCTCGAGTACGTCTGATACCGTCACGGCACCGTCACCTGTGATGTCTGCCGCGCAACCGACAAGACAGCCAAATTCAGACAACACCACCAAGACGTCCGATACTGAGACAAGGAGATCGCCTGTCAGGTCCAGCAAACAGGCGAGCTCGTCTGCGCTGATGACGCCGTCACAGTTGTTGTCCAGCCCGGAAGAAGTGCCTGGCGCACCCGGATATGTCGCGGCGTCGGCATCGTCACAATCGCAAATCACGTCTTCGCCATCCCCGTCGGCATCCACGATGCCTGCACAAGATTCGAATTGCGCCTGGCAATTGGCCAGCACACAGGCTTCGCAATCTGCAGTGCTGCCAAATCCGCAGACCAAGAAGCAGTTTTCTTGAGCGCAAGTGCTTTGTTCTGCAAAACACCCTACGCACCCCGTGCTCATGGTGGGGATGCCGGCGGCAATGCAATCCGAAAAACAAGTGGCCAGGTCGCCGGCAAAAATGCAGCTGAACCCACAAGAGAAAATGGCATCGTTGACCATGTCGCCATCTTCACAGAGCAGGTTGAAATCCAACGAGTCACATTGCGCGTGCGTGCGCTCGCTTGCGGTGAGCGCGGTCAACATCAGCAGCGCGCACACCCACAAGTGGGGGAATGTTGATTTGGTCATGGTTTGGCAACAATTTTCAGGTGGTTCAAGTTCTCTCCTTCAGTGCAAATCCACCACTGTCTATGATCTCTCCTGCTTTGACGATGTCCTCGGGATGGGTGAGGTCCAAAAAGGAACCCGCCATGGGCAGGGCTTTCATTTTGCCGCCTTCCATGCGGGCCCAACGCGAGATGGCAACGGGCAGTTCACGCTCCTTTCTCACCGGGTGCTCGGGCACGGTCTTGACCGCTTGGAGCAGCTGCTCACAGGGCATCCTGAAATAGTTCATGCTGACCCTGAACTGGCCATCTGTCCATTGGGCTTCTGCCATTTCAGCCACTGAGGGTTTTTCGGTGATCGCTTCAAATCGGCCGACTTCATCGGTATGGATGACCGCAAAGGCCCGGATTCGTTTTTTGGGCAGTCCGAGGTGATTGGGATGAAAGGCGGGGAGTGCCGCGGGGTGCGCAAACAGTGCGCGAAACATGCCCCTTGGGGCGAGGTTGTCTCCGTTTCCCACGGTGACTGAATGCGCCGCCCAGGCGGGATGGGCTTCCAGGGCCAAT
>DGOE01000065.1 GCA_002389295.1 Flavobacteriales bacterium UBA4474 | reverse complement strand
GAAAAATCACGAAACGAATGCAAATTGAGGTGGCGTATTATGAATCTTGTCGATTGTAACAAAAGTTTAGTAGAACATTAGATTATTCGAGATTTTTTGCCGGAGGCGATTTTTCGCCGTATCTTCCGCTTCCGGATTTGATGTAAAGTAGCGACCAATCTACCTTGCGCATTCCGACAACCGAATTAGCAACCCAGCTGGAACCATGAAGCTCAGCCACTTCCGTACCACCTTCTTTCAGGTCGGTCTTATCATCGCCTCCCTCGCCATTGCAAGTGGAGTGCGGGCCCAGTCCATCACCCTCTTCTCTGATTTTTACGCCACCCAATACGGTGTAGCGGTGACGAGTCTGACCCAAGGGCAGATCGTCAACATCAGTGAGGGCGGCATCTGGAGCACGAACGGATTCAACCAGACGTACACCATTGACCTGACCGATTTTGGTCAGGATACCTACACGATCATTTTGCTCGATGACGCCGGCGATGGCGGCCTGAGCTTTGAGGTAAACGTGGAGAACCTGCCCTTTGAATGCGGCGGCACCTGTGCAGGTGAGCTCTCCTCGGGTCCAGCTGCGGCCTTCAACTTCTCTTTGACGCAATTGGACGGCATCCCGGGTTGCATGGATGATGCCGCTTGCAACTTTGACCCTGAAGCGGGCTTCAATGATGGTTCTTGCTGCTACGAGTCCTGTGTGACGGTGCGCCTTTTTGATGCGTTCTCCAACGGTTGGGTGGATAGCCAAGGCAATGTTGGTGGTGCCACGGTGGGCAACCTTTCCGGCCAGGAAATGGGCAGTATCTCCTTTACCGAAGGCGGGTCTGTGGACCTGGACCTCTGTTTGACAGACGATTGCTATGTGCTTCAATTGAACTTTGACAACCTCGCGGTAGAGGCTTCATGGGAAGTTTACTTGGGCGAGCAGCTGATTCTCGAAGGCGGACCCGGTGTTGCCGGTGGCGTCATTCAGGAGTTTTTCTATGTAGGCGACCCCGCCTGTTTGAACGAAGGTTGCACCACAGAGGGGGCCTGCAACTACGACCCTGCAGCAAACTTCAATGACGGCAGTTGTGAGTACCTGACTTGTCAGGGCTGCACGGACCCAACGGCCTGCAACTACGACCAGACGGCGACCATTTCAAACGGTGACTGCGACTTCTCGTGCTACGGTTGCACGGAGTCGGGAGCAGTCAACTTCGATGCCGACGCCATCTATGACGACGGCACTTGCTGCTACGAGGAGTACTTCTTCTTCCTTGAAGTCGGCGGCGGAAGCTGGGACGGCGAGATCAGTTGGAACATCCGCAACATGGAGACCAATACTGTGGTCGACTTTGGCGGTGCCGGATCGCATGCGGTGTGTTTGCCCGAGGGGTGTTACAACTTCGAGATGTTTGACAGCTTCCAAGACGGCTGGAACAATGGCATTTACACCTTTACTACGTATACGGGTGAAGTCGTGTATACCGGATCCCTCGACGAGGCGGAATTCGGCGACCAGCAAATCAGCGGTGCAGACAGGATCACCCTCGGTGATGTCAGCTGCCCCATCGGCTGTACTGACCCTACGGCTTGCAACTTCAGCCCGAACGCTGTGTTCGATAGCGGATTCTGCAACTTCAGTTGCTACGGTTGTACGGACTTCAACGCGACGAACTTTACTCCAAGCGCTTCGATTGATGATGGCAGCTGCGTGTACTGTGCGGGTGGCGAGCTGATCCTCGAAGTGACCATGACCGACGCGTTTGGCGACGGCTGGAATGGTGGTGTTTACTATATATCGGACCTCAGTGGCAACATTGCGGCAACCGGCGCGCTCGACAACGCCGATCAAGGCGACGGATTGACCAATGGGGTGGACCTGGTTTGCCTCCAGCCCGGATGCTACATCTTCGACATCACGCCAGGGGATGATTCCGACGACATCGGATGGTACCTCGAGGATGTGGTCGGAAATTTCTACGGCACAGGAGTAGATGAGGTCTCGAGTTTTGGTTTGGATTTGGGCGAAACCGGTGGCTGCAGCTTCCCGGGTTGCACAGACCCTTTCTGCATCAACTACAACCCGAGTGCAACGGATGACGACGGCACCTGTGAGTGTCCACCTTCCAATAACTACGCATACAGTGCTCAGGCCGTTCAATGCGGCGCTCAGATTGCGGGCACCTTGACTTACGCGGTGGACGGCGAGGACCTCGTCGGCACGTCTTGCTCAGGTCAGGAGATCAGTGCTGCAGGTGTATGGTATGTATTCAATGCGCAAGCAGACCAGCAGATGGTGCTGTCTACTTGTGGAACCGACGCTTTCAACCCGGCGGGTAACCCGTTGTTTGACTCGCAGGTGTTTGTCTTCCGCGCTGTGGACGGCGACCTCGACAACCTGGAGTGTCTGGGTGGAAATGACGACGGCTGCTCGGAGGGCTTCATGAGTGAGGTGGCCTTCAATGTGGAGCAGGGTGAGGATTACTACATCCATGTCACGCGATTCAGTGAGTACACCAGTGGTGATGAATTCCTCCTCTCGGTGGAGTGTGTGGATTGCTCAAGTGGTGCCCCCATCAATGATGAATGCGCCAATGCCCTGGAATTGCAGAACGGTGTGCCGGATGTCGGTTCGGTCTGTTGCTCGAGTCCTGACAACGTAGACGTGAGTTTCCTCGCTGGATTCCAGACGAGCTACGGTGTGTGGTACCAATTCAACAGCCTGGATTACGAGACCTTCTTCTTTGACCTGCTCAACCTCAGTGCTGAAAACATTGGTCTGGCGATTTTCGATGTGGGCACCTGTGGTGAGCTCGAAGCGCAGGTGGGTTGTCTGGTGTCCGAGCAGTGTGCCGGCGAGATCAGCGAGTTTACCGTGCTCCAGGCCAACACCGATTACCTCTTCTATGTATTCACTACCGATCCGGAGAACTGTGGTCAGTATCAATTCCTGACCAATGGCGTGTACCTCGGGTGTATGGATGACGTGGCGCCAAACTATGATCCAACGGCGACGATGGACGATGGGTCTTGCGATTACTCGGGTGTGGTTCCAGCAAACAACACTTGCGGAGCGGCTGCGGCCCTTGCTTGCAACGAAACGCTGACGGGATCGACTGGCGGTGCGACCAACTTGGGAGCGCCCAACCTGATCAATGGTTGTGACCCCGTGCCCGGTCCAGGTGTTTGGTATACGTTCGAAGGAACGGGAGACCTTCATACCCTCAGCCTCTGCGGTTCCAACATTGATTCCAAGCTGAACCTCTATGTGAGCGACGCGGTCTGTGCTGGTGGAATTCCCGCGCTGTTTGAATGCGTCTTGACTGTAGAAGATGGGGTGTATGCCTCTGAAGAGTCGGATTTCATCAACTGCGGCTTCTTTGATCAGAATGACGCTTGGGTGCAGTTCATTTCAGAGCCTGGGCGCCATTACTACGCCTATGTCAGCGCAGAGGATGCCGATGGCAACCCCGTGACCGACGACAATGGCACCGTGGAGATCAGCCTGAGTTGCGCTCCCGCCGTAGAGGGGTGCACCAATGACGTGGCCTGCAACTTTGACCCTGCTGCCAATATCGAAAATGGCACGTGTGATTACCTGAGCTGTGCCTGCCCCGTGGATGCTACGGAAGGCATTCCCTTGAAGCTGGACATGTTTGACAGTTTTGGCGATGGTTGGAACGGCGCGCAGTATTACTTGACGGATGCCTCCGGTGACACCTTGATCATTGGAGACCTCGACAGTGCGGCCTTTATCCTCGACGTCGACAACTTCCTCGGTGGCGATGAAGGATTTGACACCTTCTGCTTGGTAGAAGGGTGCTACGCCTTGACCGTTGGTGGCGGCGATTTCGATGAAGAGATCAGCTGGACCCTTTCCGGTACGGACGGCGCTATCGTGTCGGGCACCATAGGTTCGGTCAATTTCTCCTTGGGCGGTGTGGTGTGTGGCTGTGTAGATGCGGGTGCATGCAACTTCGATACGGAAGCCACTGCCGACAATGGATCTTGTGATTATGATAGTTGCGCAGGCTGCACAGATGCTTCAGCGTGCAACTATGATGAGACGGCAACGATTTCCACGGATGATTGCTGTTATGACAGTTGCATACGTATTCAGATGACCGACGATTTCGGCGACGGATGGAATGGTGCCCAATACAGCCTGTACACGGTCGATGGATTGTTGCTTGCTCAAGGCGGCTTGCCCAGCGTTGGCTTCACCGTTACGCCAGAAGGAACAAGCGGCATTGACAACTTCTGCTTGGCAGACGGTTGCTACTACCTGGAGGTTTCTGCCGGCGTGATTCCTGTGGAGGTCGGTTGGACGTTGCTGGGCACGTCGAGTGGCATCACCTCTGGAGGGGCGCCGTCTGCTCCTGTATACTTTGAAGTGGGTGAAGCGAATTGCGTCTCTGGGTGCACGGTTTCGGTGGCTTGCAACTTTGATCCTGCCGCGAACATTACGGTGCTTGAGGAGTGTGTATTCTCGGGATGTGGTGGTTGCAAGTATGACATTGCAGAGAACTACAATCCGTCTGCCATTCAGGATGATGGAAGTTGCGAATTCATCCTCCAAAGCCCCTGTCCTACAGACTTGAATCAGGACGGTGCTACGACCACGGCTGACCTCTTGGAATTCTTGATCAGCTTTGGAGACCCTTGCACGGAGTGAGCTTTTGCTGAGCGATTGACGCTTACAAATTTGTTTTCTGGCGATCCTTCGCCTGTGAAGTGGCCCCGAATTGTAGAATTCGGGGCTTTTCATTACTCAACGGGTGATAATCAGCGACCTGAATCGTCGCCGGTGTAACCCTTAGAAGGCAGGTCATGCAATTCCCCTGAGATTATCTTCTTGATTCGGTACGGTTTCCGCTATATTGCTCCGGCAATTGGAAAAAAACCTTAATCATGAACCTGAGAACTTCAATTCTCCGAGGGACCCTCTGCACGTTTGCTTTGGCCCTCTTCGCGTCACTACAGGCGCAGACCATTATTTTCACTGCAGACGCTTGGCCGGGTGAGGTCACGTCTTGCATTGTCACCTTTAACGGAGACACCATCTTGAATGTTGATGGCGCGCTTCTGTTCCCCAACGGAGCCGGCGACGTCAACAATTACTCAATTGGTGCTTACGGATTGGGTGATTACACGGTATACATCAATGACACCTTCGGTGATGGTGGTACTGAATTCGCCGTGGATGCCGGCGCGCTCAACTGCACGGGTGATTGTTCTGGTTCCGTTTCGGGCAGCGGAAGCTTTTGGGCTTTCTCGTTGATTTCGGATGTTCCAGGTTGCACCGATACGGCTGCGCTGAACTATGACGAAGCGGCGACCCTTGATGATGGATCTTGTCTCTACGACATTTGTCCTGACTCATCCCAGACCATGGTGTTTGTCAATATGACAGACTCTTGGGGAGATGGATGGAATGGCAACACCTATGAGATTTACGCTGATGGTGATTTGGTTGCATCGGGCTCGCTTGATGAATCTGTGACCGGCACCGGTGGAACAGGTGGTGGAGCCAACGCTGGACAGGACACCGTCTGTGTTCCTGTAGGCGCTTGTTACGAAGTAGTTTCAGGTGGCGGAAGCTTCCTTTCGGAGATTGGCTGGACCATGGTCAATGTGTATGATGGATCCATCATCGCGAGTGACGTGGGTGGCGGTACTGTCGAGTTCTGGTACGGAACGACCGCAGAAGTGTGTGGCTGTACCGATATCGAGGCCATCAACTATGAAGGTGATGCCACGGTGGACGATGGCAGTTGTGTGTTCCCAAGCTGTCCTGGTGACGAGCTTCTCGTACAATTCATGATGTTCGACACCTTTGGTGACGGATGGGATGGTGCTACATACACCTTGTCCAACCAACAAGGTGACATCTTGAACAGCGGTTCGCTGGACAACGCATTGTTTACGGTGATTCCGGGTGAGCAGGGTTATGATTTCTTCTGCCTGTCACCAACGGAGTGCTACGTGCTCGACGTTTTCGGCGGTGTATACCCCGGAGAGAAGGAGTGGCAGATTATTGACTACAACACTGGGCAAATCCTCTATGACCAAACGGCCAATGACGGCTTCGGTGTCTTTGGTGTTGCCGCTCCAGGCATCACTTGTGGATGTACGGACCCGAACGCGTTTAACTACATGGAAGATGCCACCGCTGATGATGGATCTTGTTTCTCGCCGAGTTGCGTTGACAACCCTGACAGCACGAGCTACATCCTTCACCTCAATCACAACATCTACCTCTTCTGGGGTAACAACGCGGCATACATCTATGACCCTGTTACGGGTGACACATTGGTGTCTGCTGGTTACAACAACGATCTGTACACTCCTGACTTTGAGGGTTCAGTTGTTGATGGCTACTGGGAGTTCTGCATCCCTAACGACGCTTGTTTGAACTTCTCCGGTGGAGGTGGATCGCCAGCCGGTGAGCCCCTCTGGTACATCATCGATTTCGCGGGTAACGTGATTCACGATGGTAGCCTTGGTGTTTATGACATCGGTTTCGGAGCTGAAGAAGAGACATGCGTGAGTGGATGTATGCTTGAAGCAGCCATCAACTTCGATCCGCTTGCCACCATCGATGATGGTAGCTGCGTGGTGTGTGACAATGGCCAGTTGGGTCTCTTCCTGACGTTGCAAGATGACTTTGGTTCGGGATGGAGCCTCGGAAACGATTACTACGTCGCCAATGAGGAAACAGGTGATACGGTTTTGACCGGTACAATGGCGGCAGGTTCGACAACGATTGAAATCATCAACTGCCTTGACATTGGTTGCTACACATTCAGCACAGGATCGATTTTCAGTACTGAAGGATGGGCCATTTCGGACAACCTCGGCAACGAGTACGCCCCGCTCACTTATGGACCAACCGATGGTTACCCCGTGGCATTCGGTGGCTTGGATGTGACTGATTGCGCGTTTGCAGGTTGCACAGATGCCTTGGCAAACAACTACAACATTTCTGCCTCCGTGGATGACGGGTCCTGCGAATTCCCGCCAGCCAACGACAACCCAGAGACAGCTCAGGCCATTGCTTGTGATTTGATTCTGACCGGTTCATTGGCCAACTCCAACGGCGACGAGTACAGTGGCACGACGGTATTGGGCAACGCCATTTCTACAAGTGGTGCCATCTGGTACGAGTTCAATGCTGACAACGATTATCAAACCACCTTTAACACTTGCGCTTCTGCAGATGCGGACAACGGTGTGACAGATACGGACGTGATTGTATTCCGTTTGGAAACGGACGGTTCATTGACGGCGATTGCGACCAACGATGACTCCGGTATTGCTGGTTGCGGTGCCGGTACGACGGGAACGTTCAACTCTATCGTGAGCATCAACGCAGAGCAGGGTAACAACTACCTCCTTCGCGTGGGTCACTACAGCGGCACGTCTTCTCAGACGGGCATCGTAGTTGAGGCCACTTGTGCACTGTGCCCTGATGGCTTCCCAAGCAACGATGACGTTTGCACCTTGGCTTTGCCTTTGGTAAATGGAGGTAGCTATGATGGTAGCCTCTGCTGCAGTGGTCCAGATGAGGACTTCGGCATGCCGAGCCTCAGCGGCTTCGCAACAGCCTATGGTGTTTGGTACGAGGTTGTGGTGGAAGCACCATACAACCTTTACGAAATCACGGTAGATGCCACTGGAGACGGTGCTATCGGTTGGGCTACCTACAATGGCGATGACTGCACAGATCTGGCAGATATGGCCGCTGGTGTGGTTCAAGGAGCCGTTCAAGAGGACATGAACCAGTACTTCGGTTCTGAGCAAGAAGGTCCTTTCACGGCCACGATTTCCTCGCCCAGCTACGACAATACGTACTACCTCTTCTTGTGGACTACACAAACAGAGGATTGCGGCAGTTACAACGTGACTATGGCTGCTCAAATTCAAGGCTGTACCGATCCAATTGCATCGAACTATAACCCCGATGC
>DGOE01000079.1 GCA_002389295.1 Flavobacteriales bacterium UBA4474 | reverse complement strand
GCCACAGACGACGATGGCTCCTGCACCACGGATGGCGGTGGCGGTGACAACGACACCACCGAGATCATCACCAACTTCGCCGGCTCCTGCCCGAGCAGTTGCGATTGGCTCGTGGACTTTGGCAGCCAACCCTTGGGCACTTCCTGGGGCAATCCTGCTGCATCGCCGACCTTCCCCATGGGACCTGGTACCATCATGTTCAATGAAGGGGGTGTCGACATGTATACCGACCAGAATGCCAATGCCTTCTATGGCCCGGTCTACAATGTGAACATGATCACCACCTCGCCTTGGGCAGCCTTCGGCTCGGGACAGGTCATGCACACCAACAACGCCGCGATCACGTTTGACCTGGACTCCATCCCGACCGACTCGGTCTGTTTGGATATCCTGGACCTGGGTGGATTCGAATTCCTCGAAGTCAACGGCGTCCCCTTCAGCTCACTGAACGGCTACGGTCAGCTCACAGCAGCCCCGCTCAACATGGGCGGTGTGCAGGTGCAGGTCATCGGCAACCCGATCATCACCATGACCTCTACGGGGCCGCAAATGACCGGCTTCAATGGCCGCCTCGTGCTCCACGGCAACGTGAACAAGCTGAAGATCGGCGGTCAGGAGTTCTGGATCGACAACCTGTGCATCTCTTCGCCTCCCCCGCCGCCCTCATTGGCTGAGGTCGTCGCTACTGAAGGCGAAGAAGGCCTGCTTGAACTCCTGTCCGTTTCCTTCGATCCGGATACCGCAACCTGTCAGGTCGCCATGGCCCTGCAGCTTGAATCTGGGTTCCCACTTGTCGATGACCTGCAGCTGCAGATCAGCAATGCCCAGACCGGTGAGGTCGTCTCCAATGCCCTGATCGCGGTCGTGATCATCACCGCATTGGAAGATGATGGGGCCGACGAAGGGGATTCTGGTGGTCCGCTCATCAACGCGGCAACGGCCATCGAATACGGCCTCATCGCAGCCAATGTGCCCATTCCCGATGTAGGTGAGGGGGAGACACTCGCATTCTCTCTCGTTTTCTCAGACCTGAGCACCACGGTCATCGTAGACATTCCCGGAATTTTCGTCCCGGGATGCGGAGGCGGAATTGTCGATCTGCCATGCGATGTGGATGCCTCGTTTGCGGCATTTGAGACGCCATGTGGTGTGTTCACTCTGCTTTCAGCCCCCCAACCCGGAGCAGTGGAGACATGGACGCTGGATGGCATGCCATACACCCCAACAGGTGACCCCAATGCCTTCACCTTGAGCTTGGCAGAGGGCTTGCATACGATTTGCCGGACGGTGACCAGTCTCATCTTGCCGAACTGCAGCGATACGGAATGCCAACCGCTCATCGTAGACTGTGTTGTGGACTCCTGTGACTTCAGCTTCACCCATGAGTCCATGGCGCTGGGGGCGGTAAATCCCGCGCTCACCTTCACAGAGGACCACATCGACTTGTCCTTCACTGCATTCGATGATGGCTCAGGCGGAGGTGCGTCTTTGGGCAATGCCTTTGTCAACTATGGCGTTCCAGGCATCGGTACCAATCAAGTATTGTTACTTTCCAATATCAACGCAGGCTACGACCTGACCGGACTGCTCAACGTTTCCCGTGTCACGTTCGAATATTTCGACGGTGCAGGAATTGAGAACCTGATGGTCAACGGAGACGTGCTTGTCGCTGAGTTTGCCACGCTCTTTGGTGCGAGCTTCACCTTGGGCGGCGTCGATGTGTTCATCACGCGGGCATCGGCCCCGGGGTACGACTACGGAGAGGTCATCCTGACAGGCAACGTCCAATTCTTTGCCGTCGGTGGACAACAGTTCTATGTGGACGATGTCTGCGTGTCAGCCGAAGGGGTCAACTGCACGGCCGATAGCGACGAAGACGGCATCTGCGATGAAGACGAAGTGGCCGGTTGCACCGACAGCACTGCGGACAATTACGACCCAACGGCGACCGACGAGGACGGCTCTTGTGACTTTGGCTTCAACAACGACACCACAGAGGTGATCGTCAACTTCGCCGGGTCCTGCCCCAGCAGTTGCGATTGGCTCGTGGACTTCGGAAGCCAAGCGCCTGGAACCTCTTGGGGCAACCCAACCTCAGGGCCAGTGTTCCCGCTGGCACCCGGCGGATTCATGTTCAACGAAGGTGGGGTCGACATGTACATCGATCAGCTCAACAGCACACTGTATGGCACCACCTACAACATGAACCTCATCACCGTATCGCCTTGGGCTGCGTTTGGAATAGGGCATGTCATGCACACCAACAACGCCACGGTGACCTTTGACTTGGACTCCATCCCGACCGACTCGGTCTGCTTGGACATCCTGGACTTCGGTGGGTTCGAGTTCCTCGAAGTCAACGGTGTGGGCTTCAGCTCGATGAATGGTTATGGCCACCTCACGGCAGCGCCGTTCAATATGGGCGGTGTGCAAGTACAGGTGATCGGCAACCCCATCATTACCATGACCTCATCGGGTCCGATGGTGACTGGATTTAATGGTCGCCTGGTGCTGCACGGCAACGTCGACAAGCTCGAGATTGGAGGCCAGGAATTCTGGATCGACAACCTCTGCATCAGTGCTGGAACTCCTGTGGCCCCTGCGGTGCCCGGATGCACGTATGAAGATGCGGAGAACTACGATCCAAACGCCACACTGGACGACGGTTCATGCATCCTGCCTGAGGTCAACCCCTGCCCAACAGACATCGACGGCAATGGCCAAACGGCCATGCAAGACCTGCTCTTGCTGCTCGGCAGCTTCAGTCTCGTCTGCGAACAGTAATCAGATTTCAATCATCATTGGAAAGGGGGGCTTCGGCCCCCCTTTCTGTTTTGGGGTGATGTCAACCCGGGCAGTGACGGTTGTCACCTCGGGCACCCAAGGGGCGGCCTATCTATGGGCTATGCAATAAACATCACCCCTCAAACGCGATGCCATGAACAACCAGAACGCTCCCCGCTTTGCCGCCATCCCCGGCGCCTTCATCACCTTCGATCCCAACTCAGTCGCAAAGCCGCAGACCGGTCCTACACCCCGCGCAGCCGACGTCAAGAAGCGTTGCGGCAACTGCGCGTTGTGCAAGTGCAAGCGCGCCAAAGGATGACGTTGAAGCCTTGGGCTGAAGCGTACCTTCGCGGGCCATGTCGCCCGACCCCTCAACATTCCACACTTGGACGCTGCCCAATGGGCTCAGGTGCGTACACCTCGAGGACGGACGCAACGTCGGGCACTGCGGACTGCTGATTGAAGCGGGCTCGCGCGATGAGCTGGCGGGAGAGAACGGCCTGGCACACTTCATTGAGCACTCGCTGTTCAAGGGGACGGCGAAGCGGCGCACCTTCCACATCCTGAATCGGCTCGACAGCGTCGGGGCCGAGCTCAACGCCTACACCTCCAAGGAGGAAACGTGGATTACGGCGTCTTTCCTGTCGGAACATCTGGAGCGGTCGGTGGAGTTGATCGCCGACATCGCCTTCCATTCGACCTTTCCGGAGCGGGAAATTGCCAAGGAGCGCGACGTCATCATCGATGAGATCCACGCCTGGCGCGACAACCCCGGCGACGCCATTTTCGACGAGTTTCAATCCATCCTGTACCCAGACCACGCCTTGGGAAACAACATCCTCGGGGACGAGCACTCGGTGGGGGGGTTCGGGCGCAAAGACGTGTTGCGCTTCATCGAGCGTCAATACCGCAATGACCGGCTCGTCTTTAGCTCGGTCGGGCCGATGCCCGCCAAAAAGGTCAGGCGGCTGACGGAGAAATACCTCTCCCAGCAGCAAACCGAAGCGTCGCAGCTTCAACGCATCGCGCCCCAAGGCTATACCCCATTGCGTCAAGAAGGTGAGAATGCGGTCCACCAGGTGCATGCGGTTTTGGGCAGTCCCGGATACGGGATGGGCGACCCCAAAAGGACGGC
>DGOE01000158.1 GCA_002389295.1 Flavobacteriales bacterium UBA4474 | reverse complement strand
GTCCAGTTGGTGGATTTGCCTGTCGAAATCACCGAAGTCATTGTCCCAACGCCACTGTTCGTTCAATGCCAATTTGACGCTTTTGACCGGTTGCCATTCCAAGGACAACCCACACCACCCCTGCCACTCGGTCGTGTCAGACTGTCCAGAAGGTGGATTGATCACCTGGGCGCCCAGTTGCAACCCCAGCAACCCTTGCAAACACAGGACCACCAACGTCCGGGCGCGCATCACAAATTGCTGTTGGAATCGATGTGCTCAGAATGGTCTTCGCCCCGGTAAGAGACAATGATGACGGCTGTTTCTCTGAGGAGGTCCACGTTGCCAATTTCAAAGCGCTCTACGTTTTCACCAATGCGCTGGCCCAGGTCTTCCTTGAGCTCTTGCCTGCGGCCTTCCTGCAACAACTCGATGCGGTCGTACACGACCCTTTTGGTGACGAGGTGTTCTACAAAGAGCAGGCGCTCAAGCACAAAGGCCAGGGCCCACAACGCGACGTTGCCAACCCCTACCGCGACTTCTCCTATCGACATGGGCGCCAACGCGTTCATGACCGCCAAAGCGATCACCACAAACAGGTAGGTCATCTCCCGGATGGGTACGGGGTTGGTGCGGTAGCGGATGATGCCGAAAATGGCAAAGAGCCCCAAGGCGAATGCGAGATCGAGTTCCACACCGCTGAGCATGCGGCAGAGCAAGAAAACCGAGGCGCTCACCATCATAAAGGTGAACACGTAGTCCCGGCGCTTCGCCTTGGATTGATAGATCAACCTCACGATGGTCCACGAGGAAAGCAGGTTGGCTGCGAAATGCAGTGCGATTTCAGTCATTTGCGGTTCAGGCTTGCAGGTCCCCGGCCCAGGATTGTGCCTCCTGGAGCCGCCGATATGTTGCAAGGTAAGCGCGACCGGCGATGTCCGCATCGCATTCCAATCTCGCCATGGTGTATTTGCTGACGCGCGTGTTGCGTCCAATCAAGCCTTTTCGGTCTTTTCTGCTGCGCAGCCACCGCTGGACCGGACTGTAACGGTCTGGGCGTGGTTGTTTGACCTCGATGACCACCAAACCTTCCAACAGCGGGACCATGGTGTCCCCAAACAAAGCGGTCTGGAGACTGCGGTCTACCGTGACGCGCTCCTGACGCGTAAAGTCAACCAAAGTGGTACGCAAGAATGCGCCGTGCAGCCTGGGCTTCAGCGATTCAGCTTGGGCCAGATGCGGGAGGAGAAAATCCATCTCCTCGCGGCCCAAAGTGGCGGGATCTTCAGTCTGGTAGGCCATGCGGTTCTTGACGGTCCGCCCTCCAGGGAGCCGCTGTTTCACCTCCAAAAAGCTTTGCCCATTGCTGGCATAGGTCCTGCGGCGGACCTTCATGCGGCGCGCCTTGCCGCGCAAGTGGTCCTGAAGGAACTGGTCACCGGGCATCTCAAAGTAGAGGTTGTCGTAGGCGCATTCGGCCTGACCCCCAACCGACAGGACATGGGCATGGCCGGTCATGGCCCCGATCAAATCGGGCAGCCACGTTTCGGGAATGACATACTTGGTATCGAACCGCCGCATCAGCTGGACGGTGTCGAGCGCGGCCAAGTCGGTTGCGGGCAATCCGGCAACGGCTGAGGCCAATGTATCAGTCAAGGTGTTCTTCCCCACGGTCACGGTGAAAATACAACCCAATGGGCGCGAAGGTTGCTTGGGGATTGGGCACCCCCGGAGAAAACATTAGGCTGCAGGTTGCGGGGCAGACGGAGACGCGCTGTGAAGCTGGTTGATGGCAAAATCCAAGATGCGCAGCCCCTGCTCCTTGTGCATGTAACCAAAGGAGCGCGCCCCGGCGGCCGTGTGAAACACGAGGTGGCCGATTCCGCGCCGCTCGAGCAGGGCGTTGCGTCGCCACTCCACCCCTTGAAGCTGGCCCATTTTGAGCACGGTTCTCGAGCGCCAAAACCAACCGCTTTCCAAGACGATGGCATTGCTGTGCACCGCCATGCGGTATGCCGCGAAGCGCCGCCCTGTGGTCCAAAACACGAAGGCACCCCAGCACAGCCCGAGGATGGCGTGGGAGATGCTGGGGCTGATGAGCACAGCCAGGGCGGGCAGGATGGCGCCGGCAAAAAGCAGCCAGCGCAGGCGACCGGCTGGGCGCGCCTCGGCCAAGACGCCCTGGGCGATGTCGGGATAAACAGCGGCCTCCATGGCCGCGCGGTGGCGGGGTTCCATGGCGGGAATGAACACGCGCAGCCCCCCTGCTCCAGCGGCTTGGGCCTGCCGAATCCGAAGCGTTTCATATCCGAATTTGCGGCGCAACCAATTGCTCTTCCACTCCGTCAGGTGGACCTTATCGAAGGGCACCTCAAAGACATTGCGCCGCAGCAAGCCCATCTCCAGTTGCACCCCTTCGGCACCGATGGCGCTTTTGAGCTTCCAAAAATTGAGTGCCGCGCCGATCAGGCTCGTCACCACCCCGACGACGGCCATCATGATGAGGCCCGGCACAATCAACAGCACCGTGGCCATGCCCAATACCGTCAACACCAAAGGAGGCAACCCCGCCAGCCACAATGAAAGGCGGTCCTCAAACCCTTGAAACAAGGACATGACAACCGCAAACCCGATAAAGGCGTTTTTGATGTGATTCTGGGTCAGCCCCACCTTCATCAGGTCTGCAAAGCTGAGTTCGACCATGGGGGCCATTTCCGCTGCGGTGGGTGCTTCCCCAGACAATGGGTCTGCTGTCGCACTTTCAGGTGAGGCCATCTGACTTCTGAGCAAAAGCTGCAGTCCCTCGGCATCCTGCTTGCGGATGGCCACGAGCTCGAGCTCGCTGCCTGAAGACCCTGCTGTATCCACCCGCAGGCCCGTCAAACCGACGAGTTGCTGGACCGGCCCCTGGAAAAGCTGCACGGCTTGGATGCGTTCGAAGGGGATCTGCAAGCGTTCGCGCTGAAAGAGGCCGCGCTCCACGATGAGCGCATCCGAGGCCACGTGGAAATGAAAGCGCAAGTAATACACCACGGCAAATGCGCCGATGAGCCCCAAGATGACAGGAATGCCCAACAAGTGGTACCACTGTGCATCGGCCAGGGAAAGGCCCACCAAGGCGGGCCAAGCGGACTGGATCACCTTCCAAGTAAACTTGACCGCCAGCACCAGCATGCCCAGCGGATGTTGCCTTCGGGGCGTGGCAAAATCCGAGGTCATCGGCGGGTGCGCGCTTCGATGACCGCCCTCAATGTTTGGGCCTCCTCCTCTGCCAGGCCAGCGATCCGCAGGTTGCCACTGCCACCGGCGGTGAACAGCTTGACGTGGTTCAACCCCAGCATGCGGGAAACGGGGCCCTGGCTGAGCTCAGAGTGCTGGATCATGCCAAAGGGAACGGTCGTGGTGGTGCGAAACATCCAGCCCGTCCGATAGGTGATGTCGCGCTCGCGGACAGCATAGCCTCTGCGCGGAAAACCGAGCCACTCCTCGGCGAACCAGACCCCGGCAATCAAACATTGAATGCCGAGTGGCCACCACCAAGCGGCAAATGCGCCAAGTTCCTCCTCTCCTGTCACCTTGAAAATGATGAAGGGGGTCAGGATGGCTGCCGCGGCAAAAAATTGCACTGCGCCCCACATGGCAAGCCGCATCTGCCTGTATTTGTCACTCACCGGATGGAACGCGATGTCCTCCAACCGCGGGACCCCACTGAGGTCCAATGGTGGATTCGACGCTGCGGGGATGTCCATGCTCAATCCGTTGAAAGGCGCTTCTCTACGCTGCCATCTGAGTATTGATAGAGCAACAGGATGCCGGGTTCAGGATTGACCTCGCGTCCGAGCAAGTCTGTGATGCGCACCAGGGCGCGGTCTGACTCGGGCCCCACCTCTCCTACGGACATGGGTTCGCTGCACGCTTGGGCGAAGAACTGCCAAGCCTCGAAGGAGGCATTGATGTCTTGGTTGCCCCAGGCGCCGGGCCAGCTGTGGCCGCCACCATTGACCGTGTAGAGCCAAACTTGGGGGCAGGCGCCCTCGAGGCCCCACTTCTGAAAGTCTACCGTGGATTCATCCCAGCCCACTTCGTCGGGGAAATTGCCGGTCTCTTGCAGGGACAAACCAAACATGTTGACGAAGAAGGCCATGGCGTCGGGAGTGCTGGGATAAGACCCCCAACCGTCCATGTTTTCGAGGTCTCCGCCATAGAGGCTCACGTCGTCGTCGGTGCCGTGAATTTCGAGGATGGGCACCATGTACTCAGGTGCGCACTCAGCCTGGATATCGCTCATGAAAATCCCGGCGATGGGGGCCACAGCGCGAAACTCCGTGGAAGCCTCACAAGCCAAGAGGTAGCAGAAATCAGCGCCGTTGGAGAAGCCGGTGCCAAAGACCCGCTCCGCATCCAATCCATAGGTGTACACCAATTCCGAGCGCAGCCCGGAAACGAAGGCCACATCGTCCACAGATTCGTTTTGATGGAACGCGTAACCCACATTGAAGAAGGCTTCGCCCGAGGCATCCAGGGTGCCTTGGGGGTAGCACACGGCAAATCCATACTCGTCAGCCAACTCATTGAACCCCGACCATTGGACCATGCCTTCTGCGTCACCGGTATAGCCGTGGAAGACAAACACCAATGGGCAGTTGTCTGGCGCATCCGAAGGTTGATAGTAGTAGTACTCCCGCAGCTCTTTGCCATCGGGGTACTCGCCGTAGAAAATCGCGGTGACGTCTGCGGATTGCGTGTTGTTGGTGGCCACGTCGTCTGCACTTCCGTTTACTGCGACAACCTCGGCTGACACCGTGTAGCTGCCACTGAGGTCAAAAGGCAGGATGCCATCCAGCGAAAAGCTGTGGCTGTCGGCTGTGCCGAGTGCGATGCCATCGATTGTCGTCTCACCGGATTCCGTCCCCATGGACCACGCCACGGTGTACGAGTAGACCGTATCGGCGCCAAGGTTGACCACATTGCCGGACAAATCTCCAGCGGAGGGCGCGAGCACCATATTGTCCAAATTCAACCCCACCAAGGCCAGATCCAGGCCGCCGGGCTCCATGACTGAGACGTCATCCAAAGCCCAGCCGTAGAGCCAACCTCCACCATCGTTGTATCTGAAAGCCAGGTGCACCGATGGCTGTCCGAGGACATCCTCAAGGCTGACGACTTCGAAGTCCCATTGCCCATCCTCTGATCCGACAAGGGCCTGCATCAGCGACCAGCTTTCGCCACCATCGAGGCTGTACTCGATCAATGCCCCTTCCGTGGTGCCTTGATAGGTTCCGCCATCGAAGTAGGTCGAAAAGGCCAGAATCGCAGACTCCACACCACTGAAATCGAGTTCCGGCGTGATGAGGTAGTCTTCACTCTTGTCGCAATCACAACCGTCATCGTTGGTCGCCATGATGTTGCCATGAGGCGCAATGGGCCACCATTGGCTTTCGAGCTGTGCGCTGGTACCGGCGAGCCAGCCCCCGTCGGTGGCGAGGGTCTGTTGGCTCCATTCTGCGGGCAATCCCGCATCGAAATTCTCTTGAAGCAGCACGGTTTGGCCGATGGCAATCGAAGCCCAACCCCAAACAGCGGCCAATACCGCCATGCGAATCGTCTTGGTCATGCCCCGAAGATATGGGGTGCACAAGAATGAGCCGAGCCACAAAAAAGCCCGGACCAATGGCCGGGCTTTCTTGATGGTGTGAAACGCCCGATCAGACGCCGTCAAACTCCACATAGACAGAGTCGCCGCAGGCTACCGTGACGGAAGTGTCGAGGGCCGTGCACAGTGAGATGAATGCGAGTTCGAACTCGATGTCAATCGTTCCAGCGTCCACCTCCACGCTTTGCGTCGCGAGGATGCCCATGTCGGCAGCGATTTCATCGCCACCCACACTCACGTCCGGTGTGCAAAGGGAGTTGTTGAAAATGGTGATGACGGCCTTGTTGCCTTCGTCACAAGCTTCGGTGTTGTCGTCACATCCCGTGACGAGAACCAATGCGGCCATCAGGCCGAGCAGGTTTTGGAATTTCATTTTGATTCGGTCTTGGGGGCAAAAGTACCCTTTCAAGGCATAGACTTCACTTGCAAAATTTTGGTTGCGTCACGGTGGCAATATCGCGGCCATAAAATCGGTTGGAAACATGGAGACACATTGTTTCCGCTACCCTTCACATCCATGGCCCGTCATCCCCTGCTCCTTCCCTCTTTCGCCGCTGTCCTCGCGGTAGCCATCCTCGCCTCCGCCTACCTCGTAGCGCGCAACGGCCATTACTTCTTCAAAAGCCAGGCGAGCGACATCGAGGTAACGGGATCGACCTCCATGGATTTCACCTCCGATCTGGCCGTGTGGCAAGGTGAATTCACGCGCAAGGCCATGGACCTCAAAGAAGTGTATGCGATGATGAAGCAGGACAAGGAGGTCATAGAACGATTCCTGAAAGAAAAGGGCATTGCCGAAGACGCCTTCGCCTTCCTGTCCATTGACATCCTGCCGCAGAACAAGACGGTCAACCACTACAATGACAAGGGCGACCTTGTGGACCGCGAACAGGTCTTCAACGGTTACCGCCTCAAGCGGAGTTTCGAGGTCACGTCATCCGACATCGACCTGATCGAACGGCTCGCCAATGAGGTGACCGAGCTGATCGAGCAGGACGTCTACATCATCTCCTACCCACCGAAGTACTACTACACCCAGCTCGGTGAGCTGAAGATCCAGATGATCGAAGCGGCCTCGCAGGACGGCCAACTCCGCGCCCGCACTGCGGTCCAAGGCGGCGGCGGCAGCCTCGGCGACCTGCTCGAGACCAGCATCGGGGTCTTCCAAATCCTCGGCACAAATTCCGACGAGAGCTTCAGCTGGGGCGGCACCCTCAACACCTCGAGCAAACTCAAAACCGCCTACGTCAATGTCAAGCAGCGCTATGCCATAGAGTGACGATGGAAGCCGGGGGCAAAAGTGCATCGCCAATGAGGTGGTCTGGTCCTCCCATTCATACGTCTGCCCATTCGCGATGAAATTCGTGACCGATTTGGCACCCGGCCCTTTGTTGTTGAACTTGTATGCATGAACCGAATTGCACTGATTATCAGCATTCTGATAACGGCAATACAGGGAGGTCAAGCCTCAGCGCAGGTACAGGACATTCCCGGTTGCACGAATCCGGAGGCATGCAACTTTGATGCTCAAGCCAACATCGATGATGGGAGCTGCGGGTTTGAAGAGCACCCCCTGATTCCAAATCAGGACCTCACCTTCGGTGGTCCGGTGCTCTACTGGTGCGGTCCTCTTCCCGATTGCAGCAATCCCTCTGTGGGGTGCAGTATTCCCTTTGGATACATTCCTGCTGACCCGGATTGTTTCGATGCCGTGCTGGCTCGCCTCCCGTCATGTCACCAAGAATGGACGAGTACTTGCTGGATGGTCTATGTCGAATGCATCCTGGGAATACCTGGCTGCACGGACCCCTACGCGTGCAATTATGTGGACACGGCCTCATTCGATATCGGTGACTGCGTTTATCCTGGATATCCCTGCGAATTGCAAGACCCCTGTATTACGGAGACGCAACTCGACGAAAATTGTGAATGCACCGGTATTTTCTATGACAATGATGGCGATGGCATCTGTGGTGTCTATGACTGCAATGACAGCGAACCAGGCGTCCCCGATTTTCTGGGCAATTGCCCTTCACACGTAGCGGGGTGCCCGGATCCTCTGGCCTTGAATTTCAATCCGGAAAGCATCCATGAATCAACTTGCATCTACGAAGGAGATTGCGACACATGGGAGATTTCCGAAGGATGGACCTTTGGGCTGCAGGGATGGCTTGACAGCGAGCAGTGGTCACTCTCCGACCCGGATCTCGTGAGCAGGGACGACCGCTCACTGGTCATCCGAGGCAAGGATCAAGGCATCCAGGATACCACATGGGCATCCATCACGGCTCCGACCTCCATGATGCTGACATTCACCTTTGGATACCATACGTTGGACGAAGGTGCCATCTACGATCCGCCTGTCCTTGAGGTCAATGGAATTCCAACGGGTTTTGTGGACTACATATCGACAACTCCACCACCCGGATTCATATTGGCCCCACTCGATACTTGGGCGCATGGTGAGGACATGCTGGCGCCGGATGGGGTTGGCACGGACCCTTTTCTTCTCCCCCCTGACCAACTTCTCCCCGACCCATTCCTACCGGAAAATGAAGCCAACTGGAGCTATCCTTATCAGGTTCCCATTGTATTGAATCTGGACAGCGGTGATGTCATCCGTTTCGGCGTGGCTACGGTTGATGGCATCTATGGACCAGCATCCATGGTCTTTTCAGCTTTTACCCACCACTGGTTCTGCTTGGGATGCAAGGATCCGGATGCCTGCAACTTTGATGAACTGGCCACGGACTCGGACGGTTCATGTGACTACAGTTGCTATGGCTGTCCTGACGAACTCGCGTGCAACTTCAATCCATCAGCCGAGTTGGAAGGGGGCTGCGATTACTCCTGTTATGGATGTCTGGAACCCGAGGCATGCAACTTTGACGCGGAAGCAACACTGCCTGATTCTTGTGAATACTCCTGTTATGGTTGCCCAGACCCACTGGCATGCAATTATGCATTGGACGCACTGATTGATGACGGCAGTTGCGAGTACTGCTCATGTTCGTTTCCCCCGGACATCGCCGCTGCCACTGGAATTCCCAGTCCCTTTGAGGATCCAAATACCATTTACACTCACCAGCAAGCCACTCTTTTGACCACAGATGGTTCTCTGTTCGATTGTCCGTTCATCACACCCTCTCCGCAAATCGTGCCCAGCCCTTGGGGGCAGTCCATCGCCGTAGATGCTGGCGGGACGTTCATACTCATACTGGATGCGGACTCCATCCTTCACGGCTTAGGAGACAATGAATTCGGGCAAATCAATATACCCGAAGATCTCGCGACGGTCCAAGCTTTCTCGGGTGGTGCCTACCATTCCGCAGCCATAACGGGAGATGGCAGCATTGCGGGCTGGGGATTGAACGAGCATGGCCAACTGGATTTTCCCGAAGTGGGCAACCTCTCCGGTGTGGAAGCGGGCAGCAGGCACACCATTGCTTGGGATGCCTTGGGTCACGTCGTGGTAGCGGTGGGGGCCAATGAATTGGGCCAGTGCGAACCGCCAGCAGGTTTGGTCATCAGCAAATTGGCCTCTTCAGAGCACAATGTCGCCTTGACTCCGGAAGGCACGGTCGTGTGTTGGGGAAGCAACACCCACGGTCAATGCACTCCTCCTGATTTCAACCAGGCCGTCATCGATGTAGCCGCATGTCCGGGCACCAGCATGGCATTGCTTGCTGACAGCACAGTAGCGATGTGGGGGCGACTTCCTATGCCAAATCCGATCGGTCATGTACAAGTCATTGACGGAAATCCACTTTCAGGCAAATTCGCCCTGCTGGATTATGATGGACGGGTCCATCAAATCGATCAGATTCGATATCTGGTCATGCAGGGCATGACAGGAGGAATCCATGCATTCAGCCGCCCCCGCTGTACGGAATGGTGTCTCGATCGGGACGAAGACGGGCTTTGTGATGTCGAGGATCCCTGCGTGGGGGAAGTCATTGAACCTTGCGGATGTATCTGCACCAATGACGAGAACGCGAACGGAATCTGCGATGAGGAGGAAGTGCGGGGTTGCATGGACAGTCGAGCCCAGAACTTCAATTTGTCGGCGACGCTTCCAGGAGATTGTGATGAAGTTTTCATCCAAGGGTGTATGTCCCCATTGGCTTGCAACTACAATCCGGAAGCCAATGCCTCCGGTCTTTGCACCTTTGATGGATGCGCCGGCTGTACCGACCCCAAGGCCTGCAACTTCGAGAACAACGCCGTTTGGGATTCCGGGAGTTGTGAGTACACCTCCTGTGACGGGTGTGGTGATCCCCTGGCCTGCAACTACAATCCGGCGGTAGCCTCAACCGGGGAGTGCGATTACTGTTCGTGCAACCAGACCCCTCCCAAACTGCGCACCCATTATTCCTATCATTTGTTGATTCAAGCACAGGGTGAGGCTTCTTTTGGTGGAAGCATGGCTGCGAGCAGCTCTCTGGGCATATCGGAGATGGACCTGTCACCGCTGCTGGGTTCGGTTTGGGACAACGTCATGGATGGTTCAATCTCCCTCACCGGCGTCGTTTTGTTGATGCAGGATGGCTCCCTCCAAAGTCTGGCTCCTTTTTCGGATGAAATCCTGATGCTTGTGCTCAATATGACCAGGACGGCTTGGGAGGACCTTTACGGTGGGGCCGTATACGTGGTTCTTCTGGAGGAAGATATCGAAGTACCAGAAGGAAACGATTTCATCGATGTTGCGGCCAGCTTGGACATGTTCATGGCGGTTCGGTCTGATGGAACTGCGGAAGGGTGGGGAATCCGGGCGGCAAGACTGAATCGCAGCGTAAATCCCAATTCAACGTTGTACCCCAATGAGGAAGTGGGATTCGAACAGTGGACGGACCAGCTCACTGGCGTCACCGACGTAGAAATATCGGGAATGCTGAATTACCACGCACTCTTGGAAAATGGTACCGTGGAGAGCTATGCCGATGGCGTTTGGGCACTGCCCGAAGGATTCAACAGTGGCATTACCGAAATTGTCTGTTCGGATTTCTCTTGCATCCTGAGAAAGGAAGATGGCACCGTATTCGCTGTGGAGCCCACGCTGAATGGAGGCGGTGACGGCAGTGGGGAGCCCACATTGGAAATGGTACTTGCAGACCCTGATTTCATGATGTGTGGCACATGGGAATTGGGAATACCGCCCGAGATTCTGGCTTATGATCAGATTGTCCAATTCGATACGGATGTTGTTTCTGCCGTGTTGTTTTCAGATGGGTCCGTTGGTGCTTGGATGGGCCAAAATGATGCATCGGACAATGACATTGTTCGCATCCTCACTCCCGAAGAGCTGGGCCCCCACCCTGTGAGAGAGGTCATCGGGGGGATTCAACTCCATTTCATTGATGACCATGGGATTTTGAGGCACATCGATCTGCTGGACCTCTTCCCGGCATTGTATGACTATATGGAAGTGAATGGGCTGGACGATCCCCTGGGCGGCTTGTTCTCGACATCAGTACCAGACAGCATCATGGTGGACCACCCGGTGGACTGTGGCGAGGGATGTGTGGATGAGGACGGGGACGGAATCTGTGATGGGGCGGACGATTGTTTTGGGGAACGGGATGCTTTGGGCGTTTGCGGTGGCGAATGTTTGCTCGACGCGGACGGCGACGGCGTGTGCGATGTTCTGGACAGACCGGGATGCACCTATGTGGAGTCCTGCAGCTACCTGCCGGAG
>DGOE01000006.1 GCA_002389295.1 Flavobacteriales bacterium UBA4474 | reverse complement strand
ATCAAACCGCGGCTCATATTGGGGAAGCACGCGTACCGGCGCGCCAAAAACACTGTCCACCGCGCTGCCCACGCCGTCATTCCACAGCCGGCTCGACACCACCACCACCACCTCTCCGCTGGGCCCCACCTTTCCGGGGAGCATAGCAAACCGCTCCGCTTTGGTCTGGGGGCCCGAATCCGAGCCGCACCCTACCGCTGTCAAAAGAAGGGCCATGGCGACCAAGCCCTGCTGTAAGAATCGGTCAGCGCGGATCTGCATGTATGTACAATTTTTGACCGACCCGAATCATATCACCGCGCAACCCATTCCATGCGCGCAAGTCCCGCACGCTCACTCCATGCTTTCTGGCAATCGTACCGAGCACATCCCCTGAGCGCACCCTGTAGACCGTGACCTCTGGTTCAAAACTGACCTCCGGAGTTTTGTCTTTCTTCCACTCCAGGGCATCGGGCAAAGAATCGATGAAGGTCCCTACACAATGCGCCGGCATCCGCACAGGCCAACCACCATCTACAGCTCCGGGAATCACATCCTTTCTATACTGAGGGTTCAATTGAGCCAACTCTTCCAACGGCCGCCCCATGGCCTTTGCCGCTTGATCGAAACGCACATTCTGACGCACCCAAACGGTATCCACCGCAAAACTGGGCGCCCAAGGCTCACTCGGCACCAGGCCGGCGTCCACGGGGTGCTCAAACAGGTAAATCAAAGCGATCAAAGAGGGCACGTATTTGGCCGTTTCCCTCGGTAAAAACCGCCTGACCTTCCAAAAGTCGCGCGATCCGGACCTGCGAATGGCCTTGTTCACATTGCCCGGCCCTGCGTTGTAAGCCGCAAGGGCCAAATGCCAATCCCCGTCATACATCTCGACCAACCTTCCCAAGAATCGGCACGCCGCTTCCGTCGAGGCTGCAGGGTCTCGCCTTTCGTCCACCCAACTGTTGATCACCAAGTCCTGGCTGCGCGCCGTAGCGTACATGAACTGCCACAACCCGGTAGCGCCTGCACCACTCCTGGCCAATGGGTTTAAGCCGCTTTCCAAAACAGGCAAATACTTCAACTCCAAAGGCAAGTCGTGCCGATCCAACGCCGCTTCGAAAAGGGGGAAAAAGTGATCGGCCCGGCCCATCATTCTGCCCAAAAACCGGGGACGGTGTCCCAGCATATATACCACGCGATCCAAAACCGAGCTGTTTGCAGAAAGGTCCATCGGCGTGCTGTCGTCCAGGTGTTGCAGCGCCCGCACAACAGAGGCGGTATCCAATGATTTTGCAATGGCTTTGCTCGCCACGCCGGCATACCACACGGCGCTGTCTGTACTCAGACAGTGGGCCTCTGCGCACCAACCGAGCCACAGCGAGTCGACCTCATCTGCCGAAAACAAACGAACGGCCGCACTGTCCTGGGCCAAAGAATCCGGAACAAAGCAGGCGTTGAAGTCAGCCCGTGCAGCCGGCATCAACCCCATGCCTGCAACCAAACTCAACAGTCCAATCGAACGAGAAAAAAGGTCAGTCCTTCTTGTCCTCATTTCGCCCCGCCCCGTCCTCATTGGTCGCGTCTTTGAATTCTTTGACGCCACGGCCCAGGCCGCGCATGAGCTCAGGGATTTTGCGGCCTCCAAACAGAAGCAGTACGACGAGGACAATCAGAATGACTTGTGTAGGCCCGATGGCTCCCATGCTGTGGATTTTGGTAGCAAGTTCGTCGAAAAGAACGCATCTCCGGCTCACATGGAACAAACGAATCCCAAAGCGGAATCAGAAAGTGCAGGCCACGTTGTCAATCAAACGAACGCCTCCTTTGCGTACCGCCCCAAAAACCCGCATGCCACCTCGTACAAGCGGCCCCTCCTCTAACGTTCCAGCGTTGCGCACAGTGAGGTATTCTATCTCAAAGCCCCTTGCCTTCAATGCGCCCTCCCCATCCGCACACAACTGGCCCCATTCGGCACTGTCGCCCGCAGCCACCCGCCTCAACCACTGCGCAAACAGTGGTGAGAGCGCCCTGTCCTCTTCACAGAGGCGGCGGTTTCTCGAGCTCATGGCCAATCCATCCGGTTCCCGAACGGTCGGCACAGGGTGAATGTCAATGCCGGGGAATTCAAGGTCAACCAACCGGCGCACCACGGCCAATTGCTGCCAATCCTTTTCTCCAAAAAATGCCGCCGATGGTTTCACCCACTGGAACAGGTTCCTGACCACAGCCACGACACCATCAAAATGACCGGGCCGCTCCGCCCCTTCCAACACCGAAGTGAGCGAGCCAAAATCTGCCCGATCCACATGGGGGGGGACGCCATCCGGGTACATCTCCTGCAACCGTGGAAACACCACTGCGTCTGCACCGGCCAACGAAACCAATTCAACATCGGCATCCGGAGACGATGGGTAGGCGCCAAAATCGGCCGCGTCATCAAATTGTGTCGGGTTGATGAATATGCTCACCACCACTTCACACGCGCCTTCTTTTTCGCCGTCAGCAAACCGCCGCGCCGCCTCTACAAGCGCAGCGTGCCCTGGGTGCAGTGCTCCCATGGTCGGCACAAACAAGACGCGCTTTTCCCGCCCCTTAGAGACGGCCGTCCTCCATGCGGAAAAACTCTCATAGCGCTTGGCCCGCAGGGCCCCTTGAGTCGTCGACATCACCTGAATAACATCAAATATGACACGGCTAAAAAGAAAATCAGCCGAAAGCCCGTCGAATATCGGGCTTCCCAACACGCGTTAACCAGTGCGAACATATACGAAACAATGGGGCTGAAAGTACCCGCAACCCTTGGTTTTACGGCATTTCTGGCTTATATTTGAGTCGATTAGCCTGTCCCACAATCCGGAACGAAAGATTCATGAGCAAGACCCGAATACTATACGTCAGTCAAGCAATTCAACCCTTTCTTCCAGAAAGTGCCGTCAGCAAAGCCAGCCGTCAAATCCCGCAAGGCATTCATGAACGCGGACGTGAAATCCGGGTCTTCATGCCCCGATTCGGCGTCATCAATGAGCGGAGACACCAGCTCCACGAGGTCATCCGCCTCAGTGGAATGAACCTCAACATCAACGACACCGATCATCCTCTGATCATCAAAGTGGCTTCCATCCCAACAGCGCGGATGCAGGTTTACTTCATTGACAACGAACAGTATTTCAAGAAGAAAGTCACTTGGCTTGACGCCAAGGACAAGTTGGTCGCCGACAATGATGAGCGGTCCATCTTCTTTGCCCGAGGTGTGTTGGAAACTGTGAAAAAGCTCAGCTGGGCACCGGATATCATCCACTGCCATGGTTGGATGACTGCGCTCGTTCCGCTTTATCTCAAGGAGCTGTTCAAAGGCGACGCCCACTTCGAGAACACCAAAGTGGTCACGAGCATTTACGACGAAGGCTTCGACGGCACCCTCAACGGAAGCCTGCACGAAAAGATCTCTTTTGACGGCATCGCAGCCGAAAAAGTGAAGTCCATACAGATTCCCACGTTCGACAGCATGAACCAAATGGCCATGGCACACTCTGATGCTGTAGTCGCCGGTTCAGAAGAGCTCACTGCTGAAACGCAGGCCGCATTCAACGCGCTGGATGTTCCAACCATGAATTACATGGATTCCGAACTCTGCGCTGCGGAAATGTTGACGTTCTACGACAGCATCCTCGAGGGAAAGGGGATGGCCGTTGAGGAATAACACGCGATACGATATCTGTATCCAACCTCGGACCGACCCATGCGGGGAGGACGGTCCTTGACGGCCTTCATTTACCCTTATTTCTTACCGAACTTGGCGGCCGAAAACCCCCATCAACTTATGCGGTCCAGCAATTTTGCCCAAGTCCCCTTGTTGATTGCACTGTTGCTTTCATACAGCAGTTGTAGAAAGCCAGAAGGCAATGTAGGCTTGGCTTTGCAGCCTCAAGAAGAGCTGCTTGCATTGCGCACCGACACGCTGTCTTTTTCCGTAAGCATGGTCGCTGTGGACTCATTGCGCACGGATGAAAGAAGCCGTCTTTTGCTCGGCTCCACCATCGATCCCATCAGCGGACTGACGGAAGCCTGGTTTTCGTCCGAACTCAGGTTGTCCCAAACTTCCTTTGACTTCGGCGAAGCACCCACATGTGACAGCGTCATATTGGTGCTCAAGCACAACGGCCCATCCTACGGCCTCAACTTCAGCCAACAACTCCGCGTGGAACTATTGGCCGACACCATGTCCTTTGACAGCAGTTACTACGCTGCCGACGTCCTACCCACAATGGGAGAGAATCAGGTGGATCCCTCGCGTCAGCCTGTTCAAATGCATCCGATCAACCCCCTTTACGTGGGTCCAGATACGCTGACGGCCCAAGTACGCATCATGATGAAGCCTTCTTTCGGTCAAGACATTCTCGATGCCGACAGCATTGTTTTCTCCAGCAATGCAGAATGGCGCAAATGGTTCAAAGGCATCAGTGTGCGCTCGGAATCGGGCGGCGGGGGAATTGTCAGCCTTGAACCCAATGCCGGTGTGTCCTACCTGCGGGTGCATTACCACAACACAACAGACACTACGTCTTACGACCTCGTCATGAACAGCAATGCGGGCAGGGTCACCCACTTCAGACATGTCTGGCCAGCACCATTCACCTCATTGAATGACAGCATCCCTACCGAAGGAACGGATCAGGTCGTGCTCCTCGGCGCAGGAGGCTCTTATTTGAGGCTCGACCTCAGCGGTCTTGACAGCCTGCAGGCACCTGAAGGCGCCGTGATCAACCGGGCGGAAGTGATCCTCCCCACGGACCTCTCTCCTTCCAAATTGCTCAGGCCCAACTTCCTCACGGCTTTTTTGAAGCGGGAGTCAGGGGGGATTGAACTCGCCCCAGAAGCCACTTCACCCGGCGTCGCCTACGACGGCAGCTACAATACAGAACGGGGCGCTTACGTGCTCAACTTCCCCGTTTACGCGCAAAGGCGATTGAATGGCGAGGAGTTAAGGCCTTATGTCTACCTCTATTCCGAACTCTCATCGGTCTCCCTGGAACAGGTCGTCTTCAACACCCCTGAATCTGCAGTGCCCGCCCAATTTGTAGTTACGTGGTCACAATGACCCGTTGCTGTCTGGAAGGGGCTTAAATTTGAGGCATGTGTGGGATTGTCGGCTATCTCGGGGAAAAGGAGGCCTTCCCTTTGTTGATCAAGGGGCTTAAGAGACTGGAGTACCGTGGCTATGACAGCGCGGGCATCGCCGTATTGGGCGATGACGGAAAACTTCAACACCACCGGAGAAAGGGCAAAGTAGACGATTTGCTTGCCCACATGGAAGGCAGGGTTCCTTCGGGCTCCCTCGGAATTGGTCACACGCGTTGGGCCACACACGGCCCCCCGAATGATGTCAATGCACACCCTCACCTCAGTGGAGATGGCCAACTCGCCCTCATACACAACGGGATTATTGAGAATTACCACGCGCTGAAAGAAACGCTCGTCGCGCGGGGCCACACGTTTTACAGCGACACCGATACCGAAGTGCTGGTGCACCTCATTGAGGAAATCCTCAAAAGCAGCGAAGACCTCGACCTCTTCGAGGCCACACGCGTTGCTTTGAACGAGGTCGTCGGCGCTTATGCCATTGCTGTTGTAGATGTGGCGCGTCCCGGTGAACTCATCCTTGCCCGAAAGTCGAGCCCCTTGGTCATCGGTATTGGAGATGGTGAGTTCTTCGTCGCGTCTGACGCTACGCCCATCATCGAGTACACCAAAAACGTGGTCTACCTCGAAGACGAGGAAGTAGCCAAGGTGTCGCTTTCGAGTGGGCTCAAAATCCGCACCATCAAGAATCACCGGGTGACGCCCGTGATCACCGAGCTCGAGATGGCCATGGAGTCCATCGAAAAGGGCGGCTACGAGCACTTTATGCTCAAGGAAATCCATGAGCAGCCCCGCTCGATTGCCGACTGCTTGCGCGGCCGGCTGCGCCTGGGACACGGTGCCATCCGCATGGCGGGCATCGATGACCACCAGCAAATGTGGACCGATGCGCAACGGCTGATCATCGTCGCTTGTGGCACCAGCTGGCATGCGGGCCTGATCGCGGAGTACATGTTTGAGGACTTCGCCCGCATACCCGTTGAAGTGGAATATGCCAGCGAGTTCAGGTACCGCAACCCCGTCATCGGCGAGGGCGACATCCTGATTGCCATCAGCCAATCCGGGGAAACAGCCGACACCCTTGCCGCCATCCGCATGGCCAAGGAAAAAGGGGCACACGTCTTTGGCATCTGCAATGTGGTGGGTTCCAGTATTTCGAGGGAATCACACAGCGGCGCCTACACCCATGCCGGTCCCGAAATCGGGGTCGCCTCGACCAAAGCCTTTACTGCCCAACTCGCTGTGCTCGCTTTGTGTGCGATTCGGGTGGGCCGGCTCCGCGGCGCGTTGGACGAACAGCGGTTCAATCGCCTCATGGTCGACCTCAGCGGCATTCCCGAAAAGGTCGAAGCCCTGATGCAACTCGAGCCTGAGATCGAAAAAATCGCTGAAGAATTCAAGAATGCGCCGAACGCCTTGTTCTTGGGCAGGGGATACAACTTTCCTGTCGCGCTCGAGGGCGCTTTGAAGCTCAAAGAGATCAGCTACATCCACGCTGAGGGCTATCCGGCCGCTGAGATGAAGCACGGCCCCATTGCCCTCATCGATGAAAACATGCCCGTCTTCATCGTCGCAACCAAGGACGCCCACTACGACAAGGTGGTTTCCAACATCCAAGAGGTCAAGGCCCGCGGCGGAAAAGTCATCGCCATCGTCACCGCAGGCGACTCAGAGGTGAAATCCATGGCCGACAAGACCATTGAAGTCCACCGTGCGGACGACGCTTTTGTGCCCCTCCTGAGCACCATTCCGTTTCAATTGCTCAGCTACCACATCGCAGTGAAGCTGGAACGCAACGTGGACCAGCCCCGCAACCTCGCGAAAAGCGTCACCGTCGAGTAACGAAGCCGCGTCTTTCATCATTGAGGGAAGACAAGAACAAATTAGCCGGTGAACTACATTGGGTGCTCACCAGACCCCATCTCCCTTGCGCGGCATCATCGGTTACCTCGTCACCCCATTCGGAGCAGATGGCTCGCCCGATTTGGATTCCCTGTCCAAATTGGTAGACCACCTCATCGCCCAAGACATACACGGCATTGCTCCATTGGGCAGCACCGGAGAGAGCGCCTATCTCAACGATCGCGAATGGGCGGCCGTGGCCCAAACCACCATCAAGGCGGCCGCAGGAAGGGTGCCCGTCATCGTGGGGGCCTCTGCCCTGACCACCGCCGATACCGTGACGATGTGCCGTTCGGCAGAACAATGGGGGGCAGATGCCGTGATGGTGCTGCCCTTGTCGTATTGGAAGCTGACCGACGACGAGATCTTTGACCATTACGCCACTGTCGCACAGGCCATTTCCATACCGATCATGGCCTACAACAACCCCGCTACAGCTGGTGTAGACATGTCGCCCGAGCTGCTCTACAGAATGTACCGCGACATCGACAACGTGACCATGGTGAAAGAGAGCAGCGGTGACATCCAACGCATGCACGCCCTGCACCTCCTGTCCAATGGCGACTTGCCCTTCTTCAATGGCTGCAATCCGCTCGCCTTGGAAGCATTTGCAGCGGGCGCGGCGGGATGGTGTACCGCGGCACCCAACCTCATCGGGGGTCCCATCAAAGCGATGTGGGACGCCGTCCAAGCCAATGATTTCCGCGCAGCGCGCGGGTTGTTCCTCGACAACCTCGACCTGCTTTCCTTCATTCTTTCCGGCGGGCTGCCCGCCACCGTCAAGGCTGGACTTGATCTGATGGGCATGCCTTGCGGCTCACCTCGACTGCCCCTTCAGCCGCTCAGCAATGCAGACCGAGCCACACTGGCCAACATGCTCAAACTTGCAACCACATGACCTTACGCGCCATTTCCTCGTTCGTTCTTGCCCTGCTCATCGCGGGGTGTGGTCCATCTCCGGCAACCATTGAGCACCCACCGCTTGATCTAAGCCTGGACGAGCCAGCACCGCGTTCCGTGGTCACGACCATGAACATCAACCCGGACAAAAAAGCAGGGCCCCAAGGCAGCGCACTCACCATCCTCAATCCCGAAACGGGAGACTTGGAGGTGTTCCCGTTTGCCACCATGCGCGGCGGGCCCGTGGCGGGCCAAGGCATGCACACGGCCCTGACCTCAGACCGACAACGGGTTTTTTGCACCTTGGGAGGCAACGACGACCTCGACCTTCGGCTGGTCACCATCGACCTCCATTGGCAGGGAGGAAAAGCGCATCCAGAAGTGGTGGAGACGCGTTCCGTTGTGGACGCAGGCACCCGGGGAAATGAATCCAATGGCGCCTCTTGTCACCCTGGTGCACCCGGCATCAGGCAAGAAGGACACGGCAGCCGCATCACGGAAGACGGCCGCTTTCTCACCTTCACTGAAATGCAAAACGACCGCGTCCGCGTCTTCGACATTGCCCAAGATGCTTTCGTTGGTGCACCACAGTCCCACCCCAATTTGTATGCCCCACACGGGTTGTACCCCAACCCTTCCGGCACCCATGCGGCCACGCCCCAATATTGGTTTGACCACAACACAGTGGGCATCTGGACCTTGGACAGCTTGACCGGAACGCCGGCCTTTGCCTTTGCCATTCAAATGGCCGACAGCACGGGGTCCGGCGCATACCAGCACACCGTACGGTGGTTGGACGACTCCCGCTTCTACGTCACCGTGACCCAAGAAGCGGCGCAGGGGGATGGCAGCAGCCAACAAGGGATTTGGATGGGCGACCTCACCACGCGTTCGGGAAAGCCCGTTTTGGGCGAAAACGACATCCTCGAAGGGGTGTCTGACTGCGGCATTGCCAAAGGCAAGTTGTATGTGGCCGAGGGCAATGTGGCCAAATTCCTAGCCGGCGAGCCTACGCCTGGCCACCTCTCCGTTTGGGACATCAGCGCACCTGAGGCCCCGACACTGATCCGCCGCTTCTCTGCCGGCGATGGGTTCCCCGGTGACTTTTCCAACGCCCACAGCATCGGGGTGCCCATCGACGGGAGTTCGGTTTTTGTGGAATCCTTCTCCAGCCACTACCTCATCCAAGTGGACCCCGTGTCAGATACCGTCATGCGGGTATTTGGCAAAGACCAGGGGCTTGACACCCCACACGGCATCTACGTTCAGCCCTGATTGGCAAGGCCCGCAGCCAGCCCCTCAAAAGCATCCAACATGGCGTTGAGGTCCGCGGCCCCTGTCAGCGGGTTCATGAGCGTACAGCGCAACCACACCACACCGCCAAAACGGGTCTGCACCACATAGTGGGCACCGACCTCAAGGTGCTTTTGCCGCAAACGCAGGGTGAAATCGTTTTCCGCCTTCAAGGAGCCCAATGCCTCGGGCAGCAGTCGGAAACAAACGATGTTGGCCTCTGGCCGCATGGCGAGCTCCCAGCCGTTTGCGCGCCGCGATTCCACCAAGTCGGCCAATTCCGCACCCAAACCAAACAAACGGTCCACAAGCACCCCCCAGATTTCAGGTCCGTATTCCTCGAGTACGGCGGCCACGCGGGTCGACAACATGCGTTTTGTGCACTCAAATGTCCGCTTGCCAAAGTTCCACCACTCCGGATCCTCAGCATCGCTCCAGAGGTATTCCGCCGCCTGCGTAAAGGGCAGAAAGCTGTCCTCTTGACGCGCATAGAAAAGCCCGGTGCAGAGCGCTGGAACACCCATGATTTTGTGAAAGTCCATGGCGATGCTGTCCGCGCGCTCCATTCCCGCAACAGCCTGTCTGTGGCGCGCACTAAAAACGGCCGGTGCACCATGCGCACCATCGACATGAAACCACAAGCCGCGCTCACGCGCAAAGTCGGCCGCCAAATTCAGGTCATCAAAGGCCCCTGAGCTGGTGGTGCACGCACTGCCAACGACCGCCACAACGCGCCGACCGGATGCCTGCATCGCAGCATAAGACTCCTCGAGGCCCTCTCGGGTCATGCGGTGATGGGAGTCGGTCGCAACCAAGCCAACACCTTCCTTGCCCCACCCCATGATCCTCACAGCGCGGTCCACACAATAGTGCGCTTGATCAGAAACCAAAACAGCGCCCATGCCGTCGTCACCGTCCCGCCATGCATCGCGCGCTTGACCCCCGTGTGCCCTTCTCGCGGCAAGGAGCGCCACGAGGTTGGCCAAGGTGCCCCCGTGACACATGATGCCACCGCAACCCTCTGCCAGCCCCATCATCTCTCCAATCCGGGACATCAACACCTCCTCCATGGCAGAGTTTGTCGGCCCCATCTCGTAGACGGCGCCGCCATTGTTTAACATGTCGGTCACCATGCCCACCAGCGCGCCATCCGGAAAGGGGACGGCCACTTGGTGCCCCATGTAACGGGGGTCCTGCAAACCGTTCGACCGCCGGATCACCTCCCGCATCAGGGCCGCCAACCCTTCTGGCCGATCCAACCGCGTTTCCCAGTGCTTCTTTTCCTCTTCGGGATGGGTCCACGGCATGGATTGCGGCACGCTTCTGGATTGGGCTTCATTGAGGTGAATCACCAAATCATTGAGCACCTCTTTACCCAACAGAGCAAAGCGGTCCGGGTCATATGCTTTCCGCAAGAGCGGATGAAGGGGCTCCAACATGTAGCAAAAATCACTCCTTCCGCGCGAAATCCGTACAATTCGTCATTGAAGTATTTCCCTGATAACGAGATGTTCAACGCCACTCGTTGTGGAAAAGACGTGGATATATTCCGGGCGTTAGCGGGAATTGTGTTTCTTGCGCCCGGAAACTTTTTGAAACCTCTAGATGAAGCACATCCTGACCGCCTTGGCACTTGTTGCCTTGTTTGCCACTACGGCCACCGCCCAGAAGCAATTCGGGGGCGAACACAACATTGAGTTGCAGTTCACGCCATTCGGCAATTCCCCAGTTGATGGTACGACCATCAAATACCGGAATTTTACCGATGAAGAAGCGGCATTCCGCTTGAGCCTGACCTTCAACAGCACGAACCAGAAGTCCATCGGCTTCCGCGAATTCGACTTCAACGGAGTTGGTCGCCCAGAGCCTTACTTCTCCATCATGCCCGACGGCACTGTGGTTGAAGGCGGAATCCCTGCCATTGCAGGCGCATACGTTACCTCCGGTGACGATGAGATTCCCAGCCCGGACCTGTACGACACGTTCAGCCAATCCACCTTTATGATTGCGCCTGGTTACGAGAAGCACTTTGACGCAGGCGGAGACCGCTTGAGCCCTTACGTCGGTTTTGAAATCGGCTACGGTGTGACCAGTTCCTCCATGGAGCAGGAGTTTTGGAGCGCGGATGACGAGAACCAGGTCGGTGACCAGGATCAGTACATCGTGTGGACGCAGACCATCAGCCAAAGTGCCAGCATGTTCAAGCTCGGTTTGGTCACTGGTTTCGACGCCTACCTCACGGACTACCTCTACATGGGTGCAGAAGCCGGCCTCGGTTTCATGAGCTCCAACGTCAACGACATGGAGATTGCAGCGACCGACAACGTCGCTTACAACCTCTTCTGGGGCACCCAGAACGCAGTAGACCCCAGCGACCTCACTGAGATGCCCGCACCCATTCAGGGCAGCGTGGACCTCGCTGGACACGCCTACAGCGGTCAGCACCCCGCCAACATCAACGACCGTCCTTTCTGGACCGGTACCCAGCAAGGAGGCAGCATTGGAACCCAGTTCCAGGCCCAACTCCGCCTTGGATACCTCTTCCAGTAATCGGAAGACCACATCGGTTTGAAAAGCCCCGCCCTCACCGGCGGGGCTTTTCTTTTGTTCCATTGCTCCGAACGCACCACCTTGAAGCATGATCCTGAGGATTGAATTGGAGCATGAAGGCCACCTCTGGAGGGCCAACGGACGACCCCACGACCTGAGCATACCGGTCAACCCCCTTCAAGGGTTGCCGAGGGCTTGGTATCAAGGCCCTCCTCAAGCCAGACCCGTCCGGTCAGAAAATTGGGTGGGCTCAGTTTCAGAGGGGGGTGCTGTCAATTTCCGTGACATCACTTTCAATCCACACGCCCACGGCACCCATACCGAAACCAGAGAGCACATACACGATGCTTTCAAACCCATCGACGCCACAGCCCGCTCTGGCTCCCTGCCGTTTTTGATGCCCGCCTACCTCATCCACACACCGCCAGAACCCCAAGGAGAAGACTGGGTCGTGCCCACAGCAAGGCTTGAAGAAGCTCAAAACGACCTCAAGAAATTCTCCCCTTGGGCACTCATCCTCAAATGCACCTCTGGTGAACAAGTGCGGGACTGGAGCGACTCCAACCCCCCTTTCCTTGGAGATGGTTTTGCCGAACACCTGTGCAGCCTCGGAATACGCCACCTGCTCATTGACTTGCCCAGCGTAGACAAGGAAGTCGATGGGGGTGTTTTAAGGGCGCATAACGCCTTTTTTGGGCCGGACAGCAACCCGCGTAGGGGCGCCACCATTTCAGAGCTTCTGTGCGTCCCCGAGGGGCTTTCGTCTGGACCTGGCTTGCTGGCCATGCAAGTCTCCCCGTTTGTCAACGATGCGGCGCCATCCCGGCCTGTTTGGTTTCCCGCAGAGGTCAACCCACACAACACCCACTAAAGGCATCTTCAACAGTGCTGAAATGAAAAGGCCCACCCTTGCGGGCAGGCCTTTCCTGAATGTTGTGAATCGCAGGTGAACCTCAGTTCACGTCCCACCAAAGCTTGGTCTCCAGCGCGTCCGCGCCACTGAGGCCAGACACACCAGAAGCGTAACCACTGGCATTGAGTGTTTGCTCATCCAATGGGTATTCGAAACGACTTGGCACACTGCCGTCTCCGCCCAAGTGGCCATCAGCACAAGCGTTCAACGCTGGTGCATCCAAGCGGCGCACCTCTGCCCAAGCCTCGTGGCCCTGCATGTGCAACGCGGCCCACTTTTGGGAACCGATCTTCTGCTTCCAGTCGCCAGGCGCAGTGCTGTATGCCACATCGGCTTGGCCGAGGTATGCATTGATGGCATCTGCGTCCGTCAAGCCCCACCACTGCATGCTCAACGTCACAGCAGCGTTATAGTGCCCTTCGGCATCGAGCGGCGTGTTAGACCATCCCCGCTCCGCAGCCTCAGCGCACAAAAAGTGCGTTTGAGCAGCGTCAAAGAATACGCCTGGGAAGTTTCCGGCCAATACCGCTGCACCACGCTGAGAAACAGCGTCGTTTGGCGTCAAGGCGGCGTTGGCCTCGTCCAATCCGTACACCTCACCCACGAAGTTGCCGTCTGCATTGGCACTGAAGAAGACACCCATGCGGGGGTCGTTCAAAGCCGTCATCCAATCCACCATGGTGTTTGAGGCCGCGAAGTCGTTACGCGTCTTGTAGTCCTCGTTGACCGGGTTGTTGTTCGGCGCAGCATCGATGTATGGAAACTCAGCGTTGTCCTCATTCGCGGCGATGATCATGCCTCCTGAAAGGGCGGACTCACCTGCGGACTTAGCGCCTGCAGCATCCACATCTGACATGCGCATGGCCACCCGCAACTTGAGGGTGTTGGCAAACTTTTCCCACTGGCCCATGTCTCCACCGTAGACCTGGTCACCCTGAGGGCCATTTCCACTGTCCATGGATGCGAGGGCATCATTGATCAAGCCCATGATGCCAGCATACACTGCAGCCTGGCTGTCATAAGCCGGGGTCGTGTTGTCCACGCCCTGCAACGCCTGCGTCATGGGGATGGGACCCCACGCGTCAGTCAACATCTGGAAACTCCAAGCCTGAAGCAATTTCGCCACGGCAACCTGGTTGCCATTGGACCCATAGCCCGCCATGTCTTCCGGATTGTCGGTGTTCAGCGCAATGATCTGCTGCAGGTCCTGCAGTGGCCCAGAGTAGAAACCGGCCCAAGCGCTGTTGGTCACCTCCGTACGGAACTGGTAACGGCTCTCGTTGGAGTACTGGTTAGATGACCAGTGCTGCGCCAACTGCATGCCGCGACGGCTGCCCCAAAAGGAGTCGTTCATGCGGTCCATGATGCTCTTCTGCGCAGAGGTCAGAAGGAAGCCCGGTGAAACCGCTGCCGGCTCATTCGGGTTGGTGTTGATGTCCTCAAAATCCTTGGTGCATCCAGTGAATGCAACCGCAAGAGAGAGGGCGGCGAGGAAGAAAATATTCTTGTTCATGTCCTGTTTTTTTGCGGATTGAAGAATCAGAGGCCGAACTTGATGTTCACGCCAATCGTGCGCTCAGCAGGAAGCTGGCCGCCCTCAAAGCCCTGGATATTGGACGCCGACGTGGCGACCTCCGGGTCGATGTGTGGAACGTTCTTGTGCAGGATGGCCAGGTTGCGTCCGAACACACCCAAGCTCACGTTGCTGAACGGCGTGCCTTCCACCACGTCTGCGGGCAGGTTGTAATCCAAGCGCATCTCACGCAACTTCACGAAGCTCGCGTCATACTGGTCAGCGGCGTGGATGATGTATCCCTGGTTGTAGAAGAAGTGAGACTGTGGGTTGATGGCCACTGTGTTCTCAGCCCCTGTTGTGGCGTTGACACCGTCGACAACAACACCGGCAAAGCCTGGGTCGCGCACGTCGTTGCCATTCTCGTCCATGACCGTCTCAGCCAATGTACCGGAGTACTTGCCCCACTGGTTGGAGTAGCTGTGCAGTGATCCTCCATCCTGGAAGTCAATCAAGGCGTAGAAGCTCAAGTTCTTGTAGTCGAGCGTGGTGTAGACACCGCCGGTGAAGTTCGGGAGGATGGTGCCCAAGGGCTGAACCGTCTCCGAACGGAGGTAGTATCCATCGTCGTCCACCAACTTGTTGCCGGCATCGTCGTACTGGTAATCAAATCCGTAGAACGTGCCCAAAGGCTGTCCGGGACGCGCCTCGAGGGTGACACCAAAGAGGCTCGTGTAACGAATGTTGTCGATGCCATCGGCCAACTCAACAAGCTCGTTCTGGTTCTTGGCGAAGTTCACACCGATGTCCCAACGGAGGTCGTCCGTTTGAACCGGGGTAGCCATCAAGCTCAACTCGATACCCTTGTTGTTGGTCTTACCTGCGTTGAGCACTGCGCTGCTGTATCCACTAGAAGCGGAGACCGGCACATTGAAGATCAAGTCCTCCGTGGTGCTGCTGTAGTAGGTAAAGTCAAAGCGAACCTTGTCCATGAACAGGTTGAGCTCCAAACCAGCCTCCCAGCTGCTGGTCTTCTCAGGCCGCAGGTTGGGGTTGTTCTGGGCGTTGGGAACCGTTGCCGATCCCGCGTTGCCAAAGTTGGAGTTTACGCCGTACGTAGTGGCCGTGCGGTAAGGGTCCGTGTCGTTACCGACCTGGGCCCATCCGAGGCGCACCTTGGCGAAGCTGATCGCATCGATGTCGAGGTCCTCGCTGAGGATGTAGCTCGCCGTAGCCGATGGGTAGAAGTAGCTGTTGTTCTCCGCTGGGAGGGTAGAGCTCCAGTCATTGCGGCCCGTGAAGTCCACGTAGTACTTGCGCTGGTATCCGAAGCTGGCACTGGCCAACACAGAGTTGACGGTCTTGCTGCTTGTGAAGTCACCCACCTCATAACCGTCTGCACCATTGTTGACCGTATACAGTCCTGGGGTGTTCAATCCACCGAGGGTGTAGGCGTTCAAGCGCTTGTAGTTGCGGATCCGCTGGTTGACACCGACAAAACCGGTCAGGTTCAAGTCGTCACTGAGGTCGTCAGCAAAGTTCAAGTAGGCGTCCAAATTGGTCTCCTGCAGCTGACGCGTGGTCTCGCTGTATGAGCTTTCGTTTACACCACCAACAGCAATGCGCTCCTCACGACGGTCAATGTAGAAGTCGCTCAATGCCCGGCCCATGAGGCTGAAGACATCGTTGATCTTGTACTTCATCGTGATGTTTCCGTACACGCGGTCACGCTGGTCGTTCTGGACGTTCTCGTAACGCTCCCAGAATGGGTTGTCCCAATAGTGTGGGTCTGCGTCAGTCACGCTGTTCCGGTTCCACGTTCTGTGGCTTCCGTCCGGGTTCTTGTAGTTCCGCAGGCGGTCCATGCTCAACTGGCGCTGTCCCCATTGGGTGAACTGCGACATGATCGAGCTGCCATAGCCGGTTTGAGGACGACCGGAACCTTTTGACTGCACGTAGTTGGCGTTGATGCTGGCCTCAAGGTCTTCGCTCACCTTCTGGCTTCCTGAGAAGCTCAGCGTATTGCGGTCCAATGAGCTGTTCTCATAAACACCTGTCTGGTCGTGGTTGGTGTAGCTCATGCGGAAGGAGCTCTCGTCCGTCGCACCGCTCACACTGACGTTGTTGGAGAGCGTCACACCCGTCTGGAAGTACTGATCAACATCGCTGTCGGTTGCGCTCCATGGGCGGGTCGTTCCGTAATCCTCGTCACCCGCGTAGTTGTACCAGCTGTCCCAATGACGCACCGGTGTGCCATCGAGCTTGGGTCCCCAACTGCCGTCGTAACCATAGTCCGGAATGAAGTTCCCGTCGATGGTGTCAATCCAAGCCGTTCCGGCACCACCTCCATAAGAGTTCTGGTAATCGGGGAGGACGTAGACATTGTTGAACGCCACACCGCTGTTGACACTGATGCCGATTCCGCGCTTACCGCTTGACTGGTAGCCCTTGCCCGACTTGGTCGTGATTACGATGGCGCCATTGGATGCACGCGAACCGTAAAGGGCGGCAGCAGCTGGTCCTTTCAGAACAGAAACCGACTCGATGTCATCTGGGTTGATGTCCTGGATGGCATTTCCGTAGTCATAACCTCCAACTGAACGCTGCGTGTTACCACTGGAGTAATCCGCGTTGTCCATTGGGACACCGTCCACCACGAAGAGCGGCTGGTTGTCGCCCGTAATGGAACTGGCACCACGGAGCAACACCTTGGAAGAAGATCCAATCGCCGTTCCCGAAGTGACTTGGACACCGGCAATCTTACCAGTGAGCGAGCGCACCACGTTTTCGGTCTTGGCATCGGTAAAGGCGTCGTTGCCCAACTCCTGAACGGAGTAACCCAACGCTTTCTTCTCGCGGCTCACACCGAGCGCGGTCACCACGACTTCGTCGAGCGCAACGCCACTTTCCATGGAAACATCCATGGCTGTGCCTGACACCTCCTTTCGGACCGTGTTGTAGCCGACAAAACTGAAAGACAGGACATCGCCCGTAGCCGCTTCGATGCGGTACATGCCGTCCATATCCGATAAGACTCCGGTATTTGAGCCTACGACGACGACCGCCACACCGGGCAGGCCCTCTCCATTAGCACCGTCGCTCACCTTTCCGGATACCGACTGGGCCATTGCCGCAGACATACCGAAGGCGAACGAGGCCAACAGAAGCAGAAGTTGGTTCCTCATTGCTGATTGGGTTTGATATTAATTGATGGTTTTTGGGAATATTTCACCATCCACAAAGCACGAACAAGTCGGACCAACGTCCACCGTAGGATTTCACTGATAAATCCTCAACACACTGTTGATAACCCTGATCATGAGGGAAATACCAAGGTGAACGAAGCCCCGTTCCCGGGTTCAGAATCGCAGGCCACAGCGACCTTATGGTAATCCGCAATGGCCTTCACGATGGCCAGCCCCAAGCCCGATCCGCTTCCGCGGGTGGTGAATTGCGGTTCAAAAATTCGAGACAGAATCTCTGGTGGGATGCCCGGTCCTGTATCCCTGACAATCACGCGCACAGGGTCCTTGTGCACTGCTATACCGATGGTTCCGCCGTCATCCCCTATCGCTTGCTGCGCATTGAGAACGAGGTTGTGGAACATTCTAACCAACTGATCCTCATCGCACAAGACCTCCACATCGCCTTCCATGGTCAACACGGGACGCACACCGTGGTCGACATACAACTCTACGACCTGCTCCAAAATGGCGCGCAACGAACAGGGCAAAAGCTCACCCTGGGGCAAGCGCGCCAATGTGCTGAATTCGTCAGCAATGCGCGTCAACAAGTCGATTTGGCCCTGCAAAACAGCAGACAATGCCACCACTTGGTCTTTCAGTGCCACCCTGTCCACACCATCATCCTTGGCCCGCCGCTCCAGTTGTTGGATGCCCAGCTTCATTGGAGTAAGGGGGTTCTTGATCTCGTGCGCCACCTGCATGGCCATTTCTCGCCAGGCGCTTTCACGCTCCGACCGCGCCAACGCCGCTGCAGACCTGCGCACATTTTCAGCCATGCGGTTGTACCGCTCCACCAGTACCGCTATCTCGTCCCCCGCACCCGCAGCATACTTCAACGGCTCAAAGCCCTCGTCCTTGGACACGTCCATGCGTTCCATCAAGGCGCCGAGCCGCGACAATGGCTGCGCAATGGAACGCGTCAACAAAAACGCAAAGCCCGCCGCAACGAAAAACACCAATCCGAACACACCGCCAAGACTCCACAAGAAATCCCTGATGCCGCCCGTCTCCAGACTCCTCGACGCATACCGCAATGCCACCAGCGCCACTGGGCGGCCATCAGAATTGGTCTGATACCAATACGCCAGGTACTCTCCACCGCCTATGGGCACCTCCAACCGGCCCGCCCCTTGGGCCAAAGAGATCAGCACCTCTGGGTCGGCGTCAATAACAAAGCCCGAAGTGTCCGGGTGCGCCACTGAAGAGGTCACAAACAGGCTACCATCCAATCGGTATACCGCCAAAGGCAATCCATGGACTTCCTCTATCTCAACGATTCGATCGGCAAACGCCCCCGGCATCACCGTCCAGCTCAACGAGGTCGCCTCGACCGTATCACCCACCCCGCTCTCCAGCGCAAACCGCAAACTGCGCGCCATGGCCTCCTCCTTTCTAATGAGGCGGGCCGCGTTGTACTCCTGGTCCAACCGGGCAAAGCCCACCAGTGTTGCGGCCCCTGTCAACAGGAAGCCCAACAGCACCACGCCAAGCATGGCGAAGAACAAACGTTGTCGTAAAGAGAGTCGTATCAAGTTTGCGGGATCATCCTTCAAGCGCTTCCGCGCCGCCCACAATCTCGAGAATTTCTGCGGTAATGGCCGCCTGACGGGCCTTATTGTAGCTCAACTTCAGGTCCCTGAGCAGGTCTCCTGCGTTTTCTGTGGCCTTGTGCATGGCCGTCATGCGCGCACCGTGCTCGGATGCGTTGCTGTCCAACAGGGCTTTGTAAAGCTGCACTTTCAACGTGTTGGGCACGATGTTCAGTGCAATCTCCTCGCGGGAGGGCTCAAAGATGTAGTCGACCTCCTTAGCAGGGGCACCCTCTTCGGTCGCGCCTTGCTCAATCGGCAACATTTGCTCGCAGCGCACGTCCTGAAGTGCAGCATTGACAAACCGGTTGTACAACAGCTCTACGCGGTCATAACTCCCCGACTTAAAGGCCTCCATGATGACCTCCGCCACAGCAGCCGTGTGCGCGAAATCAAGGTTGTCAAAAATCTCATGGGGTTGGTCTCCCAAAGTCAACGTGGTGAAGTTGTCCGTTTTGCGAAAAACGTCACCCGCCTTCTTGCCAAGACACAACACATCCACCTTTGCCCCCTCCAGCTCTTTCAAGCGTTGGTTGGCCAACTTGATGACGTTGTTGTTGAACGGTCCACACAAGCCGCGATTGGACGTGATGGCCACCAACAGCACGTTGTTTACCTCACGCTCCGCTGCAAACGGGTTTTCCGAAGCATCCAACGAGCCGCTCACATTGACCAAAATCTCCTGAAGCTTCTCAGCGTATGGACGCATCTGAACGATGGCATCCTGCGCGCGACGCAACTTCGCGGCAGAAACCACCTTCATGGCCTGCGTGATCTGCCGGGTGCTTCCGACAGATGCGATTCTATTGCGTACTTCCTTGAGACCTCCAGCCATCTTTCAATCAGTTCAGGCGCCAGCGAATTGCTTGCTCACCTCATCGGCGGCTTCCGCCATCACGGCTTGGACCTCATCGGTATACTTTCCGGCCTTCAGCGCAGCCATGGTGTCGGCGTGCTTTGAGCGGAGGTAATCCAAATAAGCGCCCTCGAATTCTTTGACCTTGTCCACCGGCACCTTCTTCAAGAGGTTCTTGGTTCCGGCATAAATGATCGCAGTCTGGTCCTCCACGGTCATCGGGGAGTTCAGGTTTTGCTTGAGAATCTCCACGTTGCGCATGCCCTTGTCGAGCACCGCCTTCGTCGCTTCGTCCAGGTCCGATCCAAACTTGGCAAACGCCTCGAGCTCGCGGTACTGGGC
>DGOE01000092.1:11647-13082 GCA_002389295.1 Flavobacteriales bacterium UBA4474 | reverse complement strand
CGGGAGGTGTCGGCTATGGAAAAATGCGTGCCTTCGTCGGCGTCGAGCCGGCCCTGATCAGATTGCCAGGTGACCAGGGCTGCACCCAAGAGCAGGGCAAGGAGAATGAGGGGAAAAATGAAACTCCGGTTCATGACGTGCCTGCTGTATTTCCGCTTTCCCATTGCTTTCTGCGCCACAAGGCCATGATCCACCCTGCCAACAGCGCGATGGATACGGGACCGCCAACGGCCAAAAAGGACCACATGCTCTCTCTGCCACGGATCCGGGCATCGTCCAAGGGACGAAAAGCGATGGACCGGGACCTGAGGCTGATCTGTGCGGCGTCGTCCAAGAGATAACTGACCGCATTGAGCAGCCATTCCTTGTTGTCATAGATGACCCGTTGTGAGTAACGGTCATAGCCCAGTGGCATGGGGGCCAAGCCACCATCCGTGACGCGCACATCGTTGCGAATGAAGTCCGCATCGGAGACCAAGATCAACTTGCCGTTCTCCGTCGCTGCTTTGAATGCGAAATCCGGATCGTTGCGCAGTTCTGCACCCAACCGGAGCGCGAAAAAGCTCTCGAATTGCCCTTCCAGCAGCACAGCGAGGGGGTAGCCTTCCATGAGGCCGGTATCGAAATGTTCAGGCGGGAGTTCCACGACTCCCGTTCCCACCCGCGCAGGCGCCTTGTAGGTCACGGCGCGGTTGGAAGAAGAGAGCAATACAGTGGCCTGGTTTTCCGCCCGTTCGTTGACGATGTCGATGCTGCCGGCAAAGTCGAAATGGACAGGGTCCAGGTTGGCGCAGATGGGGTGGGCTTCGGGAGTGGACAGCACGACGGGGGCGAAATACCAGCTGAACATCTGCATGTTGCGGTGATCCCCCATGGGGCCTGCCCCGAGCATGATGGGGGCGCACTGGGCGTCGAGCACCATGTCGCGGTTCAAGCGAGCGCCGTAGTGAAAGAGTTGATCGAACAGGCCGATGTCCCGGGTGGTGGCCATGGTGAATTGCAATTGAGCCAGGCTGTCTCTGTCTGTGACCAAAGGGTCCACCAGCCACAGCATGCGCCCACCATTCATGAGGTACTGGTCGAGCAGCAGCTTGTCCCTGTCGCTAAACATGGAGTCGGGCCCGGCGATGATCAGGGCGTCGAATTTGGGTTGCCGGTCCGGTCTTCCCTCGATCTTCTCGCACAGGGCGTCCACCTTGCCGTCGAGCACCACATCGATGACGTCTACAGTCTCCGCGAGGTCGTTGGAGAAATCTGCCGTCTCTGCGGGAGACCAGCACCCATGCCCCTGCAAGAAGCCGACCACGGGCCGGCGGCTGCGCATGCCGAGCCGGATGGCCTGCCCGAGGGTGAATTCCACCTGGTTGATGGCGTTTTGTGCCATCACTTCGTCGGGTTCCATGGTCTCTGACCGGAGAAATTGAACCGGATAGTC
>DGOE01000092.1:9878-11531 GCA_002389295.1 Flavobacteriales bacterium UBA4474 | reverse complement strand
GTCTCGCCGATGGTTTTGTCATCTCCACTTTCTGCGACATCGATGAAATCCCAGCGCACCTTCCCTCCGCTCCGACGCGAAAAGGTCCGGAGCTTGCTTTTGATTTCTTCGGAAAGCCGCCTGTACCTGGCGGGAAAATCCCCCTCGAGGTAGCAGCGCACCAGGACCTCCTCCTCTCCTGCGGCCAGTTCCGCCAGCATATCTGTGGTCGCATCGGTGAGGCTGTGCCTGCCATCCTCTGTCACGTCGATGCGCCAGTCGCCTTGCTCGGCGATGAAGAGCAGGACCAGTGAAACCAGCACAGCCCTGGTCCCACGGTGGTTGAGGCGCTTGAATATGGATGCCGCATTCATGGCTTTCCGGGCTGGATTTGACGTTGGGCCACCGCCAATGCCATGGCGATGTATACGGTGAACCACAAGACGTCACCGATCACGATGACGCCGGTGCCGATGGACCGGAAATGCGTCTCCATGGCGCACCACTGCACGATGTGGTCCCACCCTCCAAACAGGTCATAGGACCCGAGTGCTGAAGGGCCGTAGTAAAAGACCAGGCAGGTCAGTACGGCGGTCAGAAAGGCCACGATTTGGCTTTTGGAACGCGAAGATGCCGCCAGCCCAGTGGCGACAAATGCACCTCCCAACATGACCAGACCCAGATAACCTGCGAGGACAGCGCCATTGTCGATGTTGCCCGGAGGGTTTCCGAGGTGGTGGAGGATGGCAAAGCTGATGAGCGTGGGCAGCAGCGCCAGGGTCACCAGGGTGAGGCCCGCTGCGAATTTGGCCAAGATGATGCGCCGCGGATCGAGGGGGTGCGTCAGCAGCAATTCAAGCGTGCCTTGAGCGCGCTCCTCGGGGATGGACCGCATGGTGATGGCGGGTATGAGAAACATCAGCACCCAAGGGGTGAAGAGGAAAAAGGCATTGAGTTCTGCAATGCCGTTGGACAGGAGATTCCATTGGCCGGGAAAGACCCAATGGAACAGTCCGCCGATCAAAAGGAAAACACCCAACACCACAGTGCCGACCACCGAGGTGAGAAAAGCGCGCAGTTCCTTCTTGTACAGGGCAATCATGAATCGGCTTCGAAATTAGGAAGCCCAGCGCACGGTGTGGCTGCTCGCGGCAGGAGATGCTGAGAACAGGGCTTTGGTGGCGGGCCAGATGTGTTGGAAAAGGGCGCTGTTGCGGTAAGCCTCAAGGTCTTCGGGCGCGTCCCATTGGCTGATGGTGCTGATGGCGCACTCATCTTGTTCGGCTTGGACAAGCTGCAGGTTGCGACATCCTGGCTGACCGGCGATATCGTTGCGGTGCTCGTCGAAGAGGGCCAAGAAGGAGGAAAGGGCCTCTTTGCGAAAATGCATGTGGACGATGCGGACAATCATAGGCTGTTGGAAGGGGTGTTTGATTGAAATTCAATCCTGACCACTGAACCCGTGCCCAAGCCAAACAATTGGCTTGCACCGCCGCCGGTGGCATTGGCGCCATGGTTGATCGCGATTTCGAGCAGGCCCATGTGGTTGAAAAGGGCGACCCTCTCCCCATCGGGGACAGCGCCGTAGTGTTTGTGAATGCGGCTGACATCCATGCGGCTCGTGCGCAGCGGTATCCTGAAGCTCCGGTCTTTGCCGACTTCCCGAAAGGTGCG